>JAAXHD010000431.1:0-969 GCA_012271015.1 Candidatus Poribacteria bacterium | reverse complement strand
TTCTCTCTGCGTCACGTTCTCATGAGCTCTTTGAAATCTGTCAGATGCAACCGGATACGAGTCCTTCTATCCTGCACTACGGAGGCTATGAGATAGCCATCAAACCGCGCAGATACATTTTAGACACCGCGGCTTATTTGGTAGCACCGGATAAATATACGCTTTTTATACGACAGGTGCGGGAGGATGACACAATTCGGGTCTACCGTAGCGATTTTATCAATCTCACTCGAAATTCACCGCCGCCGTTTAAACTGGATACCCGTGATATAATTGAAAATGTGCAATTGGAGCTCGTGGGAGAACGCGGACAGGCTTTGCCGATAGAGCAATTGCTCATGTTTCCACCGAGTACCGAAGAAGCGAACTCCGTTCGTCTTGTAAAATGTCCTGAGTGTGGCGGGCGTGTACGCCAACTCGGTAGAGAAGGCATTTTCTGCCTTGAGTGTGATTGGGATAACCTACCACCCCTGAAACATCCACGATAAATGGCGGTTAGGTGTTTTTGCTTGGGTATTTCCCCTAGATTTTTTCAAAAGTCCTTTCAGCGGTCGGTAAAGAGGGAATCTTTGAACGAACCTCTTTGCTGATTGCTGACTGCTAACTGCTGATGATTAATGAAGCAGTAAAGATGAACGTTCTTATCCTTTAACTGTGTCCCCCCAGTTTCGCCATATTCAAAATAAATACGGTATTGCCAACAGCGAGCGCTGCGCCGACGATGGTTTGGAGAAGTGTGTGTCGTTTTCGGTAAACTCGCGCCCAAACAATCAGTGGGATCAGCAGAAATAGCCAACCGAATTGTGGATTGACAAGCATGACGAGGACGGTAACACATCCAGTGGCGACACTGCTGTGAAAACTTATTTTCCACATCGGGGTAATTGCAGAAAAAATAAGGCTGTTTACAATGTAAGCGATACCTGCCCACACGATTTCCCGTGCCGCACCGAGTTGGTGCAATAGGAC
>JAAXHD010000013.1:4137-17853 GCA_012271015.1 Candidatus Poribacteria bacterium | reverse complement strand
ACCACCTATAACGGTGCCTATAGAAACAAGAACAATGTAATATTCATCGATTCTGTCCGAGTCGCGTATAACTTCACACAAGAGTTCCGGGAGTTGTTCCGGCAAATGCGGGCTGAGAAATCTTCCGGTGCGTCTGTTGTGCACCCGAAAGTGACACTGAGTGATGGGACGGAGATATTCACCTATTTTTCACCGGACAATGATATTAGGTCGTCGCTCCTGAAGGAGATTGAATCTGCTAAGAAGTCGATTCATTTTATGGCGTTTTCGTTCACACAAGATGCGCTCGGTAGTGCGATGCGGGATCGTTTTGAATCAGGGATTGACGTACGGGGTGTGTTCGAGAAACGACAGGTTGATGATCGATATTCCGAATATAATGCTATGAAGAAGGCTGGGTTACGTGTGGCTCTGGAAAAAAATAAGGGAGCTATGCACCACAAGGTAATTGTTATCGATGAGGAGACCGTGATTACGGGTTCGTATAACTTCTCCAAAAACGCGGAAGAGCGCAACAGCGAGAATCTATTGATTATTAAAGGAAACCCCGATATTGCCCAAGCATACCTTGCTGAATTCGATCGAATCGTGCGCTAAGGCGTTTCACCTAATGTGACTGTAGAATAGTGTTCGGTTCCATTCCTACCGATTTTAAGTCGGACCTTTGTATTCGGTCGCTTACTCACAACGCATTTTAACAACTCGTCGTAAGAGTGTACAGGGACTGCGTTAAATTCCAAGATAAGATCCTGAGTTAAAAGCCCGCCTTTGTGCGCCGGACTGTTTTCGATCACACCCGTAACGAGGACCCCTAAATCACCAATATCAACTTCAACACCGAGCCAGCCACGAGCGACCTTCCCGTGTTCTATAATTTCTTTGGCAACGGCATGAATCGTCTCTATCGGCATAGCGAAGGTGATTTCCTGATCCCGAGTCGCCAACGGGGGTCGCTCAAGAAATTGTGTAATGTCCATACCGTCCTGCCTCCCGAAAAGCGTGTTAAGCGAAGCATGCGTAGCAGTTGGTTCTGTCAGAACTGCAAGTATCATTCCAACGACCTCTCCTGACGTGTTGACGACTGCCCCACCACTGTTGCCGGGCGTAACCGCGGCGTTGATTTTAATTAATTCGCCACACAATTGATTCGGCAAGGTGTCCCAACCACCCACAATACCGAAGGAGACAATAGGACTCTGGCCATAACTACTCCCGATTGTCACAACCCAGGAACCGGTATCAATTTTTGAAGAATCGCCCCACTTACGAGGCAACGTGAATTCGATCCCTTCGTCAGGTGCCGCTGGAGACCTGACCGCATTCGTTGGTGGTATGGATTTGCGCAGCGTACCTGTAGCCCGAAGTACAGCAATATCAGTGAATACATCAGTACCGATGAGTTTTGCTGAAGACACCCTTTTATCGTTAAAGATAACTTCAATCTTACTCGGGGGCCCCATCTCGAAAGTGGTCGTCACAATGTGTCCAGCGGTGTCAATGACAATACCAGACCCGATATTTTGACGCATCAGTGCTAACTCTTTCGTGTTCCATGACAGGGGGACCGGTACGCCTTGTGTTGCGACAACCTTCACAACGGTAGGGCGGGCATCCGTGACAATCTTCTGGAAATCCTTTTCAAGCCGCTGCAGCACGCTCTCATTGGTGAAACCGGGCATGACGACAGAGAAGAGGAGACTCAGCATTCCAATTATTAATTGTTGGTGTTTTGATTTTGTCGCGTCCATGCTTCACTTTCCCTAATTGCATATTTTGAGCAACCTCTGAAAATCGCGAGCGAAACTCGCTCCGAGAGAAAGAAGCTACTCACGCCTTGTTAAACTAAAGCCCGCCCCGTGTGGAGGCGTTGGTATAACTCACCTGTTTTAAAACGTAATGCTGCTGCATTGGACGCACCGACCTTGGGATAACACCGCCCGGTAGGCGCTGACTACCGTTTCCCCCGGCACGCTGCGTCACCACTGGCGAGGTCGCAACTTGCACTTTTTGAGACTCAGATGTTACCACAGTTGAATCGGTGTCTCGATCGAACAAGAATCCGTCTTGATAGAGATAGGTGCCCGTTACGGCGAGGATTAACGCCAGAATGCCACTGAATGCCCATACCGGACGGCGAAATAGATTCAACAGTTGTTTCCAACCTGTTGTCGTGCTTCCCTTAACCCCGTCGATCCCGCCTTGCTCTTCGGCAATCCGTTGCAGCAACGTCGGCATAAAGTAGGGTGAAGGTTCAATCTGTGGCAATTGCTGGACCACCTTAACAGATTCCTGGAATCTGGCATATTCCTGCTGACACGTCTCACACGCCGCGAGGTGTTCTTCAAGACCCTGCAACGTCTCATAATCAAGTGTGTCCTCAAAATGGGCAGAGAATTGTTCCTCAGCCTGTAGGCAGTTCATCATACACTACTCCTATGAACATTAGATAAACGGTTTTAACTTATCTTTCAGCATGAGTCGGGCACGGTTGATGCGAGATTTCGTTGTCCCGCTCCGGAGTTCCAATACTTCACTGATTTCGTCGTAACTAAGCCCCTGCAGATCACGTAAGACGAGAGGGAGCCTGTATTGTTCTGGTAATTCCGCGATTGCCTTTTGGATAGCGTTGCGTAATTCCTTGCGTTCAAGTTCCACTTCCGGTTGGAAACCAGAGTTCGCGGGTGTATTTGCAATCAAGTCAATTTCTTCTGTTTGGTTGTTACCATCACTTCCGCTGTTTACAACGTTATCAACCCTGTACTTGTCCCGTCGCTCCCGATTTCGGATCTCATTTTTGCAAAGATTTTTGGCGATGTGATACATCCATGTCTTAAAGTGTGCCCGCCCCGGTTCATAACGATGCGCCGCTTTAAACATACGAATGAACGTCTCCTGCGCCAAGTCCTCAGCATTATCCCTATCATTGATGAACCGAGCAATGAAATTGATGAGGGGCTGCTGATGCCGTCGTACGAGAAGCGTAAACGCGCTTTCATCCCCTTTTTGGTAGCGTTCCATTAATTCATCATCTAAGTCAAGCATCAGGTGCCTCCGGAGGTGCTTATCCATAATATACACCGAATTTCAGATTTGGTTGCAAATTTTTTCGGTGCGTGAGAATGGAGACCGGAAATCAGATATTTTACGTGCGTGTCTTGACCTTAAAGCAGGTTTCCGTGTATGATTACGTTGATAAAGCACTACACAGTCCTACAAAAATTTATCATATTTATACAGTAGATGTCAAATCCAGAAGGGAACAATTGCTTTCAGATGGAGGTTCACATGTTCGATCAAGTCTTACAAGAAGTTGAGGCACAGTGTAAAGAGGAAAGGATTCCGATGTTGGGAGAAGAAAAGGCAAAATTTCTCACCACCTGCGTTGAAAAGGCGAAACCGTCGCTCATTGTTGAATGTGGAACCGCTATCGGTTATTCTGGACTCTGGATGCTACGTGTGTTGAAAGCCGCTGGCACTGGACGTTTGATAACGATTGAGATAGATGCCGACCGTGCCGCGCAAGCGCGAACGAATTTCGAGCGCGCCGGAATGGCTGACCTTGCCGACTCACGTATCGGTGACGCACAAGAAGTCCTCAAAAGCATTCAAGACCCTGTCGACTTTCTGCTCCTCGATAACAATTTCAATAACTATTTCCCCTGTTTTCAGGCGATTGAACCGCAGTTGACGAACCCGGCAACCGTTGTAGCGGACAACGTCGGTATCGGTGCCGAATCAATGGCGGATTATCTCGAGCACGTCCGAGAGCGTTATGAATCTGAAACACACTGGTTTGATATCGACCTGCCGTGGGTGAAACAGGACGCAATCGAAGTGAGCATCTATCGACGTTAGTTAGGATGTGAACTTCTATCCAACAGGTCCAACACGTTTGAACGCACCACTTACGCTGTGGGGGGCGGACTCGTCGCTACCGAATGTCTCGCACTCCAGCGGAGTGCTATATTTATAGAAAACCGTGTCCGTAAATCTCCGCACTCCAGCAGAGTGCCATGTGTATAAAAACGTGGTGATCTCAGTTAGTTCATTTCACTGGGAAAAGGAGCACACCCTATATGAATTATAATTTCGCCTCTGTTGCCCGGTTGCCTTCGCCAGATGATAACGTCGGTATCGCGACGCAAACGCTGGAAAGTGGCACACGCATCCGTCATAACGGACAGCAGTTTGAATTATCACATACTATTTTGGAAGGACATCGATTCGCTATCAAACCGATTTCGGAAACCGAGCCACTCCTGTCATGGGGCTTACCTTTCGGTTTTGCTACGCGTCCTATTTCTCCTGGCGATTACGTGTGCAATCAGAAGATGATTGATTCGTTATCGATTAGAAACCTATCCTTTGAATTGCCAGAGACTCCTAACTTTAGCGATAAAATGGCACCGTATGAGTTGGATGAAGCAGAGTTCCGCCCAGGAAAACGGGTGCAGCGTCATACATACGAACGTCCCTTCCTTGGCTACCAGCGTCCCGGTAATCGTGGCGTTGGCACGCGAAACTATATTGTCGTTATGGGGACGACTGCACGCACCTCTGGCTTTGCGAGAAAACTTGCCGATATGTGTTCGGCAGGAGGGGTTTGTAACCCCGATACATTCCCGAACATAGACGGTATTGTTGCCGTAACGCACACAGAAGGCGGCGAAAGCCAGACTCCCAATAACATTGATATGTTGCTCCGAACACTCGCGGGTTTCACCGTCCATCCGAATATTGGAGCGATACTGCTTGTTGATTACGGCACCGAGTCAGTTACAAACGAAATGCTTAAGGCATATATGCTACGAGAGGGTTATGCTTTAGATGACGTTGTACACCATTTTCATCGGCTACAGGGAAGTTTCGACACAGATTTAGCAGACGGCGCAGAGATTATTGAGGGATGGTTAGATACCGTGAACAGCGTTCCGCGGACCGAACAGTCCTTGGAACACCTCAAAATCGCTTTGCAGTGTGGCGGCTCCGATGCGTTCTCTGGTGTATCAGGCAATCCGCTTGCCGCTTATGTTGCGAAAGAGGTTATCCGTTATGGCGGATGCGCCAATCTCGCTGAGACCGATGAACTTATCGGTTCTGAGGCTTACATACTACAGAACGCCCGTGACCTGCCGACAGCACGCAAATTCCTCAATACGATTGAACGGTTCAAGGAGCGCGCCGCATGGCATGGACACTCCACAGAAGCGAATCCATCTGGCGGCAATAACTTCCGTGGACTCTATAACATCGCCATTAAATCGATCGGTGCGGCGATGAAAAGGCATCCCGATGTCTGCCTCGATTACGTCATTGATTACAGTCAACAGATGGAGAAATCGGGCTACTATTTCATGGATAGTCCCGGTAACGATTTGGAGAGCATCGCTGGACAGGTAGCATCTGGGTCCAACATGATTTTCTTCGTAACAGGTAACGGTTCTATTACGAATTTCCCGTTCGTGCCGACGATCAAGATCGTCACCACGACAGGGCGATATGAAATGCTTGAAAAGGACATGGACGTGAATGCGGGTGCCTACCTCGATGGCACACCGATGGAGGAACTCGGTGAGTCTATGCTCGACTTGACGGTGGACGTTGCCTCGGGTGAACGGTCTGTCGGTGAAAAAGCAGGGCATTCCCAAGTCTCACTGTGGCGCGATTGGAAGCAGACGGGTCCGACAGATTTAGATCCTCTGTTGACAGAATCCGAATTGAAGTCTGGCGAACCGATTCCGATCGAAACCTCCAATGTAGCCGCGAGTTCTCAGGAATTGCAATTCAGCGCACTTCAAACAGAAGATGGATGTCGTACAGATCAAGTGGGACTGATTTTGCCGACCAGTCTCTGTTCGGGTCAGATTGCACAGATGATTGCGCACCGGTGCAACGAGCGGAACATTGGTAAGGAACAAGGTATATCACGTTTCGTTGCGCTCCCACATACGGAAGGATGTGGGGTCTCCAGTGGACGTTCCGAGGAGATTTACACCCGCACGATGATCGGACACCTCACACATCCGACGGTTGCCCTCGGTCTGCTCCTCGAACACGGTTGCGAAAAGACCCACAACGATCACGTCCGACACGAGATTCAGCAGTTGGGAATATCGCCGGAACGCTACGGCTGGGCGAGTGTGCAATTGGATGGTGGTATTGATGCTGTCATTGAGAAAGTGCAAGACTGGTTTTCGGAGGAACTTGCCGATAAACCGACTGTGCCTGTTGTCAATGCCGGATTAGAGAACCTCTGCATAGCCGTGACATCGACTGGGACGACAACTGAAGAAGTCTCAGAATCCCTGACGCAATTGACACATAGAGTCGTTGCTGCAGGCGGAACGGTTGTTGTACCCGCAAATGCGGGATGGCTGTGTTACGGCACACGGAGTGTGCCTACTACCTTGGCATACGGACAACGGGTTGAGAAGGCAGGCTTTCACATCATGGAAACTCCGACCGATCAACAGACAGAGACGCTGACAGGTTTAGGTGCGACGGGTGTAGATCTTGCCCTCGCACATATCGTCGGTGCGCCTCTGCAATCGCATGTGATGGTGCCGCTGATTCAGGTCTCTACAGATGCCGCAACGCAAGCCAATTACGGTGCAGATCTGGACTTGACGACTGCCGATACTGATGACCTATTGGCGTTAATTGTGAAAGTGGCTTCGCGGCAGTATACCCCGAAACTGCACGGCAAAGGGAACATAGATTTTCAGTTGACGCGGGGATTGTTGGGAATTTCGATGTGATTTGATTAGAATGAGATCCGCAGCACTTCGACAGGGAAATCCGCCATGACAGTTGGCTTGCGGAGTGCCATCAAACCGAGGGTCAACCATTTATCGAGTGAAGGTACGCAAACGGCAAACTTGTCCGACTTAGGTATGAGATCGTTCCTCGTAAAAGGGGTTTTCTCGCCCCACCCGCGTGTCGCACGGTGTGCAAACCACATGCCAGCGGCTGATCCAAGGATACTCGCGACAACATAAGGTTTATGGCTCTCCGCTTCAGCCAGCAGAGGAAATCCCCAGCCGAATAGGGCACCTGCACACGCCCCAATTTGTATCAAAGCCGCCCTGCCGGCTGTGTACTCTCCCTCAGCAGTCAATTGATAGCCAAGATATGCTCCCATCGGTAAGCCGACCATGGAGGCTAATACATAGGCTCGCGATGCCTCCACATCCATCAGAGAGACAATTCCATTTGCATAGGCACTCCCGACCAATCCACCAAAGGAGATGAGATGCGAGCGCCCCTCACTAATCGGTTTGTCGTAAATCAATTTTGTTGTGGTCCACACTCCGAGAGGGACTCCAGCCATTATAGATGCAACATAGATTTTGGCTTGCGTCCACTCTTCAAGGTCTTCAATATTGGCGACATACGGAATTGCAAACCCGTAAAATCCACCCAAAAATCCGCCGTTGGTCATCAAATAGGATTCACCCTTTTTAAACCATCTGTGATCCGCAAGTCTATGGGCAATCAATCCCCCTATTGGCGTAGCGAGCATCGCAGAAGCAAAGTAAACCTTTTCATTCTCTGATTCAAACAACACTGGCAGCCCGAAACCGTATAGGGTACCGGCGAAACTGCCCGATAGGATTAGGTTGGATCGTCCGACACCGAGTCGATGGTTCTTTGTAGCCATAAGTGCACCTGCAAAAGACCCACCGCCAATTAGCAGTTCCAATCCAGCGAATTGGCTCCCTGATTCAAGGTCAAGGAGGATCGCTGTCCCCGGTCCGTAGAGAGAAAGCCCATAGAGTGTTGAGGTGGCAACCAATAGTGTCCTGCCTTCTTGCTGTTCTTTTAGGGAGATGTTCTGTTCGATTTGGGTTTGGGGATATCCTTCATACACGAAGTGCAGAAAAATAAAAACCACAAAGCAGAAAAGAGAAATGGCTTTGTGAAATATAAAACGAAGTCTCATTTTTTTGTCTTTTTTTTTCCTTTTTATGGTAAAATATACAACTACCTATACACCAGAAAATTGGCGAGGTTAGGAGAAGAAACACCCCAGCAAAAACACCTCACCAGTGGGGTGATGGGTTATAGTGTTTCTACAAGGGCAACGAAATCGGTGCGCCGATTTGGGAGGAACGGTAGGTTGCCTCTGCCAACTCGATGCCGTCTCTGCCGATGCGTCCGTGGGTTGTCGGTTCTGCTTCACCGGAGATACACTGGAGCCAATGATCAATGCTCGTTCCCTTTGCCGCTACACCCCAATACCGTTGCTGACGTCGCTCCTCTGGCATGTTGCGGTAGGTGCCATCATCTGGCACAGAAGCAGTGAACTCTTCCGCCTTTGCCATGTCGTGCGTTTTCCAACGGAGTCCATTCTGAATCAATGTCGCTGAACCCTTGCTCGTGACGAGACCGTTACCGCTGTTCCGAATCTCAGCAGCCCAACTTTTCATCATCATACCGACACCACCATTTTTGAAATGCACGGTCAGCAGGGCATTATTCTCTACGGCTTTTTCAGGAGGTGGGTAGGTGCCACCGAGTGGAACATGACTCGTGAATCCATAGACAGTAGAGGCGGGACCGTAGAGCCACAGCCAGATATCAAGTTCGTGAATCGCTTGCTCCACCAACATCCCGCCCGACTCCGCCTTCACAAAAAGCCACGGATGTCGTTCCGGTGAGAACCAACCGACCTGATTGGAATACGTCATCTGCAGTGTGCCGAGTGTGCCATCGTCCAATAACGATTTCAGTTTCATGTATCCCGGACTGAACCGCATCATATAGGCAACCATCAGAAGAACACCTGCCTCTTCAGCGGCGGCAATCATCGCGTCACCTTCGGCGACACTACAACACATCGGCTTCTCGATCAAGATATGCTTGTCAGCATCGGCGGCAGCACGGGTAATTTCGAGATGAGGACGCGGATGGACACAAACATCGACAGCGTCTATATCCTGCCTGTCAAGAAGCGCACGATAGTCTGTGTAGGCATCAGCACCAAATCGATCTGCTTGTTCATTTGCGGATGCCTCGTTGATGTCAGCAATTGCGACGATATCTGCGCGCCGCGTCGGTTCTTCGTAATACGGGGCGTGGAGACTGCGGAAGATGCCGCCACATCCGATAATGCCAACTTTAATTCTGTCCATTTTTTAATTATTCCTTTTATATAGCATTATATAGCACCAACTGTCTGAATCAGGATTTACAGGATTTTAGGATTTACAAGATGAGGACTTACGCACTGTAGCATAAACTTTTAGTTTGTGCCATATCGGGAACGACGAGTTGAGGCTTATGGAAACCACAACTTCTGCCGGGGTTATAGACGGAATACCTCTTTTTGCGTAAGTCCTGAAGATAAAAAAATAAACAAATCAACACGTCGATGAGTGATCATGGTAGAGTTTCCGAAGGATTGGCAAAGGCTCTTCATCCGCTAAGAGTGTAAGTGCCTCAGCAATGATTGCGTGCTGCAATTCCGGATTGTTGGGTTCTCCAAGTGGATAACCGAATCCATAAGGTACTGACAACGCACGTGGAGGTTTCACCCTTTTTGTTATGCTTTCGTCAAGCGTTATGGAGATGGTCGATATTCCTCTCTCTTCAACAGCACGTTGTATCAACCCGACGGATTGATTGCACACCGGTCACACAGGGGTTAAGAATGCAACATCAACATTATCAGTTTCGAGCATCTGCGCGACTTCAGGTGCGGTTTTTTCAATGAGTGGCTTCGGTTTTGTAATCGATCCCATGAAACTGAAGTGTCTATGATTCAGTGAACCGATTTTACCTTCGGTTTCTAATTCTCGAAACCGATCAAGCGGTAATACCAGATTTATATCACTTTCTGTGCCACTCGAATCGAAAGCCTTACTCCTATGCCCAAGCGCAAGGACTTGTGTCTCAATCGTATTTGGTATTTCCCGATACGAACAATCTCCACCTATAATCCTATCATCGTAAGGCGTTTGTTCTTGGAGATGTAATCCAGCAGTTGTAATGAGCGCGACACGGCATTGGTTTAGTTCCTTGTGAAGGGGTGTGTTCGGAGATGTACCCCCATAAGACTTGACGGGGTATGCCTTCATAAAGAACCGGTATAAATTATCCAGATTGAATATAGATGCCATTATGAGCCTCGACGTTAGCCGTTCGCGAAGATGAGCCGTTTCCTGTTCTGGCCCGGGAGTTGGACCGTCTGCCCGGTGATGTCACTTTCAATCGTCGCAAACCCGATTTCATTGACAGCCGTATAATCATCACGGGCACAATGGGGAAGCAGACCGCCATCGAGGTAATCCGTAATCTGTTTATATGCGACATTGAACGGACCGGCGTTTTCAGGAAGATCGAGGGTAGCGTTATCAATTAACTTTCCCTCTTTATGTACAGTCGTGCCGCTATAAAATCCTGCCTGCACGCTGCCTTCGCTACCGAGGACATCGACTGAGAACCCACCGCGTGCTCCATGGTTGCCGACATGGAAACCGACAACCCCCGTCTCAAACTGGATGGTTGAACCGACAATCGCGGGTTCAGGTTCGTAAGGTTCCGGCACATCTCCACCCCCAGAAACGAATCCAGTGACAGAAATCGGATCATAGCCGGCGAACTGGCAGATCATATCTGTCGTGTGGATCGCGAAGGAGAGCACACCGCCACCACAATAACCGATGACGGTTTGCACCTCACCGATGAGTCCGTCCTTGATAAGCGATTGGAGACGGATGAGGTGTGGTGCCCAGTGCCGCGTGTAGTCCACAACGATAGGGATGCCTTTCGCGTCAGCCCCTGCGGTCATCGTATCGACCTCTTCAAGAGAACATCCAGCGGGTTTTTCGAGGAAGATGGCTTTGATGTCCGCCTTCAAGACGTTTTGCATCACCTTGAAGTGATGCGGTCCACGCACACAGACAGCAACGATATCCAAATCTTCACTTTCAAGCATCTGCGTATCTGTTTCGTAGTAGTTTATGGAATTGTCTGGGAACGCGGGTCCCCATACCTGTTGAAATTCCGTTTGACGTTCCTCGGACATGTCCGCGACTGCGACCAATTCGGTGGTCTCACAAAAACGGATGCCGCCTGTGTGGCAATAGGGATACGCGTCATCTGGCGTTGAATAACGGGAGGCGATACTCCCCAATCCGATGATACCGACACGATACATTGCGAAGTCTCCCTTGGCGTGTTAATTATGGCGAAAGTATATCAGATGGATTTTGAGATGTAAAGAAAATTTCACACCTCAATTGAATTTCTGGTGTGACTTGTTGTAAAATAGATAGTAGTGAGATTAATACTATACTATGGTAGATTTTAGAATTAGGTAGACAGTATCCGAGGGGCGAGGCACGGGGATCTCGCCCAACAGAGGTGATGAGGGTGCCGTAATATGTTTACATATTTATATAATCCACCATAAAATTCAAACTCAATAGAAAATGACACATCTCATGCGACTTTTCATATCACTCACCCTTATTTCTTTTATGATTGGCACTTCCGTGTTCGCGGATCCGTGGCTGTGCGGGACACCGCTCCTGCATCAAAAACATATCCATCAACATCCGCCTGAAGCGGTTCCCGCGGCACCCGGTGCGCCTGCTCACATCGGACACGTCGAGCGATTCTTTATTCACATCCCGGAGACAGAGGTAGTCGCCACCTGTATCGCGAAGAGTGAACATCTCTATGTCTATGTCGACAATTCGGTGCGCGATCTGTTCACGGATGCCGAAGCCGCTGCCGTGGCAAGAGAATTTGACAACCGCATCTATCCGGACGTTCGAAAGTGGATGGGAACGGAATGGAAACCCGGACTCGATAGAGACAACCGTATAACCTTGTTGATGCACGATGTCGGTATGAACAACTCCGGAGCCGACTACGGCGGCTATTTCGCGCCGACCGATCAGATGCCCACACTGTCGAATAGCAACCGTCGCGAAATGCTCTATATGGATGTCTTCCAGTTCAGAGAACGGTCTCGACATACTTTTTATAGCAGTCTCGCACATGAATTCGCACATCTCATCAATTGGTTCCAGAACGGTGGGACCACCGATCAACGATGGTTAGAAGAAGGCACGGCGAGCTTCGTTGAATGGGCAGTTTACGGCACTGTACATAACATTTTTGTGGACGGTTATTTGGCGAATCCCAGTGTCTCGCTCGCTTATGCAAACACGAGAGATACCTATTACGGTGGGGCTTTCCTGCTTATGCTCTATCTCTATGAACAGTATGGCGGACCGGAATTGATTCGCGGTATTGTCGAAACAGACGCGCTCGGTGAACAAGCGATTGATGCCGCCTTAGCAGGCGGTGAAAAAAGTGAAAGGTTCCCCGATGTCTTTCTGAATTGGGGGCTTGCGAATTGGGTCAATACACAAGTTGAAAACAAACAGCTCGGTTATTCTGTCCTACGTGACCGAAAGGTGAGTGCCGTAGTGCAGCGCGTCCGCAGTTATCCCAACGAGGCGAACAATATTCCCATCAGCCAATGGGGGGCGTATTACGTTGTCTTTGAGAACCTTCCCGAAACCCTGAATTTATCGGTGATCGGAAGCGGTTCAGGGAACCTTTACGCGACAACCCTTTATCAACCGTCCAATGGACGTCCCGTTGTTACACCTATTCCATTTAGTACGAAAAATAGAGGGGATCTTCGCCGAGAAGGACTCCTGCGCAACGGTAAGATTGTCCTAATGGTAACCGCAGATGTCCCACAGACATTTCGTTATGTCGCCGTGGATATGCCCGCTGCCAACAACGTTGGCGCAGCAGATGCTCCACGCCAGCATGCGTCGGACCCTATACCTGACGCTGTAACCTACGCTCTCGACAATCTCACCCAACGGAGTACTTCGCCTACGAAGCTTACACCGGAAACGCAGCTTGAACCGAGGACACAAATCCATCTTGCGAGTGATTATACCGATGTTGCGATCGGTGGTCCGAACGCCCCTCATCTTTACGCGGCGAGTGATTGGGGACTTGAAATCTTCACGTTGATAGAACCGACACACCCTGCCCGAATTGGTGAGATTGCCACGCCGGGCAGGGCACGGTCTGCCGCCGTTGAGGGAGATACCGCTTACGTCGCTGACGGTGCCGCAGGTGTACAGGTCGTTGATATCGCGGATCCGAGCAAACCGAGTATTGTAAAGACGCTCGGAGGCTTCACGAATGCACACAGAGTCCGAGTCGCTGATGACCAACTCTACGCGCTCGATCGTGAACGTGGAATGCTTGTTTTTAATTTACGGGACGTTCACAACATGCAAATACCCCGACCTCGACGTTTCTTTAGGACTGCAGGCACGCCGATCAATGTTGCTATCCACGATGGGATTGTCTATTTCAGTGATGATAGACACGGGCTGATTCTTCTCGATCCAAGCCCATTTGGTGATTTTGTCGTGCGCGGTATTGTGCCAATTTTATCCAACGCCCACGAGATCGAAGAGACAAGAGGCACAACCCACGCCTATGTCGCCTCAGGCAATCTCACCTTGGTGGATGTTACCGATGATCAAAACCCCGAAATAGATTTCCGCCTTAACACGCCAGGATTCGCAACAGGTATCCAATTCCGTAATGACACCGTCTACCTTGCGGACAGGCAAACAGGACTCCATATTATCAATGTGCGTAACCGACAACAGCCACGGCGGATTTCTACACAACCGACATTTGGGAACGCAACCGATATAGTCATCA
>JAAXHD010000013.1:0-4083 GCA_012271015.1 Candidatus Poribacteria bacterium | reverse complement strand
CCTTATCAGGGCACTGTAACAAAAAGACTATCGTTGCCTACGAATATCATTACCTCTAACAACCAGTTTGAGGCGGCAAGTTGCACCAAAATTCGGGTTCATAACGGGCACGGTTTTGTTGCGGCTGAGACCGGGATGTACGTTGTCAATCTCGCCACAGATACGATTGCAGCGCATGTTTCGACGACTTCACCTGTTTCAGATATAGCACTGCACGAAGGCTATGCCTACCTCTGCGCGGGGTCCCTAATTGTTGTTGATAGCCGGGTCCCTCAGCAAAGCAGAATCATATCCAGACGCGACATACCGGGGAGTGCCTATCGGGTTGTCGTCGATCCCAATACACCCGCACACGCCTATGTCGCCGCCCTTGAAGGAGGCCTACATATCTTCGACATCACAGGACCGGCAGTCCCGCGTCTCGTCGGAAGCCACGCTACACAAGGAAATGCGACAGGTGTTGCGCTCGCCGATGAACGCGCTTACCTGTTAGACAGTGGTATCGGTGTCGCGGTGCTTGATGTGGTTGAACCCAACACCCCAAAGTTGCAAGGAGTCTACGAAAACGATGCCCTTCTTATCGATGCGACAGTAAGTGGCAACCATCTCTATCTACTCGATAGCAACAGCGTTCAAGTTATTGATACACGCACGTTGATAGACTCGTCTCGGTTTCGTGGACTCCGGTTCCCGTTTGAGTTGAAACTGGTAGGGAGTACTCTCTATGTCGCGGATCTGTATCAACTTCGTATTTTCCGTGTGCACAGAGAAGGCTACTCGCTCGCTGTGGAAGAACCGACGCAATCTGACTGGACACCCAACGTCGTTAACCTTGTATTCGTCAACCATTTAAGCCAAAACTTCCCTAACCCATTTAATCCAGAGACATGGATTCCGTATCAACTTGCCTCAGATACGAACGTATCCCTTCATATTTACGATGTTCAAGGGCGGCGTATCTATTCTAAAGTACTTGGTTATCGCAAGACAGGTTCACACACTGCTTATTGGGACGGTCGCAACGCTATCGGTGAACCTGTCGCGAGCGGCGTATATTTTTACGCAATTCAAGCCGGAACTTTCCACGCGACCCGGAAAATGTTCATTCAGAGGTGAATTTTGGAAAAAAACACCCGAAAAGAAAAATTTTGTAACGCTAATGGGCAAAAAACGTTAAACCCCTTAATCCCATACTATCTATTAAGCTCTTGTTGGGTCCTATATTATAGATTTGCAAGGAGAAGCATAACATGTCCAAGAACAGCGTAACAGGTCATTTCCGAGATATTGAGATATCATTTAGTATTGAGGGGCCTCGTACCTACATGAATCTCCGGAATCTGATTAGCGACGAAAGACACGTACGCGTAATGTATCAGAAATTATCCATGAGTGGACTCGCTAATTGGAGGCAGTTTCAGTTAACCAACACACCTGTTTTGCTGCGCCTCCCAGCAGAGGTCCTCGAAGCACATCGACTCACCTTTTTTGTTGATAATGCGGATCCTATTTCCGCTCGCATTGAAAAAATATTGGCGGAATTGGACCAACTCAGAGCTACATTGCCACCAGAGGATTTAGTAGAGGATCCCGTGCCTGTGGCTGATACACCCCCTTTGAGGAACTACAGTAACATAGAAGCACTCACCAATCTCAAGCCCGAGACTGCAACAACACAATACGTTGAAAAAGCGATCGTTCCGCGTGAGCCGAAACCCGCAGAAGAACAGGTCGAAAAAGTAGTTGTGCCCCAAGAACCTGAGCCAGTAGAAGATGAAACTGTAATCCCAAGCGATTCCGAAGTGGATACTGCAGAGCCGGAACAACTGGTCCTCCCTAACAACGAACAGGAATCGACAGAAGAATCCTCGCCTATACGTACCATTCCTAAATCACCGGCAGTCAATGTAGATAATAACTTTGAATTCAAAATCACAGTTCCATCCTTGCCAGCAAGTACGCTTGCCAAGCAACGGAAATCGCAGGCGACAGATTCTAATGCTCTCAGATCGACTTCAAAACAGAAAAGGAAAGGAATTTTGGGGCAGTTTGTTCAAGCATTAGGACTTCCTACTGACAAAAGACGTGGTAAGGCTTACTATCAGACGAAAGGCGAAGCCATTCAAGACGATTTTCAGGATAAACTCTCCAAGTTAGAGAGGGATTACAATGAAGGTTATGGGATCGCCCTCAATGATTGGGATCCAGAGACGCTCTGTGAAGAGGAAGCCGCAATTTTGTTGCTTAACCTCATGGTGAACGAGGTGATCGCATGGCAGAAAGAGACAAAGCGTGCTACTCCCGAAACCAAACAACTTGTTGAAACGCTCACCGAAGTTGGCAGGCGGCTCAGACAGACCCTCAAGCAGACGCGTGGTATTTCCGCACCTTCACCCACATTGTTTCCTGATCTCCTTGCCGAAAACGCGCGCGATGTGGAGAAGATTCAGAGCGAATGTGATGCCTATCTTCACCGCTTCACGAAAAAGCTCACCGAGCAGGAAAAGAAACACGCAGCAAAGATTGAGGTGATCGTTTTCAAGAAGTTCCTCATCGAATTCGTCCGCGATTTTCTTTTTGTTGAGATCGCCAAATGCGCTCGTGGTAACGCGTTACCCAAACGTCTTACCTGGTTTTTAGATATTGTTGATTCCGAAGTTATTCCGATTGAAATCGGGAAAACGAAGGTATCACCTAACCACCACAAGCCAAAAGGTGCCTGCGTCAGTGAATTCGAGTCAGGAACCATCGTTGAGGTCGTCACACCAGGCTTGCAGTCCAAGGATGGAAAACGGGTCAGTCAAATGGCTGTCGTTATTGAAGCGGAGTAAAGAAATGAAGACCAGTGCGGACGTAATTCAAAAAGTTTCACAGATACCACAAGTGGATCTCGGTCACTTCCCGACCCCGCTTGAGGAATGTCCACGACTTTCGGAGGTGCTCAAGGGTCCGCGCATTTTCATCAAACGCGAAGACTGCTCAGGTTTGGCATTTGGTGGAAACAAGGTCCGACAACTCACCTTCACAATAGGTGATGCTGTTGCACAAGGTGCCGACACGATTGTACACGGTGCCGCATCGCAATCGAATCACTGCAGACAAGCCGCCGCCGCTTGTGGTAAACTCGGACTCAACTGCTACTTACGCCTCGCACGGGACCATAAGAGTATCGTTCAAGGCAATCTTTTGTTAGATAACTTAGCAGGTGTCGATGTCGAAATTGTCGATGTCCCATTCGGACCTGAATTAGACGTCGTAAAATACGAACTGGCAGAAGACCTGAAGAAACAAGGTTTGAAACCTTATGTTGTCGCATCACCGCGGTCCACCGCACTTGCCGCTGTTGCTTTCACATGGTGCATCGCCGAAATTGCGCAACAACAAGAGCAGTTAGGTATTGATGCCGATTGGATTTATACCGCTTCAGTCGGTGGCACACAAGCAGGTCTTGTCCTCGGCACGAAAACGCTTGAGCTGAAAATGAAGCCGTTCGGTATTGCCCCGATTGTTTGGGAGAATAAACTTGAACGACTGAGTGCTGCCGCAAATAGTGCTGCCGAGTTTTTAGAATTGGATACCCGCGTTACCGAAGCAGACATTCAAAATACAGATGACTATATTGGACAGGCTTACGGCTACCTCACGCCGGAAGGCATTGATGCCCTCAAACTCGTTGCCAAAACGGAGGGTATCTTCCTCGACCCCGTCTATACTGCCAAAGCGATGGCGTGCCTTATTGATCACATCCAAAAGGGCAAACTCGGACGCGACGATACCGTCATCTTCCTGCATACAGGTGGCACCCCAGCACTCTTTGCGTATCAAGAGGAATTAGTCGCCGATCTGTAGTCTCGATATCCCTTCCGTGATAATTTCCCAAAACGAAATTCCAACAGATCATTCAGTTCTTCTGTAGGAGCGAGCTCCAGCTCGCGACTTCCTCCAAAAATCAACCTCAATTCCGAAAACTGAATGTCTCCGAGAGAAAACAAAGATTGCCTTGAAAAATGTGATGTTACCCGTTATACTATCAGCATAACACCAGATGAAACCTATAGCGTAGGAGCATCTCAAAACATGTCC
>JAAXHD010000256.1:65949-70295 GCA_012271015.1 Candidatus Poribacteria bacterium | reverse complement strand
AAATTCTCAATAAATTCTTAAAACTATGTAAATGCCCCTGGTTGGTGTGCAGAGGCATTTAATCATAATTACTCGGTGAAGGACATCTAACGAGAGTGAACTTGTCTGGAAATAGGAGCAATTTTCGTTTGGCAGTACAATGACTTACACATCTGTCTCTCCCGCGCGTTTTGAGAAGAAGCAGAGATTTTGTGTAAGTTATATTAAAGACTCGTTTTTTCGACGGAATTCGTGCATAATATGACAAAAAGTGAAAATAGTTGCCATGTCAGAGGAATAGTTTTCAATAATCGAGCGAAAAGTGAAAGGAATTGGGGAGGCGGATGTAAACTTTTTTTTAGGGTCTCTCGTATAATATGTTATAATAGTGGGGACTGACGGATAAATCTAAAGGAGAAGAAAAATGAAGTTACAATTAACTTTCGTCATGGCGTTGCTTTTCGCAATGGTAGCGTTTGCCGGGTGTTATACGCAACTCGGTTACCAAGGGCGTAGCTTGCAAGCCCATGTTGGAAGCGCGTCTTCGGATTTTGATCGGGAACGCTATAGACACCATAAACCAGGGGCAAAAGAGGAAGTGGCGCATGATTCCGAGAGAGAAGCGGAAGAATCTAAAATGGAACACGCCGATGTTGAAGAGTCGGAAGGCTATTACGGGCGACGGAAGTATACGCATCGTGAAACATCGGTTTATCCACGTGGGTACTCCGGGAGTTATTGGGGACCTTATCCGCTGTATCCATATCGCTATTACATGCCCGTTGGGTTTCCGTATTATTCACACCCTTGGTTTTATCGGTATGGATATTACGGTTACTCGCCTTACTACCGCTATTATAGGGGATATTATCCATATACGAACGTCTATCGGCGGTATTACGGTAGGAGCCGGTATGTCCCCCTCTCACGGCGAACTTACGATAGAAGCAACTGGCGAGCTGGAAATCGGCGTTCTCGAAGTTCACGCAGTGTAACTTCACCAAAGACGAGATCAGAACGACCGCAGCGACGAACGAGAAATCGGAACGAAAGGTAGCGGAAACCAACCGCAAAGAAAATTAAAAATTGGAGGACTCGGAACGATGAAACGAGGAATCTATACTGCCTTAATCTTTTTATTTCCCGCAGTGTTCTGCACGACTGTCAGTATAGCGCAAGTAGAAGAGATGGCGATCGGAAATACGTTCGGTGTTGGTGCTCGGACGATGGGAATGGGCGGTGCTTCACTTGCTCTTGCTGATGATTTCACTGCGCTCTACTGGAACCCCGCAGGGATGGCGCAGATCCAAAAGTTTGAGTTGTTTAGTAGTTTTTCGCATAACACAGCAAGCACAGAGGCATATTTCACCAATGATGAGGTTACTGGGACGACCCGCTCACGGATGCGTCCGAACTCGATCGGGTTTGTTTACCCATTCCATGCGAGGCGCGGTGGTTGGGCGATCGCTTTCGGGTACAATCGTCCACAGAACTTTGACTATCAGACTGCGATTCAGGGGGTTGATCCAAGTTCAGACACCGAATTCAGTGGATTGGCTGTTGATGAGACTGACGTGAACAGTGGTGGTATTGGGATTTGGAGTTTCGGTACGAGCGTGTACGTTTCAAAACGCATTCTCATTGGGGGGTCGTTGGACTTCTGGCAAGGGAACAGTCTAAATGAGTTGGATACCACAGCGACGGATCTGTTGAAGGTGGATAGCGAGTTATCGCGCTTCAGATACGATGACGAAATTGACAGGGAGTACTCAGGTTTGGGTGCTCGAATAGGCATTCTGGCACACCTGACGGATGCTATCAGCGTCGGTTTAACCTTAGTCAGCCCGGTTGAATTGGGAGTTGATGAGTTTTGGTATCAGTCGACTCGGGCAGTTTATGACGACGGAGAAGAGATGTCGGATGCTGTGGACGGATCACAAGCATTTGATATTGAGAGACCTTTTGAAATTGGAACGGGTATTGCTGTGAAATTACTTAACGAGCAGTTGATTTTGGCAGGTGATGTTCAACTCACGGATTGGACGCAGACCCGCTACGACCCAGCACCAGCGGATGACATATCTCAAGATAATTTTGAGGAATTCTACGCCACAACACTTCAGGCACGGCTTGGTGTGGAGTATAGGATACCTACTATCGATACACATGTCCGTGTTGGTTATTTTCGGGATACGATTCCGTTCACCGATGCTGAGGTTAACAATGCACGCGATTTCTTAACGTTAGGCGTAGGAAAAATCTTTGAAGATTCTCTAAAGTTTGATGTGGGATATATGCTGGGAACTTGGCAGCGGAGCAGGAATGACTTGACCACGGAACGGCTTACACATCGGGTGTTTGTATCCGCTGCGTATCGGTTTTAGTTGGTTATCGGTTCGCCTGCTACGCAGGCTTTCAGTTAAGAGGTGTTTTTGCTTGGGTATTTCTGCGTGTTTCCCTCATTTATAGTGAATTCCGAAAATAAATACACACCTCCACCCGCTGGTAGGCGAGGTTTCCTAACCTCGCCGATGCAAAGTGTATAAGTAATTCCGTAATCTACTATAACACATCTTTCTTGTAACTGATAACTGAAAGTAAACGAACAGACGACCGTGTCTCTGACAGATATAAACAGAAACGGGCGGCGTTTTACCTCCGCCCGTGTGTTTTACTGACTGCTGAAAGCCGATGGTTTCCGACAGCCATTAAACCAGTTGAATGTAACCCATCTGTGCACCATCGCCTTTTCGGAGTTCACCCCGAATGATACGTGTATATCCCCCGCTTCGGTCTTGATACCGAGGTCCGATGTCATCGAAAAGTTTGCGGAGGATAGCCTGTTTGTCGAGGTTACTCACTTCTTCTCCTCTTCTGGGTGTGTAATGCAGATTGGTCCCATAGAGCATTTTTGCGGCTTGTCGGCGAGCGGGTAAGTCTCCACGTTTGGCAAGCGTAATCAACTTTTCAGCGACACTCCGAAGTTCTTTACACTTTGGGAGTGTTGTCCGAATGTGTTCGTGTTCAAATAGCGCGGTGGCTTGGTTGCGGAAAAGTGCTTTCCGATGGCTTGCTGTTCGTCCCAATTTCCGTCCGCGTTTTCTGTGACGCATCGTCTTCCTCCATTCACGCGTTGTCACGAAGAATTACACAGGGGGTTGCAAAGGTGCTTGCGTCATCTCTTCTTCGGTGATATCCGCGTCGTCTAAGTCGTCCAATTTCATTCCGAGGGTAAGTCCCATGTTGGCAAGTTGCTCCTTAATTTCATTTAGCGATGTTCGCCCGAAATTCTTGTATTCCAACATATCCTTTTCCTCTTTTGTAACAAGTTCTCGTATAGTTTTGATATTTGCCGTTTCGAGGCAGTTACTGGCTCGAACTGAGAGTTCAAGTTCAGAGACGGGTTTGGCGAGGTATCGATTGCGCCGGAGTTGTGCCTCATCAATCTCAGGTTCCGGTTCAACGTAGCTTTCATCGAATTCTGTGAAAATCTCGAGTTGTTGCAGCAGGATATTAGCAGCGCGTGTAACAGCTTCCTTTGCTGTAATAGTTGCATCTGTCCAGACTTCGAGGTTAAGTTTATCGAAATTAGTCATATCGCCGACACGGGTTTCTTCTACCCAGTAGTTCACTTTTTCAACGGGTGAGAATTTCGCATCGACAGGGATCAATCCAATCTCGTGTCCTATAGGTCTGTGCTCTTCCGCGAGAGAGTATCCTCTGCCTGTTTGCGCATGAATTTCTATGTCCAATCCTTCGCATTTATCGAGTGTTGCGATGTGCTGGTCAGGGTTTATAATCTCAACGTGTGCGTTAGAACGGATGTCGGCTGCTGTAACTTCGCCAGATCCTTCCGCTTTCAATGTGAGTCGCATCTCGTCGTCGGTTGTAATATTTAGCCGGATCTCTTTGAGATTGAGAATAATCTGGACCACATCTTCCACGACTCCGGGAATCGTAGCGTATTCATGCTTTACTTGCTCAATTTGAACGGCTGTAATCGCCGCCCCTTTAATTGAGGAAAGGAGGACTCGGCGTAGCGAATTGCCGAGGGTTGTTCCGAATCCGCGCTCAAAAGGTTCAGCGGTATACTTTGCATAATTAGGGCGTAAGGTATCTGTATCAGTTATCAACCGATCGGGCTTTTCCAGCTCGGACCTTATTATCGATTTCTCCCTCATCGATTTCTCCCTCATCGATTTCCTCCTATAAGATTCTAAATTAAGTGTTAAAGTACGGACAAACTGGGTGGTCGTGTGCACGGACTCTTAATTTTCTGCCTGTATTGTGTTTTTTGACATCCCCGAAATAGTTGTCGGTAGTCGGTCTTTGGTTAAGAGGTGTTTTTGCGAATCAACGCTGGATTT
>JAAXHD010000256.1:58062-65938 GCA_012271015.1 Candidatus Poribacteria bacterium | reverse complement strand
GTGTTGCCTCGCAGTGAGAGTCAGCGGGGTGTTCTGCGGATTTCCCCTCGTTTAACCAAAGCCTCTTGTAACTGATAACTGTTAACCGATAACCAATATGGGGATGTGTCTATCGGGAGTAAAGTTCAATGATGAGTTGCGTTTCAAGGTCTATGGCGATTTGTTCTACCACGGGTGCTCCTTGAACACGCCCTTCTGTCTTGTCCGTATCAATTTCCAGCCATTCAGGTGCGCCGCGATGCTGTGCGTATTCTAATGCCTCTTGAATAGTCGCGAGGTTCCGGCTCCGTTCGCGAGGTGTGATAACATCACCAACTTTCACAATATAAGACGGGATATTAACCCGCTTGCCGTTGACAGTGAAGTGGTTGTGCTTCACAAGTTGACGCGCCTGATTTCGAGAAGTTGCGAATCCGAGTCGGTAAACGACATTGTCCAACCTGCGTTCAAGGAAACTAATTAAATTCTCGCCAGCGATACCTGTTTGACGCGCTGCTTTGAAGTAATAATTCCGGAATTGTTTCTCATAAACACCGTAAGTACGTTTGACTTTCTGTTTTGCGCGCAACTGCCGTCGGAAATTGTCCGCCCGACTTCTGCGAGGCGGTGTCTGACCGTGTTCGCCAGGGGGATAACTGCGGCGTTCAAAAGAGCATTTAGGTCCGTTGCATCGACGCCCTTTCAGAAAGAGTTTTTCACCTTCCCGTCGGCATAATTTACATACTGAATCTAAATATCTACTCATTCCCTCTCCTTGTGTGAGTGTCTTAAACCCGTCGTCTCTTAGGGGGACGACATCCGTTGTGTGGGATAGGAGTCACGTCCTTCATTAAGGTAATTTCGAGTCCGGCTGCGGCGAGTGCTCGTATAGAAGACTCTCTCCCGGATCCGGGTCCTTTGACTCTAACCTCTACGCGTTTCATGCCGTGATCCATTGCCCTGCGAGCGCATGATTCTGCTGTCTGTTGTGCGGCAAAAGGTGTTGACTTCCGTGAACCCGTGAAAGTCATTCCAGCGTTCGCCCAAGCAACAGTGTTTCCGCTTAAGTCTGTGATTGTAATGATTGTGTTGTTGAAGGTAGCTTGTATATGTGCGATACCTTCGGGGACATTCTTGCGTTCTCTACGTCTTCCACGCAAAACAGTTCTCCTTTCTGATAAGTTGACAGTCGGTTATCAGTGGTTATCCATTCGGTTTTTCGGAAGAAAAACCGAATGGATAACCATTAAAACTAACCACCTTTACGTGCCGCCTCTTTGGCTTTTCTACCCACAGAGATGGTTCGTGCCTTTCCTTTACGGGTGCGTGCGTTAGTGTTCGTGCGCTGCCCCCGGACAGGTAACTGCCGACGATGTCGCAGACCACGATAACTGTTGATGTCCATCAGTCGTTTGATGTTCTGATCGATTTCGCGACGCAAATCACCTTCAATCATATATTCTTGAACTTTGTCTCGGAGTTGACCTATCTCGTTTTCGGCGAGGCTGTCAACTTTTTTCCCAGGGTCGAGATCCAGATCGGTGACAATTTGCCCTGCAGTATAACGACCGATACCATAAATTGCCGTCAAGGCAATATCCACCCGCTTGTTTCGGGGTAAATCAACCCCTGCGATCCTTGCCATGGGTTTCCTCCTTTAGCCTTGGCGTTGTTTGTGCTTCGGATTTGAAGAACAAATGACGCGGACTATCCCTTTTCGTTTAATAATTTTACACTGGTTACACATCTTTTTCACAGAAGGTCTGACTTTCATGGTGTCCTCTTTCAGGTGAAAACCCTAACGCCGTCTGCCTCTGAGTTTTCGGTCTTTTAAGAATCCTTCGTAATGGCGCACCGTTAAATAGGATTCGATTTGTGACACTGTATCTAACACGACACCCACAACGATCAGGATAGAAGCACCTTCTACCATGTTTCCAACTTGAAGCTGGCTTGTAATGATAATCGGAATCACAGCAATAGCCGCAAGAAAGATTGCGCCTGGGAGTGTAATGCGTGTAAGCGTAGTATTGATGTAGTCTGCGGTCTGTTTACCTGCTCGTATGCCCGGAATAAAGCCACCGTATTTCTGTAAGTCCTCTGCCATTTGTATTGGATTGATTTGCACAGCTGTGTAGAAATAGGTGAAACCAATAATTAATAAAGCGTAAATGCTAAGGTAAATCGGTGTTCCCGGAGCAATAAGTGTTTCCACACCAGTTACCCATCCCCAGTCGCGTGGTAAAAAACCAAGAACAGTCGGCGGAAACTGGATCAGTGTCACAGCGAAGATAATTGGAATCATGCCAGCGGCATTAACACGAAGCGGCAGATGTGTTGATTGTCCACCAATCACTCTGCGCCCGCGAATTTGCCTACCGTATTGCACTGGAATCCTCCGAACGGAAAGTGTGATGAACACAGTCCCCATAACGGCTACAATGACAAGTGCTACTAAAAGTGCGAGTTGTAGGATTCCGAACTCCGGTCTTGTCACGAGGTTATTGAAAACGGTTGTGACACCACCGGGCAATCCAGCAATAATGCCGACTGTAATAATTAATGAAATACCTTGTCCAATACCGCGTTCTGTGATCTGTTCACCTAACCACATAACAAAGGAGGTTCCTGCAGTGAGTGTTATAACGACCAGGAAATGCCACCAGAGGTCCGGGTTTCTCACGATTTCGCCAGCTTGTCCAGTTATGTTTTCTGGGTTCCGCAGGACGATACTAATCGTAATACCCTGAATGATACTGAGAATCACTGTGCCGTATCGGGTATACTGCGTAATTTTTTTCCGACCGTCAGGCTCTTTGGAGAGTTTCTCCAATGAAGGCACAATGACGGCGAGGAGTTGCATAATGATTGAGGCACTGATATACGGTTGTATACCGAGCGCGAAAATAGTCATCTGACTAAACGCGCCACCAGAAAACAGATCGATAAATCCAATGACATTCCCACCACGCTCCATGAGTTGTTGAAAGAATGCTTCGAGTGCTTGGTCGTCAATACCCGGGAGTGTAATGTGTGCACCAAGGCGGTAGACAATCAAGAGCAACGCTGTAAAAATGATGCGTTTCCGCAATTCAGGTATTTTAAAAGCGTTTTGAACTGCCTTAATCACTTATTTTTTTCCCTCCTCACCTGCGGATGCTTAAGCAGGGTCGTTAGTGTTCGCATGCATCCCGAGGATCTCGGTTGTGCCGCCTTTGGATTCAATTTTCTGGATCGCAGATTTTGAGAAGCGGTGTGCTTGGACTTTCAACTGTTTTTCGAGTTCACCGTCGCCGAGGATCTTTATCAGGGCGTTTTTCCGTTTGATTATTCCGGCTTCGCGAAGGACTTCGGGGCTGACAACCGCAGCGTCTTCAAAAATGTTGAGGGTTTCTACGTTGATAATATCGTACTCGAGACGTTTGTGTCCAGTTCGCCGCGGACCGCGCTTGGGGAGCCGTCGAACGAGCGGCATCTGTCCGCCTTCAAACCATGCAGGGATTGAAGCACCGGATCGGGATTTTTGACCTTTGTGCCCACGTCCGCAGGTGCCGCCCCAGCCTGAAGCATTGCCTCTGCCTACCCGCTTTCTTGAGCGGTTTGCGCCTGGTGCAGGTTTAAGTTCGTTCAGTTTCATCAGGATTTACTCCATTTTTTATTGTTATCAGTCTTCAGCACGGGTTGCTGTGCAACCCTTTCAGCTATCAGTAAAGAGGGTGCGTGACTGATATTCAGGACCTCAATCATTATCGTGCCGCAGTTTGCAACTATTAGCAAGGAGGTTGCGTGACACTTACGCGAATTGTCCATGCTTCGCTGACTGCTGACCGCTGATTGCTAATTTAGCGTTTCTTGAGCAGTTCTTCGACAGGTAGGTCTCGTAACCGAGCGACTTCATTAACATCTTTGAGGTTCTTCAATCCAAGCATGGTAGCTTCAGCGATATTTTTCACATTCCGAGAGGAAAGGCATTTTGTTAGGGCATCTCGAACGCCTGCGAATTCGAGGATAGCACGCGTTGCATGTCCTGCGATAATACCTGTACCGGGACTTGCCGGTTTTAGCAAGACTTTGGCGGATTTGAATTCGCTGATGATCTCATGCGGGAGCGTACCGTTGGTAATTGGAACCCGAACAAGATTTTTTCGGGCATCTGCGAAACTTTTTCGGAGCGCGCCAGCGACTTCGCTTGCGCTACCAAATCCGATACCAACAATACCATTACGATTACCAACGACGGTGAGTGAGTTAAAACTAGGCGTTCGTCGCCCCTTACCAACTCGCATCACACGGTTGATCGTAATCATGCGTTCCTCAAATTCATAGTCATCAGGGTTAATTTTATCTTTCAGCATATTAAAACTTTAGTCCTTCCGCCTTTGCCGCTTCAGCAAGGGCTTTTATGCGCCCGTGATAGAGATGCCCGCCCCGGTCAAAGACAACGACCTCAACCTGCTTTTGTTTGGCTTTTTGCGCGATAAGTGTGCCAACGCTCTCCGCTGCCTGAATATTTCCACCGTTTGAAAGAGACTCTTTCAGTTCAGGAGAAAGAGTCGAGGCTTCGGCAACCGTCACGCCAAGTTCATCATTAATGAGTTGCGCATAGATATGTTTCGTGCTTCGAAAAACAGAGAGCCTCGGTCTGTCGCCGGTGCCGCTGATCTTTTGGCGGACTCGCTTGCGGCGCCGTAAATGGCTCATCCGTTTCTTTTTTGTAAGTACCAAGGGGTCTGTCTCCTTATCACTATTAGCCAGCAGCAGCTTTCCCTTCTTTATCTCGGACGCGCTCGCCGTCGTAACGAATACCTTTACAAGGTTTATAAATCTCCGGTTTCTTAATTTGACGAATAGAAGCTGCCACTTGTCCGACCAGCTGTTTGTCGATGCCACTGACAACGACAGGTGTATGTATCTGTCCATCTATTGTCTCAGTGGGTTCAACGTTCAATGTTATTCCATCAGGTGGGGAGTAGGTGACGGAATGCGAATAGCCAACATCGAGAACCAAATTGTTCTCACGATTAACCTCAGCACGATAACCCGTACCGACGACTCGTAGTTTTTTCTCAAAGCCTTCCGAAACACCGGTAACCATATTGGCAATAAGACTGCGCGCCAATCCGTGCAGGGCTTTGTACTGTTTGAGTTCACTCGTTCTTTGGACGGTTAGGGCGTTTTCCTCAAGCGTCACATTGATTCCTTCTGGCAGTTCCCAATTGAGACTCCCTTTCGGTCCGTCCACCTGCACGTCACTGTTGTTTAAAGCAACTTGCACCTTATCGGGCACTGGAATCGGTTTTAGTCCAATACGTGACATTCTATTTCTCCCAACTCGTTGCGTGTCATCAGCAAGATGTTACCAGACGTAACAGAGAACTTCGCCGCCGATTTTTTCCTGACGGCATTCTGGGGTCGTTTTGAGTCCGTTAGATGTTGACAGAATCGCGACTCCAAGTCCTCCGAAAACCCGTGGCAAACTATCGGATTTGGCGTAAACCCTCCTGCCAGGTTTGCTGATACGTCTTAGGTTTGTGATGACTTTCTCTTTTTTCGTGGTTCCGTATTTCAAGTAGATTCTTAAAATCCCCTGTTTCCCATCTTCGATTAAACGGTAATTTCTGACGAAACCTTCTTCTGCCAGGATGCGTGCGATCTCAGATTTAACTTTAGAAGAGGGGATTTCGACGCGTTCATGTCCTGCCATGTTGGCATTGCGGATACGGGTTAGCATATCAGCAATCGGATCGGTCATCGACATGAAAGATTCTCCTTATTTTGTTCTCGTTTTTGAATAGTTGTTGTGCCTATCATGTTTGTATAGAGAGACAACTCATCGAGTCCTCTACCAACTTGCCTTACGGACACCAGGAATTTTACCGGCGCGAGCATAAAGACGGAAACAGATACGACACAACTCAAACTTACGAAGATACCCACGCGATCTACCGCAACTTTTACAACGACTGTATTCTCGGGTTTGGAACCGCGGGGTTCTTTTCTGTTTGGCAATCCATGATTTACTTGCCAACCTGGATACTCCTTTTCTTCTTTACCCATAGTATCTACGGGTGTTGCCTCCGGCTGTTAAACAGGAGGTGCTGGTAAGCGTGCCTCTGAAATCTTTCCTGAAGTTTAACGAAAGACCTCATCTATCTTCGGAAGGGCATCCCTAAGAGTCTTAGCAACTCGCGACCCTCCTCGTCAGTTGGAGCGGTGGTAACAATGGTTACATTCAGTCCGCGGATATCGTTAACCTTATCATAATCAATTTCAGGAAAGATTAACTGTTCCGTGAGACCCAGGGAATAATTGCCACGACCGTCGAAAGCTTCGGATGATACACCGCGGAAGTCGCGAATTTGGGGTAACACAATGTTGATTAGGCGGTTGAGAAATTCATACATCCGTTGCTTCCGTAGCGTAACCTTGCATCCGATCGCCATCCCGGGAGTGCGTCCCAACTTTGATGGACCTCTGATTTTGAACGCAGAGATGGACTTTTTCGCACGGGTGATCACCGCGCGTTGGCCCGCAATAAGTGTCAGTTCTTCTACAGCATCTTCCAATGCACTTGGATTCTGAACTGCTATACCAACACCGATATTCAGTGTAATTTTGTCCACTTTCGGAATCTGCATCACATTTTTATAACTAAAATGCTGTTGCAATGCGGGCATAACTTCCGATTGATAAAATTCTTTGAATGGGCTCATAAGCCTTATATCCTATAGAGATTGCATGTTCCGTAGAATGGCTATCGGCTATTAGCCATCAGTAAAGAGATTTTCTGGTGAAATTACACTCTCTTTCTGACCGCTGATCGCTGACGACTATCTTGCAATGTACTTCTTCAGCAGGACCTGGGACACTTGGTTCCGATTAGCCATCAATCTTTTTCAGGTTAGAAATGTGGATGGTGCCCTCTCGTTCAACGATGCCACCTTGTCCTGCTTGGTTTGGTCGGAGGTGACGAACGACTATATGAATACCTTCAACGATTGCTCGCTGTTTCTTTGGGAACACCTCTAAAACGACTCCTTCTTTACCTCGATCTTGACCACTGAGGACTACGACTGTATCGTTCTTTTTGATATGTAGTTTTTGCTGTGCCACAATTGTCCTCCTAAATGACCTCGGGAGCGAGCGAGACAATTCGGGTGAACGCCTTTTCTCTCAGTTCACGTGCGACGGGTCCAAAGATTCGAGTGCCACGCGGTTGATTCTGCGGATCAATGAGAACTGCAGCGTTCTGGTCGAATTTAATATAGGAACCGTCTGAGCGTCGATATTCTTTAGTCGTGCGAACGATAACTGCCCGGACGACTTCACCGGCTTTTACCTGTGTATTGGGTACTGCTTCCTTGATGCTTGCTACAATCACGTCGCCTACGCGGGCGTAGCGCCGACGGGTTCCCCCAAGCACACTAATGCACATTAACTTCCTTGCGCCAGTATTATCAGCACAGGTTAATCGAGTATATGATTGAACCATTTTTCTGTCCTCCTCTACCGTCTTCAAAACGGAAACCTGTTTGGAAACGTCAGAGTGGAGATGAACCCTTTCTTCTCAAGTGCCGAACGAACCACGTCGCTGCGTTTCTTACCCTATACGAGGGTTACAAACCACGCGCACTGCTGATGGCACTTTTTAATCGTTTGCGGTCTGTACTGCGTTTACTATCGCTTGGACCCGCCACCGTTTATGACGACTCAGCGGTCGGGTTTCGACAACCTGCACCACGTCACCGACGTTACAATTGTTCTGTTCATCGTGAGCCAGAATCTTTTTCGTTTTCCGGACTACCTTTTTGTAAAGGGGATGTTGAAAGCGTCGAACAAGCGACACTGTGACAGTTTTATCCATACCGTTCTTGGTAACAAGACCTGTCCGAAATTT
>JAAXHD010000256.1:52287-57972 GCA_012271015.1 Candidatus Poribacteria bacterium | reverse complement strand
AATCTTACCGATACGTGTTGTGTCCTCTTGTTGTCCTAAAATACTACGGAATCTCTGGTTAAACAGATCCTCTTTCAGAGTTTTCAGTTCACCTTCCAATTCTTCGGTCGTTTTTCCTCGCAGTTCATCCGCTTTCATTTTTTTCAACCTCCGTGCGCGTCGTCAAATTTTTAAACTATTGAAATCTGGGTATCGTTCCTCTACAGATATTGTTTCACACTGAGAACCCAACGAGGTTTCGATGGGCAGTACAGGAGCAATCAATTAAAAAATTTGAAATTACGCATTCCGTGCAACGAACTTAGTTTTGATTGGCAATTTATGGGCGGCTCGATCCATCGCCCCTTTTGCATCTTCAAGCGAAACGCCGCTTAATTCATAGAGAACTCTGCCGGGTTTAACAACAGCGACCCAATGTTCAGGGGGTCCCTTCTTACCTTTACCCATGCGCGTTTCAGCAGGTTGCTTACTAAGTGGCTTGTGTGGAAAAATTTTGATCCAAAGTTTCCCACCACGGCGTACATATCGCGTGATAGCGACACGTGCCGATTCAATTTGATTGCTGGTAATCCAACCAGCTTCCATTGCTTGCAAGCCGTATTCGCCGAAGTTAATCTGTGAACCTCGGAGTGGCTTTCCACGGCGTTTTCCACGATGCACGTAGCGGCGCATCACGCGTTTCGGCATTAACATTTAAATGCCTCCTTAAAAATCTGCCCTTGTTCTGTTGGGCGGTTATGAATTACTTCTGGAACCGCCTCCGCCGCCTTCGCCTCGACGCGGGCGACGCCGACCTCTTCCTCGACCTTGTTCCCCTCTTCCTCGACCTTGTTCCCCAGATTGCCGGGGACCAGAACGCCTGTCACCACGGCGGCGTTCAGGACGTTGGGAACCTGCGTCTTCACGTCGTCCAGATTGACGACGGACGGACGGTTCACCCTTCAGATTATCCGGGACACCGATAATTTCGCCTTTGAAGATCCAGGTTTTGACCCCGATTTTACCGTATGTTGTATTTGCTTCCGTAAATCCGTAGTCAACGTTCGCCCTGAGGGTGTGAAGAGGGACTCGTCCCTCAATGCTGGATTCAGCACGGGCGATTTCCTTGCCGTCCAGTCTACCACTTACCATGATTTTGACACCCAATGCCCCTGCTTGTATTGAACCAGAGATTTTCCGCCGCATTGCTTGTTTAAAGCCCGCACGACGCTCTATTTGTGTTGCGACATCTTCTGATACGAGTTGGGCATCCAGTTCCGGTTCTCTAATCTCCGATACATTAATCCGGACGGGGCAACCGACCTCTTTTTCGAGCATCGCTTGTAGTTTCTCTGCTTCTGCACCGCGACGACCAATCACGATACCTGGACGTGCGGTATGGATGTTAATGCTGCAACGGTCAGCTACGCGTTCCACTTCAACACGTGAGATACCGGCACGCGCAAGTTGCTCTTTGACGAACTTCTGAATTTTAAAATCTTCATGGAGCCATTTGGCATAATCCCGCTCGCTGTACCACTTTGAATCCCACGTCTCAATGATTCCTAAGCGTAATCCACGGGGGTGAGTTTTTTGTCCCACGCAAACCTCCTATTGAGTTCTGCCCCGTTCGCGACGTGGAGTACAAGTTGTGCTATTGGTGTTTTGTAAGTGCGCGGCGTTACTCACCATTATCACTACTCTCCTCATCAACGACGACGGTGATATGACTGCTCCGTTTTAGGATTCTATTTGCCATACCTCGTGCCCGGGGACGTATCCATTTCCGCGTAACCCCTTCATCAACCCGAATCTCTTTAACATATAAGTTTGTGATATCAATGTTCGGATCTTGATATTGCGCGTTCGCAGCTGCTGATTGAATGAGCTTGTAAATGATAGGGGACGCGGCTTTATGCGTAAAGCGCAGCTGACTTAACGCATCCTCAACGTACTGATTACGGACGAGATCGGCTACTAAACGTGCTTTCCGTGGTGCAACCGACGCGTTCCTAATCTTAGATCTGGCTTCCATCAGTGTCTCCTAATAAAAGCAATTTTCTGGTTTCATTGTGATTCGTATTAAGGCATCCAAACGCATCATTTCATAAGAAGGTGGCATTTTAGAGTGCCTCGGTATACGATGAAAGCTATCACAAGGTTATCTTCTTGCTGCACCACCTGTGTGAGAACGGAAGGTACGAGTTGGTGAAAATTCTCCAAGTTTGTGTCCTACCATGTTCTCGGTTATATACACTGGAAAGAATTTTTTCCCATTGTATATTGCCAGAGTGTGTCCAACTAATTCAGGGGTAATCATTGAACGGCGGGACCAGGTCCGCACCACCCGTTTACTGCCGGAACGTTCCATAGCAGCTATTTTCTTAGCAAGTTTCGGGTCTATGTAAGGTCCCTTTTTGAGAGAACGCGCCATTGTGTTTCTCCTTTTCTATCTTCCTTACTTCCGTTTTCCAACAATGTAGCGGTTAGATTTCTTCTTCGGATTTCGGGTCTTATACCCCTTGGTTGGAACACCCCAAGGTGTGACTGGATGCCTACCACCCGAACTCTTTCCTTCACCACCACCATGTGGATGGTCAATCGGATTCATAGCCACGCCTCTAACTTTCGGGCGTTTTCCAAGCCATCTCGAACGTCCTGCTTTACCGATAACAATCTGACTAACGTTACCGACCTGTCCGAGTGTTGCCATTGCTTGGACCGGGACGAGGCGAATCTCACCTGACGGGAGTCGGATACGTGCGTACTTCCCCTCTCTGTCAACCAACTGCGCGGCGGCCCCAGCACTCCGTACGAGTTGCCCCCCTTTACCGGGACGCATCTCAATGTTGTGGATTGATGATCCGAGTGGGATTCTCTCAAGGGGTAAGGCGTTCCCCGCACGGATTTCTGCATCTTCCCCTGAATTTAACATATCGCCAACCTGAACACCGACAGGGGCGAGAATGTAGCGTTTTTCACCGTCAACATAGTGTAATAGGGCGATATGCGCCGATCGATTCGGATCATATTCAATTGCGGCGACTTTGGCAGGGATGCCAAACTTGTCGCGTTTGAAGTCGATGACCCGATATCTGCGCTTATGTCCGCCACCGCGGCGTCTTACAGTCAAACGTCCATGTGCGTTCCGCCCGGCTTTCTGTTTCGCGCCTTTGACAAGAGATTTTTCCGGTTTGCCCCGCGTAATCTCTTCAAAGGTATATCCAGTCATGAACCGGCGACTTGGGGTTATGGGTGAATAAGTTTTAGGCACTCTGATTTTCCTTTTTTTATAGTCGTCAGCCGTCAGGCGGGTTTTCTACGAAAATCCTTTCGGTTTCCTTCAGTTACAAGAAGTTCATCCGCATACGGGAAACCTATTTGCTGTCTGCTGTTCCTATATGGTTTCAAACGCTTGGATAGTCGCGCCTTCTCTCAGGGTAATGATCGCTTTCTTCCAATGTGGTTTTCTGCCCCGTTGATAACGCAACATTTTACCTTTGGGCTTACCACGAACATGCATCGTGCGAATTTTAAGAATATCCCCTTCAATGTCAAACAATTCTTCTGCGGCTTGACGAATCTGCGGTTTCGTCGCATTGCGATCGACAACGAACGCGTACTTGTTAGATTCACGGAGTATTGTGGTCTTCTCCGTTATCAGCGGTTGTAATATGACCTGATATGCATCTTTCATCAGTTTTATCCTTCTGTTTCTGAACTGATGTTAACAAATTTGGATTCCAATTTCTCAGCGGCGTTCTCGGTGATTATCAGCGTATCATGCCACATAACCTCATAGACGTTGAGGTTATCCCATGTGCAGCTGTTAACTTGTGGAATATTCCGGACAGAAAGGTGGATATTCGAGCTGTGTTCATTGAGAACAAGCAAGACTTTTCCTTCCGCATTCACCGCCTTTAACATGTTAACTATATCTTTGGTGCGGGGTTTTTCAAGTGTAAAATCTTCAACAAGAATGCACTGCTGGTTCTGAAACCTGTCTGCAAGTGCACTGTGAAGTCCAAGTTGGCGAACCCGTTTTGGGGTAGCCTGTCGGTAACTTCGCGGTTTCGGACCAAACGCTACACCACCGTGTACTCGAATTGGCGACTTAGCGTGTCCGACACGAGCTCTACCTGTTCCTTTTTGGCGGTAGAGTTTTCTCCCGCTGCCTTTCACTTCACTCCGGGTTTTTGTTGATGCGGTGCCTTGCCTCTGATTCGCGAGGTAAGCGACGACACATTGGTGAATGACAGTGCCATTCACTTCAGCGTCGGTGAAGGCATCGGCTAATTCTTTTTCTCGGAGAACAGCCCCGGATATGTTGTGTACGTCTAAAGTTGACATATTTTCCTCTTGACAATCTTAAAAATTACCTACCTATGCACTCGGTGCTTTAGATGCCTTTTTAATCAGCAGCAAACCGTTGGGGGGTCCGGGAACAGCACCTTTAACGACTAATAAGTTGCGATCGGGATCGACTTGAATCACGGATAAGTTTTGAACGGTATGCCGTTTGGCACCGTGACGCCCCGCCATCCGTTTCCCTTTAAAGACCCGGGAAGGGGTCGCGCTTGCCCCAATGGAACCGGGACGCCGCAAATCTTGCTCGCCGCCGTGGGTTTTCTTACCACCGGCAAACTTCCAACGTTTCACCACACCGGTAAAACCACGTCCTTTTGAGGTACCTGTCACGTCAACGAGTTCACCCTCTGAAAAGACGCTTGCATCGACAATACTTCCTACAGACACGTCCTCAAGGCTCTGTACTCGAAATTCTCGAAGCACAAGTGCCGGGTCAACGTTAGCTTTGGCGAAGTGCCCTCGTTTCGGATGATTCGTGCGGCTTTCTTTCTGCTCTCCGAAACCCAATTGGACTGCCTGATATCCATCTTTTTCTTGCGTTTTGAGTTGGACAATTGGACAGGGGCCCGCTTGGATGACGGTAACCGGGACCGCTTGACCTGAATCCTCAAAGACTTGTGTCATACCGACTTTACGACCGATAATTCCATTAACCATTTTTTTAATAATTGAATCTGAGCATCGTTCCACTACGTTTCACGATGGTTTTAGGTTAAGTCTGGCTGTCTCTGGATGATGATAGGTAGCGAATATAAACACTTAAGAATCATACATATCCTCAGTTGCGTCGGAATTCGACGAACACCACCGCGTAACGTAGCGGAGCGGTGACCAGAGTTAATAGTTAGAGAAGCGTGATTTTGACATCGACACCTGCAGGCAGGTCCAAACGCATCAAGGCATCAACAGTTTTAGGTGTTGTCTCTAAGATATCCAGCAGACGTTTATGAATCCGCATCTCAAATTGTTCACGCGACTTCTTGTCTTTAAACGTAGAACGTTGAACGGTATAGATATGCTTTTTCGTCGGCAATGGAATCGGACCGGAGACGGCTGCCCCTGTGCGTTTCGCAGTATCTGCTATCTGCTTTGACGACAGGTCTAACAACCGATAGTCAAATGCCTTGAGCCGGATGCGAATTTTTTGATTGTCCATCTTTTCATATCGCCTTTATCAAACAGAGGGTTAGGTGTTTACATCTTGATGCTGATGTCTGAGATCCTCTGTATTGATTACTTAAAAAGGCGGAGCGTACGCTCCGCCTTATCGTTTTATTCAATAATTTTGGAGACAACACCGGCACCGATGGTCTGTCCACCTTCCCGGATTGCGAATCG
>JAAXHD010000256.1:51771-52226 GCA_012271015.1 Candidatus Poribacteria bacterium | reverse complement strand
ACGTCAGTTGTCCGGAAATAGAACTGTGGTCTGTATCCGGTAAAGAATGGATTCCAACGTCCGCCTTCATCCTTTGTGAGAATATAGGCTTCGGCTTCAAATTTGGTGTGTGGCGTAACGGTTCCGGGGACAGCTAAAACTTGTCCGCGTTCGACTGCGTCACGGTCAATACCACGCAGCAGCGCACCGAGATTGTCGCCGGCTTGGCCTTCGTTGAGGTTTTTACGGAACATCTCAACACCTGTTACAACAGTGTCTTGTGTTTCGCGTAATCCAACGATTTCAACGGTGTTTCCGATTTCAACGGTGCCACGTTCCACACGTCCCGTAACGACGGTGCCACGTCCACTGATGGTGAAGATGTCTTCAATCGGCATCAGGAAGGGTCTATCGGTATCGCGAACGGGTTCTGGAATGTATTCATCAACAGCAGCCATGAGTTCGAGAATGGGCTG
>JAAXHD010000256.1:0-51624 GCA_012271015.1 Candidatus Poribacteria bacterium | reverse complement strand
AGTAGCACGTGCTCACGCGTCTGAGGCATAGGACCGTCAGCGGCGGATACAACGAGGATTGCGCCGTCCATCTGCGCTGCACCTGTAATCATATTCTTGATATAGTCAGCGTGTCCGGGGCAATCAACGTGTGCGTAATGCCGATTCTCGGTTTCATACTCAACGTGTGCTGTATTAATCGTAATACCACGCTCTTTTTCTTCAGGTGCCTTATCGATTTCGTCATATTCCATGACGTAATCTGTGTCAGCGAGTTTTGAGAGCACCATCGTAATTGCTGCTGTCAGCGTTGTCTTACCGTGGTCAACGTGGCCGATTGTTCCAACATTGACGTGGGGTTTAGTCCTTTCAAACGTTTCTTTTCCCATTTTTGTCCAAGCTCCACTAAAAGTTTATTGTTATGTTGGTTATCAGTTCGCCTGCTGTGCAGGCTTTCAGTTCTCGGTTTTCAGTGAACAACTTTTTGTTTAATGAAAACCTCTTGAACCGATAACTGACAACTGAGAGGGTGTTTTTGATAGGGTGTTTCCCCATCGTAGCAACCTGCACTGAAAACTATTAAAATCCTGTGTCCGCTTATGGGAAGTGGGAACATTCCCACAGTTCAGACACCTTAACGACTCCTTAACGATTCGCTGATGAAATTAAGTCTTCCATCACGCTTGTTGGGACTTCGTTATAGTGTGCAAACTCCATAGAGTAGTTGGCTCTACCCTGTGTGAGTGACCTAAGGGTTTTGACGTACCCAAACATTTCTGAAAGAGGAACATCAACACGAATAACTTGAATACGAGATTTCGCTTGCGTCTCCGTCTCACGTATCTGCGCACGCCGCGAATTCAGATCGCCAATGACTTTGCCGAGGTATTCGTCAGGAACGATAACTTCAACATCCATAATCGGTTCAAGGAGTGTCGGGGTAGCACGCTTCATTGCGTCTTTAAACGCCATTGAACCCGCCACAGAGAACGCCATTTCTGATGAATCCACGGCGTGATGCGAACCGTCTACCAGTCGAACTAAGACATCAACAACTGGATAGCCAGCCAAAACACCCGTATTCATTGCGTTCTCAATACCTTTCCGGACTGCTGGGATGTATTCTTGCGGAATAACGCCACCTTTGGTTTCGTCGATGAATTCAAAGCCTGTCCCTTTCTCAAGCGGTTCTGCCTCGATCACAACGTGTCCAAATTGACCTCTACCACCGGATTGACGTACGAAACGTCCCACAGACTTGATTGCTTTAGTGATCGTTTCCCGATAGGCGACTTGTGGGTTACCAACATTCGCCGAGACATTAAACTCCCGCACGAGTCTATCAACGATAATTTCGAGATGAAGTTCACCCATACCAGACAACAATGTTTGTCCTGTCTCGCTGTCTTGATGGACTTTAAAGGTCGGATCTTCTTCAGCGAGCTTTGAAAGGGCGAGATTCAGTTTATCAATATCGGATTGTGTTCGAGGCTCAATGGCGATAGCCATCACCGGCAGCGGGAACACCATCGTTTCCAATGTGATATGTGCCTTTGGATCGCAGAGTGTATCACCCGTTGAGAGGTCTTTTAACCCAATTGCAGCAGCGATGTCGCCAGCGTAAACGGCTTGGTGTTCTTCCCGTTTGTTGGCGTGCATCTGCATTAACCGTCCAATCCGTTCGTGCTTCCCGGTTTTACTGTTGTAGACTGTATCCCCTTTCTTGAGGACACCGGAATACACACGTAGGTAGGTAAGTTTGCCAACGTGCGGATCTGTCGTAATCTTGAACACCAAGGCACAGAAAGGCTCATTATTATTTGGGGGACGCTTTTCCTCTTCTTCGGTCTTTGGATGAAAACCTACCACTGGCGGCACATCTGTGGGTGCTGGTAGATAGGATACAATCCCGTCTAACAGAGGCTGTACGCCTTTATTTTTCAGAGCAGTTCCACACAGAACGGGGACAACATTGCCAGTAATTACAGCGTTTCGTATTCCTGCTTTAATCTCTTCAGGGGAAACTTCAATACCCTCAAGGTATTTAAACGTGAGTTCTTCGTCGTAATCGGCGATAGCCTCCAACATCCGATCGCGATATTCGTTTGCCATTTCCTCCATTTCCTTAGGGATGTCTGTCTCTTGAATGACAGTACCATCGCTGCTAGCGTCTTTTTCTATGTTCCAGATTTGGCCCTTCATGGAGATGAGGTCTACGATACCTGTGAATTGTTCTGCTGAACCGATTGGAAGTTGCACGGGGATCGCTCTGGCACCGAGGCGCTCTTCCATCATTTCAACGGTGCGGAAGAAATCGGCACCGGTTCGATCCATTTTGTTGACAAACGCGATTCGGGGTATGTCGTATTTATCTGCTTGTCTCCAAACAGTTTCAGATTGAGGTTCAACCCCGCCGACTGCGCAAAAAACTGCGACTGCACCGTCGAGGACGCGAAGTGAGCGTTCAACTTCAACGGTGAAATCGATGTGCCCCGGTGTGTCGATGATATTGATTTGATGTTTTTTCCACTGACAGGTTGTTGCGGCGGCAGTAATCGTAATGCCGCGTTCCTGTTCCTGCACCATCCAATCCATAGCAGTGGTGCCATCGTCCACGTCGCCAATCCGATAGAGTTTACCGGTATAATACAGAATACGTTCGCTGACAGTGGTCTTCCCGGCATCAATATGTGCCATGATGCCGATATTTCGCATGTGGGGCAGTTCTAAACGTTGTGGGTTGTTATTATTTTTGTTCTCCGCCACGGTTGAACGACTCCTTATGTATGTTAATGCTTTGGCTATAAGCCGTGACGCATTTTTTTACCATCGATAATGTGCGAAAGCTCGGTTCGCTTCTGCCATTCGATGCTGATCCATTTTCCTACGGATTGCGCCGCCTTCGTTCCGGGATGCTTCAAGTATTTCGCCTGCAAGGCGTTCTGCCATCCGTCTTTCGCCGCGATCGCGTGCGGACTGAATAATCCAACTAAAAGCCAATCGTTGTTTCCGTTCTGCTTTTACATCAACAGGAACTTGATACGTCTGACTACCTACGCGCCGAGGTCTAATTTCCAACACCGGCTTGACATTGTTGATTGCTTGGCGGAACACGGCGAAACCGTCTTCATTCGCCCGGGATTCAATAATCTCAAAGCTCTCATATAGAATCGATTGCGCGGTGCTTTTCTTTCCATCTAACATGAGGCTATTGATGAATTTTGACACCAACTTACTATTATATTTCGCGTCAGGGTTCACATCCCGTTTGCTGATGTTTCCACGTCTCGGCATTTACTCTTCCTCCGTTGTTTAACCCGGTTTCCGCGCGCCATACTTTGAACGACCTTGGCGACGGTTATCGACACCTGCTGTATCCAACTTGCCGCGGACGATGTGGTAACGCACATTAGAGAGGTCTTTCACTCTCCCACCTCGGACTAAAACGACTGAGTGTTCTTGCAAATTATGATCGATCCCCGGAATGTAACAGGTGGCTTCGTAGCCGGAGGTGAATCTCACCCGAGCGACTTTACGCAGTGCCGAATTCGGTTTGTTCGGCGTTACTGTTTTTACCTGTAGACAGATACCGCGCCGCTGGGGACACTGCTCCAGTACCGGAGATTTCGTTTTTTTCCGGGACTTTTTGCGCGGTTTTTTGATTAACTGATTAATTGTTGGCATTTCGGACCTCCGCAATAATGTCTCTGTAGATCTCTGATGCAAATAAAAAAGCCCCGCGCGGGGCTTCACAACTTCAACAAATTAACGTGGAATTTTAGGTACGACGTTAGAATGTTTCCGGATCATTGCCCCCCGCTTCTAAAAATTGATTAGGGTTCACAAAACTCTAATATTATACACAATATTTTAGGCGATGTCAAGTTTTTTTTTCAAAAAAACTAAAATTCTGCGAATTTTCTACTTTTTTAGCAATTTTCCGCCTAAAATCACCGTTTGAACGCTCAAATTTTCGTCAACAATAACGATATCTGCCGTTTTATCGCTTGCAATTGAACCCACCGAATCTGCAACGCCTAAATTTCGTGCCGGTGTTAAAGTTGCCATCGTTAAGGCATCTTCCAGAGAATATCCCCAATTGATGACGTTACGGACACCATCCATAAGTGTAATTGTTGCACCCGCCAGGCGTTCAGTAGGCTTTCCTACATCCAACCACACCGCTCCGTTGCGGACATATTTCTCGGTATTATTGGCTTCAAAGGCTGTGTCGTGTTCGGAAATCGCATCTTCGTTGAGGCGATAGGCATCATGTTCGGGCACATAGGTTGCTGAGGCTTGCCAATCTTCCGCAGGGACACCGGCGAGTTCTGTGCAGTCTGTAATTAACCCAACGGCGTGAATTCCTTTTTGTTGGATGAGGTTATTTCCCCAGAAAGGGTGGACATGATGTTCATCGACGATGAGTTCTGCGTGGATGTCTGGATGTGAGAGGACTGCTTCAAGTGCTCCAAGTGTGCGATGGTGCATCCCACTCATACCGTTGTAAGTATGAGTAGCACGTGTCACCCCTGCGTCGATTGCCTCCATTGCTTGTTGATATGTCGCGTTTGTGTGTCCCATCGCGATAACGATGTTATTATAGGCATCTGCTCTAAAGGTCGCCAGATGCTTGGTAAACTGCAGATTTTCATCGTTTTCTGGCGCGAGGGAGATCACCTTCAAGGTGCCATCGGAAGCCGCCCACATCGCATGAAATTCTTCAAAGTTCGGCGGTGTGATATATTTCGCATTCTGGGCACCGTTTTTGGCGAGACTCCCAAATTTTCCTTCCACGTACGACCCTAAAATCCGAGAACCGTCTGCTACCGGTTCGTCAACAACGTGTGCAATAGCCGATAAAGCACTATTGATTTGTGCCATACTCCCCGAGGAGATTCCTAACACCAACGAGGTGACACCGCTACGCGCATGTGCTCGTGCGATTGTTGCAACGTCTTCAACTTGACCCGTCATACTATCATAGCCACCGCCACCGTGCACCAATCCGTCGATCAATCCGGGAATAACATAGCATCCAGAGGCATCAATAATCTCTCCTGATGGCTGCACTGCCTCTGATGTTATCGTTAAAATTTTGTCGTTTTGAATGACGATGCTCCCCTGTCCATAGTGCGTCGGGGTATAGATGTCGCCATTCACAATCGTAAGTGTTTCCATGTCGCCAAAATGCCTTGAATCTTTGTCTATATCTGTTCCACTACCCATAAGATACTTTGTGCGAGGAATCTTAAAAAGGGTTCTACTTCAAAATCTTTCTGGTGCCCTAATGAAGTATAACAGACACGTCCGCCGTTATGCAAACGCGTCCATGCGACAGGTTCTGAATGTTCATCTGTCCGTCCCATCAGCAGTAGAGAAGTATCGTCGCGAAGTGATGGATTTTTGTAAAGGCTTCCATAACAGTCAAACGCTGGAATGCCATTCAGGATAGGATGTTCTGTAGCGATGAATTCCACTTGGGTGGCGGGACCGTCGCCGTAATGACCTTGATAGTCGCCTCCCAATACGGCTTTATCAAATTCCAACCAGTTTTGATAAGCGTGACTGGCTGTTCTGATGCCAACGAGCGGCTTGCCTTGTTCGCAGTACGCTTGGAATTGCCTCAGTGATGTGCCTTTTGTATTGAGACGGCGTGTAAATACTAACAAAGCGTCTGCATCGTTCAGTGCGGCTAAAGAAGGATCGTGATCTTCTGAATTGTAGACGACTAAATTCGCTTGGATCGGATAGTGTTTTTCAACGAACGTCTTGAAAATCGTCAAGGATGCCTCGGAGTCGTACTCAAAAGAACCGGAAAGCATACACAAATTAAGCAAGATTTTTCTCCTATTTTCTTTCTAAAAACAAAAAACTGTAAGGATAAAGATTTTTCTCGTCGGGTTCACCATCAATGCGTTTTACTTCTTGCCACGCTTGGATATCGAACGCGGGAAAATAGACATCGCCTTTGAATGTGGCGTGGATCTGCGTGAGATAGAGCCGATTTGCGTGGGGCAAGAAGGCTTCATAGATAGGGGCACCGCCGCATATCATGAGTTCTTCTGTTCCTTCACAGTGCTTAAGAACCTCTTCTACCGAATGTGCAACGATGCACCCTTTCGGTGCCTCATAAGTCCTGTTTCGTGTGAGAATGATGTTGCTTCGCTTACCCAGCGGACGTTTCAGCGTTTCAAAGGTCTTACGTCCCATAACGACTGGCTTACCAATTGTCATATCGCGGAAGTGCCGTTGATCGACTGGCATCTGCCATGGGATGTCGGATCCATTACCAATCAGTCGGTTTTTATCCATTGCGGCAATCATTGAAACTATCATTTTTAGGGGATTCCTCCTTCTTCTCCTGCCTTTATTCCATTCAAGACCTGTTCCGCAAAATGGATCACTGTCTCTTTTAACATGCGGGGTACGAGTTTGATGTGTCCTTCGCGTTCCCATTCAATCTCAAATTCTTCCGCGTTCACGAGTTCGCGAATCCCGGTCTGGATGGCATCTTGATCGGTTTCAAAGTGTTCAGCGAGTTCCGTGAGATCCAAAGGTTCTTCGGTTTGAAAAGCGAGAACTTCTATCCAGAGCCACATTCCTAACCGTCGTGTGAATTGCGATAGGTTTTCGGTCGTATCCACTAAACGGGTAATCGATGCGAGGCAGTAACTCGCATGATGAGGATAATTGATTAGAATCTCTTCAAATTCCTCAAAAATGAGTTGAATGAGGAACATCGCTTCCTCTGGTAGTGTGAGTTCGTCTGAGACTGAGGGACTACCGTTCTGTTCTGAATTATCCAGGCTACTTTGATTTTGTTTTTTCTCTTTCATTCGTTCCCTAAATACTGCTTCTTTGGTGGATTAAAGAGATAAGTGGACATTTTAGTAGGCAATAGATCCGAAAACGCTCCGCCGCTGCTAGCGAGGTTTCTAACCTCGCCTCTTTAGAGTGTCTAAGTAATTCTAAAATTTGCCATTGTTAGAGTTGTAATGAGAGGTATCTGCTTTTTTATATATGTTGTTTTGATACCTCTTTCAGACAATCATGGGCGCGCTGATAGTTCCGTGGTGTTGGTAGTCTATCAATTGAATGTGTTGCATCTTAAAAGCATCGATTGACTTAATCTTCGGATTCAGTTCAAGTTTCGGGAGCGGATAAGGGCTTCGTTTCAATTGGGTTTTGACGGCGTCAAAGTGTTCATGATAGATGTGTGCATCGCCTAAAGTATGAATGAATTCATAAGGCGTAAAGCCTGTGACCTGTGCTACCATGTGTAGGAGGAGCGCATACGAGGCGATATTAAACGGGACACCTAAGAACATATCACAACTCGGCTGATACATCTGTAGCGATAGCTTGTCGTTTGCCACAACGAATTGGAAACACATGTGGCATGGGGTCAACGCCATCTCATCTAATTCGGCTGGGTTCCACGCTGTAACAATATGTTTACGGCTATGCGGGTTTGTCTGAAGTTGTTTGATGGCTCTATCTAACTGATCAATCGTGCCATTTTCTGTTTTCCACCTTCGCCATTGGACCCCGTATATCCGTCCGAGGTAACCATCACGTCCCCATGCCTCGGCGTTTGCATCCCAAATTTGTGTGCCGAGTTTTTGGAACTGATCGACATGATCGTAGCCGCGCAAGAAACCCAGAAGTTCGGCTTTTACGGACCGGAACGCGAGTTTTTTGGTGGTTACAGCAGGAAACCCGTCTTCCATGTTGTAGCGCATCTGCATTCCAAAGAGTGCACGGGTTACGCCGTTCCTGCCCTCTCGGTCAACGCCGGTATCGAATACTTGTCGAAGTCCTTCTATATATTGTTCCATGGCTGTCTCTATGTGGTTATCTACTTCAGATCTGTGCTGCCGAATCCACCCCGGGAGGCAGTGGACATCTGTTCGACCTCATTCCACTCTGCTGTGTCTACACGCACGAAAATGGCTTGCGCGATGCGACTGCCTCTTTCGACGTGCACAACGCTGTCCGTGAAATTGTAGACCTGAATTTGCAGTTCGTCCTCTTCACCACAATAGTCATTGTCAACGATACCTACGCCTTGCGGCACCATCAAGCCGAATTTGCGCGGTGTGCTNNATCAGGACGATGGACTGTGGGGCAATCTCTGCGGATTCTCGACAAATCAGATCAAAGCCAACAGAACCAGCAGTTTCGTATTTCGGCAACGGAAGCGTCTTGTCGATGCGTTTGATATTAATTTTCATAGGTGTTACGGAACTGCGACTCCTACGGTTTTGCATGCTACGCGATAAACGGAAGTGCTTGCCGTGATGAAAAGGGTTTTCCAGTCATCTCCACCCCATGCCAGGTTCGCCGTTCGCTCAGGGACGAGAATAATTCCGAGATGTGTTCCGTCCGGGGCGAAGACCCAAATACCATCGGGACCTGTTAAATAAACATTTCCGTGTGTATCGGCTTTCATTCCGTCCGGTTTACCGGTATCCCCTTCCTCCTCACCAAAGATGCGGTCGTTTGCGAGTGTGCCGTCGGGTTGTACATCGAAAGCGCGCACATGCATCCGTTCGGTGTCGTTAATGTAGAGGATGGATTCATCTGGTGAAAAGCAGATACCGTTAGGTCTGTCGAAGTCGTCAACGAGAAGGGTGAGTGTCTCACCGTTTGGGGAGAGGCGATAGACGCCTTGAAAGTCGAGTTCCTTTTCTGATTCAACACCGTAAGCCGCGCTAAGCCCATACGGGGGATCGGTGAAATATATGCTTCCGTCGGATTTCACAACGACATCGTTAGGACTATTCAAGCGTTTACCCTGATAGTGTGATGCAATTGTGGTAACGTGTCCATCTGCTGTTGTTCTTGAGACCCGTCGGTTTGCGTGCTCGCAAGCGATGAGGTGTCCGCCTTTATCGTAAGTCAAACCGTTTGATTTCCCAGAGGGTTCACGGAAAACAGTCATTCCAGTATTCGCATTCCATCTCCGCATCTTGTTCGCAGGAATATCACTAAACAACAGAAACCGTTCTGTTGCGTGCCAGAGGGGTCCCTCGGTGAATTCGCATCCTGTCGCTATTTGCTCAACGTCTGCCTCCGGATCAATCAGATCCGCTAATCGTGCGTCGCGTACGTCAAGTGCCATGTGCTTCCTTTCAGGGTGATTTAGTTTTCCAAAATTTTATATTTTCGGTTCCCGGGGATCCGCTGTAGGAGGGAACTCCGATTCCCGACTTTTCCAATAAATTTGGACAAAAACCTGAAAACCAAATAGTTCTGGCTTCCTTTCAAATATCCTTGACAACTATCTCAATTAATGTTAGCATAGTCTTTAAAATGGTGGATATAGGATTTCGCGCAGTGAGAATAGGACGTGCGCGGCCATTAGAATTAAAAAAAGAACGTGCCTGGAGCGACTCGAACGCTCGACCTTCAGCTCCGGAGGCTGACGCTCTATCCATCTGAGCTACAGGCACATAAATCTTCAAAGTCAGGCAGGTTAAGTGAATGAAACCGAACCTGATTTACACGTATTCTTAATTTTAACAAATTCAGCGTCTTTTGTCAAGTTTTTCCAGAGAAAAAATCTAAGGAGGAAGATCAGGGTGAAACGTAAATTTCAGAAGTTTTCGGTCCTTGCGGTTCTGGTTGTCTTTTTGTTTAGTTTCGCACCAGATATCGTAGAAAGCCGCCGCGGTGGTGGTTTTAGAGGCGGGCGCAGTTTCAGTCGTAGCCGGAGTTATAGTCGTAGCACGAGTCGGCGGAGTACCACACCGAGTCGTTCCTATAGTAGCACTCGCAGCCGGAGTAGCACCAGTCGTTCCTATACAAGCCCACGGACTTCGACGCGGACGACCCGCAGTACGGGTAGCAGTTACAACAGAAGTAGCGCATCGAGAAGCACCGGGACGCGCACCAGCACCGTAGCTCGTCAGCGACAGACTGCGACAAGTCGTGCAAGAGCAACGACCGCAACAAATCGAAGCACGACTTCTACTCGGAACGCAACGCGTAACCAACAACGTCAAGTGAAAGCGCAAAATCGGAAACAGGTGCGACAACTCAAAGCGGAAAACCGCAGCTTGAAACGGCAGAACCGAACGGCGAACCGGGAAACAGCACGTGCCCGACGTGATGCGCGTCAAACGATCAACGTCAATAACTTCGGTGGTTACTATCCCATGATGGGATATTCGATGTATAGTCTGGGAGCATCTATGGCGTTTAATAACCTCATGTTCGGCATTTATTTCCATGACTACTACAACCATGCGATTCGCCGTAGTTATTTATGGCACTACCACCATCCCAGTTATGATCGCTCACATTGGAGTGCTGAAAAGCAAGCGGAGTATGAGCTTTATAGGGATTACTACGAGAGCCAAGGTGTTGAGCAGAATTCAAATTACGTAGATCCCGGCACGAACCGAGATGAAGATTATACCGCGAGTTACGTCGATGAGAATCCTGATAAATTTTATGGGGACGGTGCCGAATCTTTCACTGTTGATGAACTTCCAGATGAAGAGGCATTGAAGTCGGAACTCCTTGCCGCTGCCGAGGAAACACCTACAGTAACAACATCCGCTGCCACGACAAGCACAACGCGCGCACCACCAGCCACACGAACCGTTGTTGTTGAGAATAAGACATCGGGGGCGACTTGGTTCCTGCTTATCTTCGGAAGCATACTCGTTATTGGTGTGATTATGTTAGTGATGTATAACAAGGGCTATTTTTAGGTGGGAACATGGCATTATTTGGCAGAAAAGACGGTAAATCCCTGTTCGGTAGACGAAAGGACGCTGAACCGAAGAAACCTGAGCGGCATGAGTTAGTCGACATTCCGCTTGACAGCATGATTGAACTCTCCGACATTATCACGTATGAGGAGACGGGCGATACTTCGCACGCTTTCAAATTGGTCATACGGAAGAAATATGAAGCGGACAGTCTCCGCCGTTATATGTATCACATCCGTGACGCAGACGAGGAGGTCGTTATCGGTGTCGATCATGTCGCTGGCACGAAGGAAGACTACGAGATTTCCCGATGGATTGTTGACGATGAGTGTGAACTCGGCGATCCGTTGCCGGATACCATGACGCTCTATTTTCCTGATCCGGAGAATGAGAACGAGGACATCGCTGTTGAATATAACCGACAGGACGTTGTCCCCGCAACGCTCACCCTTACCAATCCGGAAGGCGAAGAGAAGTTCGATGTCGAACTTCACGAATACGCCAATGATAACGACGAGTACATGTCTATTGAACGCTGCGGGGACTGGTTGACTTTCTATGTCGGTGTCCTCATCACGCGATCGGATATAGAAATCTATCCCGCGATGGAAGCACCATCTGAACGTAAATAACGTGAGTTTGAAAATAAAAATATCCATAGAGATGTAGATGTAGGTTGGGTTGAGCAGAAGGTGCCAGTCCCTGTATTGATAGCCAACTGCCCATTTTCCAAGACGCCCTGGGTAGACACACAGACCGCGAAACCCAACACCCCCAAGGCTGTCGTTGGGTTTCACGCGTCTATGGGAAATGTGAGCGTTTCATCGGCTGAAAGTGGGTCGTGGTGTCCGATCGCTCGGGGTTTCCCGCTCAACCCAACGGACGTGTCTAATATCAAACTCACGTTAAATAAGTTTTATCCCTGATTTATCCGTAAGGCGAGGTTTTCTGACCTCGCCTCCTCTTATGAGGGGGTTCTTAATATCCAACTTCAGGGACGCTGGAAATCTACATACATGGTTACAGGAGGGAAGTGCATATGAAACGTTTTTCTTTTTTAATTGTTATATTTTTTTATCTGTTCTTATGTATTTCAGCAGAAGGTATAGACTGGATGCCGGATGTGGCGTTGCGTGCAGCAGTTCGGGAAACACTTGAGTTGCCAGTCGGAGTCCCTTTGACGCAAGACGACATGCGAGATTTGGATATATTCATAGCAGAAGGCAGGGGGATTTATGACCTCACCGGATTGGAGTTTGCTATAAATCTTAGAGAATTAAACCTCGGTGATAATTCAATAGCAGACTTGCGTCCGCTGGCGAATCTCAGGCATTTAGAGGACCTCGTTCTGCCTGAGAATAACATTTCGGATATAAGCCCGCTGGCAGGGTTACCGAATCTTTTGCACCTGATTATTTCACACAACCCGATTTCAGACCTCAGTCCGCTGGCGGAATTACCGAAATTTAAGGAGTTGAAGGCTCGAAAGATTTGGACGACAGATTTTAGTCCACTGCAGGGATTGGGTCTTGAGATACACCACGATGAAGTCTGTGAAATAGCACCCTTTCCGCCACCTGTTGCGGAACGGATTCAGAACAGAACCTTCCCGTCACTCACATTTGACTTTCACAGTCTTATCTACAATACAAAGCCTGTGAGATCGCTGAATCAGTGGGACGATCCCGATAATTATTATGATGTCGCAACCCAACACGATATGCATCATTACACACACCATTTCGGTTTGGTTTGGGCTTTGAGCCCCACAGAACCTCTTGGAGTTTTATCAACACAACTTGCTGGAAATATAGAAGAGGTCTTGGAAGAATACAAAAAATACGATAAGAATCCGAATATGCTATTTATCCCTGCGATCGCGGTTCATGGTTACCAAGACGATGAGTTGCCTCCAGAGACTGACTTTTTGCTGAGGGATGCCGATGGGCAAATCGTAATAGATGACTATAGACCTTGGGATGTATGGATGCCTGACATTCTAAATCCGAAATTTCAACAACTCGTCATAGACCGTGTTGGGGCTGTTGCGGACTGTGGATTCTTTGATGGTGTTTTGTTCGATTCATGGGATGATACGCATTTCTTTTTCCAAAGCCTCCATAACACAGCTACAGAAGAAGAAGTTATAGAGGCACACATAACAATCCTAAAAGGCATACGGGAGCGGGTCAGGGACGATTTCCTCATACTCGTCAATAGAAACCGGAGAAAATCACCACGGTATGCGGAATGGATCAACGGTGCCTATATGGAAACACACCGAGATCGTCAAGATGGCTACTCTTATGAGAGACTCAGGGAGATGGAAGAGGCTCTTTCCTGGAATGAGAAGCATCTCCGTGAACCGAGAATCAATGTAGTACACGGAACGGGTGTAGATCAACCTATCGATAGTCCTGATAATTTACGCTGGATGCGGGTCTTTACAACGTTGTCTCTGACCCATTCCGATGGTTATAGCATGTTCGTAATACCCGATCCGGGTGGTGTCATGTGGCACGATTTTTATGATGCCGATCTCGGTCGCCCTGTTGGCGAGAAAGCCCAGACCTACGACAACCGCTCTGGTATCTTTATCCGCGAGTTCACCAATGGCTGGGCAGTATATAACCGGAGCGGACGACCGCAAACCATCAGTTTGCCGATAGAAGCGACCGGGGCCCACAGTGGACTTCGGGACACAGAGCATGTGCTTTCGGATTTAGATGGCGGGATTTATCTGAAATCGGAATCGGGGTTAGAACCTCTCCCAGCAGATGTGAACGCCGATGGTGTTGTGAATATCTTGGATTTGGTTGTTGTCGCAAACGCCTTCGGGAAACCGGATCCCGATGTCAACGGCGATGGTACAGTAAACGTCTTGGACTTGGTTGTCGTTGCAAATGCTTTTAACAACTGAAACATCAAGAACTTGTGATTGAGAATGGGCAAGTCCTATGGAAAAACTTCTGAACACCGTAAGGCATGAGGGGCGTAGAGTCCCTTGGAGGTAGGGAAAATGAAACGCTGCTTTTCAATAATTTTGCTAACCCTTATTGTTCCACTTCTTACCTTCGCGCAAGAGCCTTTAAGGGGAGAGGACGTAAAAGCGCTGCGCCTTAAGGCGGCAGAATCTAATGCGAAAAAGGATGCAGATAAGGATATGAGAAAGTCCGCACCTTTTATCACGGGGATGGGATCAGCTTTCGCTAGCGCAACCTGTCTGGTGATGACGTTTCGCGCATCGCCTTTTATCGAGCCATCGCTTGGGTGCTGTGCGCTTGCTGCTGCAGGGGTCTCACCTTTTTTCTCGCGTTTAATCACTACGACACCCCGCCACACCCGCCGATTGAAAGATTGATCGGGAAACACCCTGAATATGTCAAGGCTTACGTCGATGCATACAAGAAAAAGATGCGATCCGGACAACTGATAGCAGTCTCTGCTGGTGCTGCTGCAGGGTGCGGTCTCCTAACGGTTTGGACGTATGCTTTTGGGGATATATTAATAATTGCATTACACTGATGATATTATACAATAGAATTTAAGAAAGAAAAAATTACAACTGATGACAAAAATCAAGGGACACATCACCAAAGGCTGCTTTTTTATAATTTTGCTAACGCTTGTTGCTCCATTTCTGACCTTCGCTCAAGAGCCTTTAGAGGTAGAAGACATAAATGCGCTGCGCCTTAGGGCGGAATCTGATGCGAAAAAGGATGCGGGCCAGATTATGACAGTGCTTACGCCTTTTGTCACGGGTATCGGATCGGCTTTTGCTGGCGCGATGTGTGGGTTGCTGACGGGATGCCTCGCTAGTGAAGTGTACCCTGGCACCCCAGACGGAGTGGGGTGCGCGCTTGTTGCTGTGGGGTCCTCGCCTTTTTTTCTCATGCTTGTTAATCACTACAATACCCCGCCACACCCGCCGATTGAAAGATTGATTGGGAAGCACCCTGAATATGTCAGCACTTACGTCGATACCTACAACAAGAAAATGCGATCCAGACAGCTGATAGCAGCCTCTGCTGGTGCTGTTGCAGGGTGTGGTATCATGGTGGGTTGGCTGTATGTTTTTTGAAGATATACCAAGAATGATTTCTTTTCACAAGGAGAATTAAAAATGCGAACGAGGCGATTCTACCTCGCTATTATCACGCTTTTTTGGGGGAGCATTGTATCGGCAGAAAACGGACATTGGATGCCGGATATTGCATTACGTGAAGCGATCCGAGAAAGTATCGGGTTGCCCACAGGCACACTTTTAGAGAAAAGACACTTGAAATGGATTGAGTTTTTGGGGCTTCACAACAAAGGCATTACGGATCTAACGGGTCTGGAGTTTGCGATGGATCTAAGGGAACTCCATATCAGCAAGAATCCGATAACGGATCTGAGTCCGCTTGCTGATCTCATGAAACTTGAGGAACTCCACTTTTGGCACTCGACACCGCCGAGTCTTACAGGTCTTGATTTGAGTCCAGTGGCGAAGTTAACAAATCTGCGGGTTCTATCGCTTTCCACTAACCGAATCACAGACATAAGCCCACTTGCTAACCTTGAGGGCCTCACTCATCTACACCTCGAAGAGAATCACATTACAGACTTTTCCTCCCTTGCTGGTCTAACGAACCTCCAAACGTTGGATATTCGGTGGAACGCGGGTCGAGATTTTAGTCCGCTGTCTGGGTTGAATCTCACGGACTTCCGGTACGATGAAATCTGTGAAATTCCGGGGATTCCAACTGCTGACCGTGTTGAGAATAGAACGTTCCCTTCAATAGCATTACCAGGGAGTAGTCTTGTTGATTCAAGGACACGGGTGAGATGGCTTCAACAGGGTGACCCGGATACGTACTATGAAGAAGCAACGAAGCACGATCTGCATCATTACGCACATAAGTTTGGTTTGTCGTGGCATTTGACTCCTACGGAACCTGCATACGGTTTATCCACACGGCTCTATGCGAATTCGGGTTTTGAAGTTGTGATGTCGGAATACGAGGAATACCTCCAGCGTAATCCAAATATGCTATTTCTTCCAGAAATCCGACTCCATAATCATCTTGATTCAGATGCTTTCCCTTCAGATTCTGAGTTTTGGCTGAGAGGTGCGGATGGGCAAATCCTGAAAAATGATGTGCCTTGGGACGAGTATACAATTGATATTCTAAACCCAGAAGTTCAACAACTCCTCATAGAGCGGGTTGTAGGCATCGCGGAATGTGGACTTTTTGATGGTGTTCTCTTCGACGCATTCGCACCTTACCACATCTACCTTTATGAAGAGGTCCTCAACATTGCAACAGAGGAAGAGGTTATAGCGGCATATCTAACAATCTTAAAGGGCATACGGGCGCGGGTGCGAGACGACTTCCTTATACTCGTCAATAGAAACGAGAGAAAATCGCCACGCTATGCGGAATGGATTAACGGGAGTTACATGGAAATGAACCCGGAACATTCAGGGGGCTTCACGTATAAAAAACTCAGTGAGGTAGAAGATGCACTCCTCTGGAACGAGACACACTTGCGTGAGCCGAGAATTAATGTCCTGCAAGGAGAAGGTATAGTGGAACCTATTGATGGGCCTAACAACTTACGCTGGATGAGGGTCTTTACCACAATGTCACTCACCCACTCTGACGGCTATTGTATATTCAGAGTTCCGAAAGAGTTTGATGGTTATACTCAGGCGGTACACATTTTCTATGACTTCTGGAATGCCCCGTTGGGTCGCCCCATCGGCGAAAAAGGTCAACGGTACGAGAACCAAGTGGGTGTGTTTATCCGTGAGTTCACCAACGGCTGGGCGGTCTACAACCGCAGTGGGAAATCACAAAACATCCAGCTACCGGAGGGAGTCAATGGGTGGGCGAGCGGTGTGAAAAACAAACGCTGGCATACCCTCCCAGATTTAGATGGCGAAATCTACTTGAAAAATACAACCTCTCCTGCAGACATCAATGGCGATGGCATAGTGAACATCCTGGATCTGGTTGCCGTCGCAAATGCGTTTGGAGAGGAAGCACCAGATGTCAATGGCGATGGCACCATCAACGTCTTGGATTTGGTTGTTGTGGCAAATGCTTTTAACAACTAAAACATCAAGAACTTGGGATTGAGAATGGGCAAGTCCTACAGAAGCACAGGAGTTATGTCATGTTAAGACGGTTTCTATGTAGCCTTACAGTATTTCTGATGACAGTGTCGATCGGCTTTGCGCAAGTCGTTTATATCCCTGATGTTAACTTACAAGAAGCGATACAAGAGGAACTTGGAGTCACGCCGCCATTTACACTAAATCACATAATGCGACTGACGCAATTGCATGCGATAGAAAAAGGCATTGCCGATATCCAAGGCTTAGAATTTGCGGTAAACCTGACGGATCTGGATTTAGCCGGTAACCCCATAAAGGACATAAGTCCACTTGGGGATCTGATGAACCTGATGCATCTGGGGCTGGGTTTTACCAACATATCGGATTCAGATTTATCGCCATTAGCTTCTCTAACATCCGTTGAAGCCTTGGATTTAAGTGGCAACCAGATTACAGATTTATCGCCACTATCTGCGCTGACATTCCTAAGAAAATTGGATTTACAGCACAACCAGATTACAGATTTATCGCCATTAGCGGCATTGACAACCTTGATAGATATAAACTTGAGAGATAATCCGCTCAGCGATTTAATACCCCTTTCAGGTCTTACGAATTTAGAATCGCTGGAACTCGCTCGGTGTACAGTTTCTGATGTGTCTCCGCTTGCAGGACTGAAGAAACTTCGTATCTTAGATCTTTCAAATAACCGGATTTCGGACTTCAGCCCACTGTCTGGATTGAATCTCACAGAGTTTCATTACGATGAGATTTGTGAAATCCCACCACTGCCGCCGCCTATCATCGAACGCATTGAAAAGAGAATCTTTCCATCCATCTTTCAGGCGTGGGATCCTCTCATTGGGTCCGCAGAAGAACGCGATACGTTCGGTTATATTTACGACGAACCCCTTTACACGGAACGAATCGTCAAGCATGACCTGTATTTCAGTCCATCTTTCCGAATAGGATGGCCAGCACCTTGGTATGGACTCTCAACTCAGTTGACTGGGAACTTGGAGCAATCGCAGACTATCCGACAACAACGACTCGCTCTAAATCCGAATCTGGTATCTTTAAAGGAAATCCGGGTCCATAACCATCTTGATTTTGAGGCGTTCCCACCGGATTCCGACTTTTGGGTTCGGGAATCCGATGGAAGCGTGCAGCGGAATACTGTAGACTGGTCTGAATATAACTTCAATATCTTGAAACCCGAAGTGCAGGAACTGCTCGTCAATCGGATTGTAGGTCTTGCTGAATGTGGATTGTATGATGGTGTTTTTATCGATGGGTTCTGGAAGCAAGGGGCGGGATACGACTATAACGAGACCGCATCCGCGGCGGAACTCATCGAGGCACACGCGAAGGTCTTAGAAGGTGTGCGAGGCCGTGTGCGTGAAGATTTCTTGATTCTGGTAAATGCCAACCGAACAAAGATTCCGAGACATGCAGCTTACGTCAACGGCATTTTTATGGAGTTAAGCAAAGATTATCTAAGAGGCTACACTTACACGGGACTCCAAGAGATAGAAGGCACACTCTCTTGGGCAGAGACGAATCTACGATCACCACAGATTAATTGTCTGGAGGGGGAAGCGATCGGCACCGAACCACCAGACAGCCCAACGAACAAACGCTGGATGCGAGTCTTCACGACGATGAGCCTGACGCATTCGGATGGATATGTCCTTTTTAAAACAGGGAAAACAGGAACACTGGACCACGAGCACATCTGGTATGACTTCTGGGATGCCGATCTCGGTTATCCCGTCGGTGAAAAGGCACAACTGTATGAAAAGCGAAAGGGGTTATTTATCCGTGAGTTCACCAACGGTTGGGCAGTCTATAACCGCAGCGGGAAGCCGCAAGATATCCAGCTGCCAGAGGAGGTCAGCGGCTGGTCGAGTGGTGTAAAAAACAAACGTTGGCATACGCTTCCAGATTTAGACGGCGAAATCTATCTCAAGACAAGCTTAGAAACCCCTCCCACAGGGCAAACCGCTCCGGCAGTGGATGTTAACGAGGATGGTGTTGTGAATATCTTGGATTTGGTTGTTGTCGCAAATGCCTTCGGGAAACCGGATCCCGATGTCAATGGCGACGGCACCGTCAACATCTTGGACTTGGTTGTTGTCGCAAATGCTTTTAACAACTGAAACATCAAGAACTAAGGATTCTGCATAACTTTGCGCTGTATGAAGTTAAAAAAATAATTGAGTAAAACCGAAAAATCAATAGACAGCTTTCCAATAAACGAGCACCCTACCCCCGCTGGCGAGGGAGGATTGTATCCTCGCCTCTTTGGAGTGTCTAATTAATTCTAAACTTTACTATAAGTAAACCTAGCGGAGACATAGATGGAATCTCTTAAGTCTCTTATTTTTATTCTTTTGGGTGTAGGAGTTCTGTTTTGCGGTATTACTTTTGTTCTTTATGTCTTGTGCGCGGTGGTCAGCGTTTTCTACGCGATTTTCTGCAAACTTTTCTCGCGACCGATATGTTCCAACTGTGCAAAAGCGATAGGAAAAAGGACGATCAGTTGTCTATACTGTGGGAGTGCTCTCGGAAAGAAGCGACCTCAAGAAGAAATGAATCCTGAACTTTATGCCCGCGTCAAGGCTTTCGTAGCAGAAGAGACGCGTGTATCGTCGAAAAAACTCACGAAACTCACGCCAGACACGGATTTGTCCGGGGGTTTAGGGATAGACGGTGACGATGGCTATGATCTGCTTGAGGCGTTTTGTGAAGCGTTTGAGATTGAAAATATGAGTGAGATTGACCCTTATGAATATTTCGCTCCAGAGGGGTGTAACCCATTTTACATATATGTTTTGCTCTACCATTGGGTGTTTGACAGAAAAAAACTAAATGAGCCTTATCATTCTCTTAAGCCCCTTTATTTGCGGGATTTAATAAAATCGGCTGAAGCGAAAAGGTGGATTCCACCGGAGGCAACATCATGAAAAATAGAATCGGTATTGCCATTATTGCACGCATTGGCATTCTTATCAGCTGCTTCTTTGCTGTTGGGTGTTCGTATCTTGCTGGGTATATCACCATTGATTCGCAGTCGAAAGTGATGAAACCGACGTTCTGTGTATATCTGGATCGATGCTTTCGTCATCATCAAGAACGATTGGACATTGAATCGATTACGGTTTCAAAGGTGCGACGCTCCTCTGAAGAGAAAAAGGGATGGAAGGTCCACTCGCCAGCGAGACGGGAAGCTGTGCAACGGGTTTGGTACTTAGAGTATAAATCCCCTGATAATTTTATTAAGAGACTCTTCGGATTGTCGGCATCACCTGTTTCTTGTCTAACTTACGGGGAAGTGCCACCTGGTTATGAAGAAAGAGTGAAAGCCCAACCTCTCGAACCGGGAGAACTTTATAGGGTCTGGATAGACACATATCACTATCCAGGAGACTCAGAATCTCTGAGATTTATCATCCGTTTGGATGCGACAGGCAGTCCTGAACGGGTGGAATATCACTTGGGGAGTTTTTTCATCACGCATCGGAGATACTCTGTCAGTCCACAAAATGACTTGAAACTTTATTAGCGTGTTTTGTCGACTGTCAAGGAGAGCACTATGTCTGTTTTAATAAAGGTTTTCATCGGGAGCATTGTAGGCGTTCTTACGGTCGGTTTGTTAGGATGTGGGTGTCTCTATCCGTTTACGCCACAGAGCCCGAATCTTTACTCGGATGTGTATAAGGCGAACGATCTGCGATACAGTGGTAAATACGAGGCAGCAATTGCGGAATATGAGCAGGCTCTTGAAAAGCTCCCTCGATCTCCCGATGATACAAGGGTCATTAATGTCAGTTTCCCTACTTTCCTCAAATACCATATCGCTTTTTGCTATGCCAAGTTAGCAGAAGCGAACGGGGATGTTTCCCTCTATGTTAAAGCCGAAGCAGCAGCCGGAGAGAGTTACAAAACGGTGATACTCCCGCGCGATCAAGCAGATGTGCTCTATCTTTGGGGTTACGTCCTTTTCAAGCAGGGACGGTATGCGGAGGCTCTTTCCAAATTCGAGGAACTCATTGATGCCGCCCCACAGAGTGGATTTAGGGGGCGCTTCCTTGAGGAGGCTATGTATGCGCTTGGTAAAACGTCCTTGGAACTCGGTGATGCAACTGCCGCCCGACGTGTATTCGCTCGGCTTGCAGCCATGATTCACGAAGCGGACAGTTATTTCCACACTGCGGGAGTCATGTGTGCGCTTGGCAAAGGGTATTTGGAGTTGGGGGATGAATCCGCTGCGCGACGGGTATTTGCCCAGCTTGAGGTGCTAATTGAGACAAAACTACAGGATGACTTCCTCGGTTGGGATGCTGAGGGCATCTATGCGAAGATCCCGTATGATCTGGGTAAAGCGTATTTGGAGTTGGGAGATGAAGTCGCCGCCCGACGGGTATTTATCCAGCTTGAGGTGCTAATTAAGATGGCCCTACAAGGAAAGTTCGTTGGTCCCGATGCCGAGGAGATTTATGCGGAAGTCGTGTATGGTCTTGGTAAGACGTATTTAGAATTGGAAGATGAAGCCGCCGCCCGAAGGATGTTTGCGATGCTTCTGGAGCACTATTCCGATTCGCCACACAAGACTGAAGTGGAAGGTTTACTTGAAAAGCAGTAAATATAACTAACGAAAATCAGCACAAATATCGGTGATGACACCTTCACCGACACCGATATTTAGAACACAAGAAAGATGAGGGAAAATAGAGATGGTCGATAGAAAAGCAAGGGACGAATTCGCAGAACTCCTTCGTCATTTCATAGCCGGTCGAATAACGAATGATGCGTTTGAAGATCAGGTTCCGTTCTCAAAAGATCTTGCCATTTTCGAAATATGGTGGCTTGCCGCATGGCCCCTTTATGATGACTTTGATGAGCATACCCTCACCGAGGAATACAGAGCCTCTGACGATGAGCGGAGAGAAATAGCGAAGTGTGTTCTGTTCCTTAAAACCGATCAGGAATATCAATGGCCACGACACAGCACACTGAAACAGTTACTGAGGAATTTGAGGTATCTGGTGACCTTGACCTTCGGGCGTGTGCCTGCATACAGTAGCAAGGAATTGTTGGATGCTGCTGCGGGTGATCTCGAAGCGTGGCCATTTATAGGGTTAAAGGATCTGGAAACAGCACGAAGGCGACCACCGTATTTAGCGGGTAAAGGGCTTTAGCAAATTTTTTTTGACCCATTCTTGTGTATTTGTGTTATACTATAAGTACGTCGTTGGTCGAGAACTTCACCCGCCCCGTTTGGAAAGGTCTCTACTATTGTCGAGTGAAGTCGGAATCGATGTTCGGTGAGCGATATGAACCTTAAAACCATTCCCACAAAATTAATAAAAGAAGACTTATCAACAAAGGAGAGTATCATGAAATGCTTCGTTTTGCTCACGGCTCTGATCGCTCTACTTGGTTGTGGAAGCGATTCAAACCTTATAACACCCGACCCATCAATGGATATCGGACAACCCGCTGAAAGAAATGAATTGCCAGTCGTGGAGGATCCGTTAGTAGAACCTCCAGAGGTTGTTGAACTACCGCCGATACGAGTATTAGATCCTGATGTTATCGCTGAAATGCTGAAAAATAACCCGCCGGTGCCTCCCGATGTTATTGCTGAAATACTGAAGAAGAATCCGCCGGTACCTCCTGATGTCATCGCTGAAATATTGAAAAAAGATCCGCCAGAGGTGCCAATATTAGAACATCCTGAGGTGCCCGATGTTATCGTAGTCATACTGAATCAGGATCCGCCACAGGTACGCGTATTAAAACCACCCGAAGTTCCCAAGATTATCATTGAACTACAGAAGAATGGAGACCCACCGGTGATAATCGCCATAGAACCTCCTGAGATGCCCGAGCCTATGGCTGAACCACCCAATGGGGATCCACCGCCCAACCAGTAGTAAGGGAAATACGCAGAAACGCCCAAGCAAAAACACCTCGCCAGCGGGGTGGGTCTGTTGCTGTCTATCAACGCCGCATATTCACCAGATAAATCCCAGCGGCTACGAGAAGCGTCCCCCCCAGTAGACTGGGCGTCAGTTCGTCCCCTAAGACCAGGTAACTAAACACGACACCCGACAATGGGGTTGCGAAAAAGAGCACAACCAGTTTACTCGCACTATATCTTTCCAGCACTGAGGTCCACGCCAGAAAACAGAAACCCGCGATAACCCCGCCTTGATAGAGGAGAGCGGCACTGCTTCTGAGAGTCAGTTGCATCGGTTGTCCATGCTCTAAAAGCAAACTCATGACGACGTAGATGGGGAGACTCAAGGTTAACAGCCATGCCAGGAGCCGATAAGGATGGATGGACTGAATTAGCAACTTCGTCACAACGACGCGTAGTCCCAAAAAGCAGCCGCTCACGAGCACAACAATGTCGCCGAGAACGCTCGTTTCGCCTTCTCCGAGGTTTGGGGCAACGGTTACGAAGACACCACTGAAGGCGACAACGATCCCCAAGGTCTTTGGAACAGAAAGACGTTCGCCTGGAATCCAGAAATGCGCAAAAAGTGCCGTGAAAAAGGGATAGACGTTAATGAAGATGGTAGAGCGGGAGGCTGTCGTAAATAGGGTTCCGGTGTTCAAGCAAATAATTTGGAGGATAAAGATCGTTGTGAGCAACAGCAATCGCGGGAATTCACCACGGCGCAAGCGGAGTGAGACACCACGATAAAGGGCCCAGCCGCCAATGACGACAAGCCCAATCACGAAACGGAGGAACGCCAGTGCCATTGGCGGGAAGTCTTCCAAACCGATTTTTATAGAGGGCGAATTCCCGCCCCAAAGAAACGCGAGGAGCAGACTGAGGGCAATGATTTTCCCGTGCGGCTCCTCGCTAATAACACTTGGTGTTGGCGGTGTCCCGATGGTCTCTTTTCTATTCAAACGAAACTGTTATCCTCGGTGGAGGTCATGTTCTCTGAAAAATTTGGGATCAATCGTAGGCACCGGGGCGGTGATTGCCCATTAAGCGCTGTTGACGTTCCGTTGCCTGTTCCAAGATTTCCTCATTGAACTGAAACCCGTTCAGATAGGGTGGGAATTTCTGAGTGATCATCCGATTGGCATAGTGTACCTGTAATAGATAGCGGGTTTGGTCGCTATGGTTTGCTGTGCCTCGATGCCAGACTTCGCTTCGGAAAATCACAACATCGCCAGAATTACAGAGGATACTCTTTTCTGTCGCGCCTTTCCATTCTGTCGCGCCGTCGGGTCTCCGTCCGGAAAGATGGCTGCCGGGGATGAACTTCGTTGGACCGAGGTCTTCGTAAAGGTCATCCAAGTAATAGTGTGCAGTTGAGATGAAAATTGGCACCTTGACACGCGGATCTTCGAGAAGGTCTGCAGGTAGCGGAATCGGCAGCCAGTCTGCGTGCAACCCTTGGTCGGGGCGACCGGGTCCCGTTACCCATGCCGTCATACCGATGACGTGACAATCTTCGCCGTGCACTGCCTCTGCTAATTCGATCACTGGTGAGAAATCAAGGTACTGTAAGAAGACAGGGTCGCGGTTGAAGGCGTTGTTGATGTGTTTGTTAAGGAAACCGTTTCCATTTTCTGGCGTGCCGTGCCGATCAAAACTCTCAGGAATTGCGGTTAATCGATCCATTGCCGCACGCAGTTCCGCAAGTTGTTCACCTTCGATAACCTTCGGTAGATAGGCGTATCCGTCCTCCTCCATCGCCTTGACTTGGCCCTCGAGGTCAGGATAGGCTACAAGAGGTAGGGCTTGGCTCATTGTTATTTCTCCTTTTATTTATAGGACTTACGCATGATGCTCTTTTGTGGCATAACCTGTTAGGTTGTGCCACGAGAACATCTGTGTTTTTTTCGGTTCTCCCTGTAACAAAACGTCCTATGGTCAAAATTGCGTAGGTCCTGATTTATAGTAAAACCTAAAAATATGTAGACAGTTTTTCAATAAACAAGCATCCCACCCCCGCTGGCGAGGATTGTATCCTCGCCTCTTTGGAGTGTCTAATTAATTCTAAACTTTACTATAAAAACTCGGAATAGAATCTCCCCCACGTGCATTTTACAACTTTTCAGGCTTGATGTCAACTTTTTTCCGAACAATTCGTTAATAAAGTGCATCCAATAGCGTATATAAAGTAACAGATAATCATCACACCTTGTAGGAGGGAACTCCGATTCCCGACTCTTACTCCCTAAACGAGGAGCATAGAAAATGAAAAATGAAAATGTGACAACCAAGACTCGTGAAGCCTCTAAAGACGCGGCGATCCGCGTCCTCGGAACTGTACTGGAATCCCTACCGGGGAACCTATTTCAGGTGAAATTGGAAGAAAACGACTACAAAGTTGTGGCGTATCTCGCTGGCAAACTCATGCAGCACAAAATTTGGGTGCTTCCTGGCGATCAGGTTACCGTGGAACTTTCTCCCTATGACCTGACGCGTGGACGCATTATCTGGCGGAATCCAGGCTCTTAAGGGCTGTTGCGCAAGGAATTCTTTGATGCCACCTCTGGATCAGACTATGGAAGGCATTGTCATAAAAGCGCGAAGTGGTGCTTATGAGGTACAAGTTGGCAAACACAGCTACACTTGTGCCTTGCGGCACCACCTCATTGAAGATGAAAAACGACGGCTTGCTGAGACGAAGGAGATGCCGTACGTCGATCTCGTCGCTGTTGGCGACCGGGTACGGATTGCTACGGCTACGTCCATAGCGGACAGTGGATACATCGAGGAATGTCTCCCCCGTGACACCCAGTTTGGACGGATTCGCATGGACGGTTGGCGACAGGTTATTGTGGCTAACTTGGATATGCTACTCATTATCTTTGCGGCACGGCATCCGACACTCAAGTTGCGGATGCTTGATAGGTTTCTCGTCACCGCGGAGGCATCTGATGTTGAGCCAGTTATCTGTATTAACAAACTGGATTTAGCGAAATTCGAGAATGTACAGCGTGAACTCAAATTATATGAAGAATTAGGGTATAAAGTGGTTTATACAAGTATCGTGACAGATATCGGCATTGAAGAATTGCGGGAGGTGATGCGGGATAGGATCGCTGCGATTGTAGGTTCATCGGGGGTTGGAAAATCATCTCTACTCAATGCGGTGCAACCCGGACTCCAGTTACGCACGGGTGAAGTGGATACTCGCGTTCATAAAGGAAGGCATACGACAACGGAAGTCATGCTGTTGCCACTCGAGTTCGGCGGGTTCGTCGCGGACACGCCCGGTATCCGAACCCTCGGCTTGCTTGAAATTGATGAAGAACAGGGGTTAGATATTCATTTTCCGGAGATGCGCTCTTATATTCCAGAGTGCAAATTCGCCGCATGCACGCACCAACACGAACCAGCGTGTGCTGTCAAGCAAGCGGTTGAAGCGGGCGATATTAACCCGCTCCGATATGAAAGTTACCTCCGAATCTCTGGATTCAAGGAAGGGAGATATGAACGAAACTCAGATAAGAGAAGAACCGACCGAAACACGCGACGACGTAGACGCTGACCCACAAAAGTGGGAAGATGCTATTCAGAACTTGATGCGTATTATTGAAAGGAGTGAACAGAAACTCGGATATTTCCAGAATCGCGTAAAGCAAGCACAATTCATGGATCGTCCGAATCAGCGTATGATTCGAGCCGCAGGGGCGCAAGTCGGGGCGCACTCAGCGCAATTGGAAGGCTTGAGAAGTCAGCTGCGTCAATTGGAACGGCTTCACGGTGGCGGTATTCATCTCCGACAGGTCGCTGAAAATGAACTTCGTCGAATTTGGGGATGGATAAACCGACCAGGGATCAGGAAACTCCTCTACGCGACACAGGTGTCATTTGAAACGTTTCTCGAAGATTGGCACCGTTGGAGCGAGTCTGAACAGATACACGCACTGGCTATTGAGATCCGGACGACACGTGTTCTCATCGGCTTTGCCCTCCTACACTATGAGGCAGGCACTGTTACCCTTAAATTCGTCATTATTCGACCTGATTATCGCGGCCGCGGATACGGCACCGATGCACTCCTTGAAGCGGTACGTTACGCGTTTGAACAGGTGGAGGCTGAGAACATTACACTACAAGTATCACCTGACAATGGACCCGCACTCATCTGTTTTGAGAATGCCGGATTCCAATACCTCAGCTACACCGACACCACAGAACAGGCTTACACGATGGGCATTGAGTGCCGCGAGTGGAGCGGCGAGAAGTCGATAGATGAACAGAATGAAACACCACGGCTCAGTACCCCGCTCAAGGTGTTTTTTGATGATGAAATATAATTTTTTTTCACAAAAACACCAAAAAGTGCATCCGAAAACGTGTATTAAACGAATCATTGTCATTTTTATGATGATGGTATCCTAATACCGCTGTATTGCGGAAAAGGAGGTATTTGTTATGTTAGCAAACCAGAGGAGGTGTGGCACTTAGTGTTGCGCCCTTGTGGTGTGGCACTGAGTGTCGCACTCTTTGGAAAGGGACGGAGGGTTCAAACCCCTCTGTCCCCTATTTTTTTAAGACGATTTCCGAAGAATTGGCAAAAGTGCATCCGAAAATGTGTTTAAGTAAACCATTGCCGTTTTTTAATGGCATATTTTTTGGTTTTTTGGTATATTATCATGTACGGTTTGCAAAAGCAGTCTTTACGAAATGTCATTGACCCGCTTGCACCGTTCCCAATCATAAACAATAAGGAGGATAAGGAGGTAGCCATTATGTTGTCTATGAACCACGCCACACTTCACCTGAAAGTATTCAATTGTGGCGATGGTGCCTCTGACCTTTGTCGATAGTTTGATTAAGGCATAGGCGCGATCGCCTCACATTCGAGGGAGTTGCTCTATCTATGCCCAAGTTTAATCCCGACTTTTGGGAAATTCCGGTGCCACCGGAGTATTTTGATCAGCTCACTACCGAAGACTATTTCTGGTATCGGACACCTGATGACGAATATACTGAGGCGCGTCGTGCAAAGCGGCGGGCAGTCCTTGAGCAGATTCGTCTCATTATCGCGAGAGAACTCACCAAACGCCAAGCTGAATGTATTCAACTCTACTTCTATAAAGGTAAAACACAGGAGGAGATTGGGAACATTCTCGGTATTTCCCGCCGTGTTGTCAGTCAGCACCTTTTTGGTGTTACGCGGAACGGGAAACAGATAGGCGGGGCGGTTAACAAAATCCGAAAGGTGTGCCGAAAACAGGGAATACAGTTTCCGTAGGTCCAGGAGCAGAATCTATATATTTTAACCTTACAAGTGCACTTCAATGCGGGAGGAACCCTTAAGGGTTACCTCTCGCTTGGAAGCACTTCATCAATGGTCAATAACGCCTGAAATCCCTTATCAGGGGGCTTTAAAAGCAGTCGAGATCGGAGATCCTTCCTACTATCAGCTGGTGGCAGAACCAACCTTTAACTGGCTTCCTTGAACCGATACCCAACCCCGTGTACTGTCTCAATATGCTTCCCGAATTCCCCGAGCTTCCGTCGAAGGCGGCTGACATGCGTATCCACTGTCCTATCGATGCCGTAATACTCTTGTCCCCATATCACGTCCATTAGAATATCGCGGGTAAAGACGCGTCCTGGCGAACGCGCGAATAACGTAATAAGTTTGAATTCGGTTGCTGTGAGATCGATTGAACCGTTTTCAGTCAATACCTGATGTTTGTCCAAATCGATTGTGAATCCGTGCATTTCAATCTGCTTGGTGTTTTCTGTTTGTTTGCCGGCTTGGAGGCGGCGTAACACAGCGGATACCCGGAGTACAACTTCTCTTGGACTAAAGGGTTTTGTGATGTAATCGTCTGCACCGAGTTCCAAGCCTGCCACCCGGTCCCGTTCTTCTACCTTCGCGGTTACCATCACGATCGGAATATTTTTCGTCCTTGGATCGTTCTTTAATAACCGACAGACGATCAGTCCGTCCACTTCTGGGAGCATCAAGTCTAACAAAATGAGATCCGGTGGCTTTTCGACAGCCCGATGGAGGGCATCAGCACCGTTCCGGACATAATCTGTTTCAAAACCTGCTTCTTGTAGATTGTACCGTAGTAACTCTACAATGTCACGTTCATCTTCAACAATGAGAATCTTTGCGTCCATTTAAGTCATCCTTACGGTCAATTAATGATTACACTCCTATTTTAACAAATTATGCGCTGTTATGTCAATTTTATAGAGCGATTTTTTTATCGGAATCAGCAAACTGTTTCGTGACACAGCATAATGGAAATCGAAGAAAAAATATAATGAAAATGTGCAGGAAATGTGTTATTATTTGCAAAAAATAGAAGGGGGTAATGACTTATTAAAACGCTAATAAATATGTCTCATCTACGACGGCGGACTTGGAGACCACATTTTTATTTTATCTTTATTTTTCTTGCGTTCGCATTTTCTTCTCATAACGTCTTCGGTATGCGTGGGTTCACGCCAGAGAGTGCCGCTACACAAAAGCAATATGAGGACCGTTTTAAGGATCTGGTTTCAGCGGAAAGATGCCAACATAAATTGCGTTATCTGACTGAGGAACCTCATCTCGCCGGTACAGAGAATAGTCGTAAGGTCGCGGCATACCTTCGGAATGAATATGAAAACTACGGTTTACAGGTGCAGGTGTACGAGTATCACGTGTATCTTCCGCATCCGCTTGAGGTGCGTGTAGAACTGCTCTCACCTATCCAGCACCTTGCTATCGGCAAAGAAGCGAGTTGGGAATGGGATAAGGATTCTTATGAGACAGAAATTGTGCCGGGGTATAACGCCTATTCGCCCGATGGGGATGTAACCGCTGAACTCATCTACGTCAATAGAGGGTTACCTGAGGACTACCAAATTCTCGCCGGTCAAGGTATCTCAGTGGAGGGTAAGATTTGTATTGCTCGGTATGGTGGCAGTTATCGCGGTGTGAAGGCTAAAGTCGCAGGCGATAACGGGGCAGTCGGTTTGATTCTATACTCGGATCCAGCAGACGATGGATACATGCGTGGTGACGTTTATCCTCGGGGTCCGTGGCGTTCAGAGGATGCGATACAACGTGGGACCGTGAAATATATCTTTCAGCACGCCAGCGATCCGCTCACACCCGGTTGGGCGGCGACTCAAGATGCCGAGAGACTCTCATTTGACGAAGCCACAGATCTTCCCAAAATTCCTGTAGTGCCTATCGCTTACAGAGATGCCGAACCATTTCTGAAAGCACTCGCGGGACCGAATGTTCCATCTGAGTGGCAGGGCGGCTTACCTTTTGCCTATCACATTGGACCAGGACCTGCGAAGGTGCGAATCAAGGTGCGTTGTGAACACAGCATCCGCCCAATCTATAATGTTATTGCGACTTTAGAGGGCACGAAGTATCCAGATCAGTGGGTAATCTTGGGCAATCATCATGATGCTTGGATTTATGGGGCGGCAGACCCCGGCAGCGGCACGACCTCGCTCTTAGAGGTCGCACAATGCTTGGGTGAACTTGCCAAAGCGGGGACACGTCCGAAGCGAACGATTGTTTTTGCCTCATGGGACGCTGAAGAATTCGGTATCCTCGGTTCAACGGAGTGGGTTGAGGATTTGAAGGCAACGCTCCAGCAGAAAGCGATCGCATACCTCAATGTAGACATCGCGGCAACAGGGGGACGGTTCTACGTGAGTGCAACGCCGTCGCTGCGGGAGTTAATGCGCGAAGTAACCCAAAATGTCATTGATCCAGGGACACTTAAACCGGTTTACAAGAGTTGGAGAACGGCGCAACGCAAGGAGATTCCGCAGATCGGTAACCTCGGAAGTGGTTCCGACCATTCACCGTTTGTTGGGCATGCGGGTATTCCTGCTGTCAGTATGGGGTTCGGAGGTCCTTATGGTGTCTACCACGCTATGCAGGATAATTTTTACTGGATGACACACTTCGGGGATCCAACTTTTCAATATCAGGCGGCGATGGCACAAGTCTGGGGCACACTTGCACTGCAGCTCGCCAATGCCGATGTTTTACCCTTTGACTATGAGACGTATGCAACAGACTTGATGATGCCTTTGAAACTGTTGCAAAATTCTGGCTCGAAAAATAAGATTGCCAAAGATGTTGAGGAATTAGATGGTCTGCTTACAGAATGGCAGCAGACAGCAGGGAGACTCAATCGGGAGCTTGCACGTTACCTCGCTTCTGACGACCTATCTCAGATTTCGGAGATAAACCAGCGATTGTACCAATTAGAGCGAGGCTTGACGAGCGAGACGGGCTTGCCGTTACGTCCTTGGTTTAAGCATCTCATTTATGCACCGGGTCTCAATACGGGCTACGCCGCGGTCGTTTTTCCTGGGGTCCTTGATGCGCTGGAGGGTGGGGATGATGCGGCGGTGCATGCAGAGATTGATCGGTTGGTTGAGGCGTTCACACGAATGATTCAGGGGATTGATGAGATTCGGCGGATGTTGTAACTTGTGTTTCTGCTTTTGTTTTTGAAATTGAAGGGAATATTAAGTCAACTATCCGTTTCCCCTGTCTTTAGGGAGTGGGTGCTATCACCTTCATTCGGTTTCGGATGTAACTACTACTGCCGATTCTGCTTTCAACAGAACCGTGTCTCCTATCTGAAACGGGCAACGGTAGTCGGTCTGGACGAAGTACTGCTGTCCGTCCATCTCGACCTGATATGTGAAATCGTGCCCTTTAAACGCTTGTCCTACGACGCGCCCGCTTTTAGTGCGACGCTGAGCGTCAGGGGTCATCATTATCAAACATTCAGGTCGAATTGAGAGCAGCGCGTTGCCACGCTCAGCACCTTCTACTTTTACACGTCCAAACGGGGTTTCTGCGATCCCATCTTTGATGTCTGCGCGAATGAAATTCGTCTGTCCCAGAAAATCTGCGACATAAGCCGTTTTCGGATGACGGTACACCGTCTCGGGGGTGCCGATCTGTTCAAGTGAACCTTCTTTCATCACGCCCAATCGCTCGGAGAAACTCAATGCTTCTTCTTGTGCATGTGTGACGAGCACTGCGCTGATCCCTTCGGCTTTCAGGAGCGAGCGGACTTCCTCACGGGTAGACTGCCGTAACCCCGGATCAAGACTTGAAAAGGGTTCGTCTAAGAGGAGCAGTTTCGGACGAGCGATGATGGCACGCGCCAATGCGACTCGCTGCTGCTCGCCACCGGAGAGATGGTGCGGTAAACGCGACTGTAGATTCGTCATGCCCACCATATCCAGCACCTCGAATGCCCTTTCTTGGCACTGCTTTTTCGGCACCTTCCGAAGACCGAAAGCGACGTTTTCAAGCACATTTTTGTGTGGAAACAGGGCGTAGTCCTGAAACACAAAGCCGATACCGCGAGATTCAGGGGGTACGTGCGTATTGTTGTCGGCGAGTGTGCGTTCTGCCATAGAGATTCTGCCGGTATCTGCCGTTTCAAATCCAGCGACGATGCGTAAGGTCGTCGTTTTCCCACAACCACTGGGTCCCAAAAGCGCGAAGATTTCCCCCGGATATACCGTGAAACTGACATCTTTCACAACAGGCGTAGTCGCAAATTGCTTCGTAATAGATTCGACAGTAAGTAATGGTGTCATTTTTAATCTCCGGCGAATGCACAATTCAAGCCGAATTTGATGAAAGAAAAGATAATCTCAATAATTCCATAATTATGGTCATCATTCCGTTAGAATGGGGAGGCGAGGTTTCCTAACCTCGTCTGATCTCCGTCCAAGATATACAATATTTTTCATCTGCTCCTACTGGCAAGATTTCCCAAATATGCCACTGACCGCTGATCGCTGACTGCTGACAACCACTCCTAAAGTGTATGCCCCGCACCAGATGATGGCATGTATAGATGCAACGCGAAACTGATAAGACTCAGAATACTGCGCGGAATGTAATCCCCCAAAACCAATCCGAGAAAGAAGGGGATCGCTTTACGATATGTTTGCCAACCCGAAAATCGGAGGATCAAAAACTTGATGAGCCAACTCACCATGACGGGGAACCAAAAATAGATGAGCCCGCCCCATGACGCGCCTGACAGCACGTAACCCGATGGATGAAGCGTCCACCATAACAGACGTGTCCGTAGGAAGTGGAGGAGGAATACAAAAGAGAACCCGCCACTCATAAAGAGCATCGCACTCACATCGGGTTCTTTCGGGTGCTGTAACCAACTTTGAAGCGGATTGAAACTTTCCCATCCGAAGCGTCCGACAACGCCTTGACATTGCGCTAACACACCGTAATGATAAGCGACTTGCAGATACGTCCAGAACGTCGCCAACGCACCCACTGCGATTGCAAGTGCCATTCCCAAGAGCAACGTCTTACCGGGCATGCCTGAACGTTCTCCAATCCGCAGGGATTCAATCTGGTTCGGCATCGGGTGTGAACGGTTGCAACGGTTAAAAGCGTAGAGAAATGTCATGACGGTGAGGTTTGGCGCACCCAATTGTCGTGTTCCAAACATACTCACCATCATCTGCCGTGGATTGATACCGATAACTTCGTGGTAGGGCGGTCCGAGTTCAGCGCGAACACGTCCTATCGCTATCGCAAACGCAATAAATAGGGCATAAAATACGCTAATTGCCCACAACGACATACCTGCGGCATAGCAAAATCCGAAAACGAGTCCTACGCTCAGGACGGTCAAGGTTGCGACTGTCCGATAGGAGAAAGGTTCGTTGCTATCGTCCCCGCGTTCGCTTCCGATGACGTGTCGGAAAAAGCGAGCGAAGTGCCGACGGCTCATCCAAAGTGTCAGCACGGCGATACCCACCCAAGCGCCCGATGCGCGGTCGTTGAAATGCAAGATATTGAGGTTTGTTACACCGACTGTGCTTGCGATGACGCGTTCTGCCCGGGTGAGCCAAAAGAAAAACCATGTGGAAAAGGCGAGATCGAGCGGCATGAAATAAGTGAGGCCGACGATTGCAAGGTTGAAGGACATTGAGGCGTAGCCGATCGCATTCCATGGGCGTTCCGTGAAGTGTCGGTCGAGCCGATAGTTAGGCGGTAGCGCGGGGATAACGGGAAAAATGTCGTGCAATCCAGCCATCACGCGAAGCAGTGCCGCGATCCCGAATCCGAACCAAAGGGCACGGGAACGGAAAAAACTGCGATTGGTCGTCATTTGCAGGGGCAATTGCGTTAAGGGGAAACTCAACTTTTCGCGTTCCATCCACTGCTTACGAAGGAACAACCCTAAACAGAGCAATGAACCGTAGAGTAGAAAGATAAAGCCTGACCAGAGGAGGGCAGGTCTAATCCAGATGCGGAGATGTTCCGCCCAATAAATGCTCGATTCGCCCTCGTAGTAACCCGCTAACCACTCGGACTCGTGGACTGTGAGCCATGACGGGATGTGATGTAGAAAGAGTTGCGCCCATTCGTTTTCGGGTGTTGCGAACCAGAACGGATGTGCCAGCGTCCCCATGAGAATCGCCATCATGGCGTGTCCTGATATCGTGGACACCATCGTCACCATTATGTAGATGAGTAGCAGTTCAGCAGGGGTGAAGGCAAGGCGTGGTACGCCTTTACGTAGGAGAACATTGAGCGCGAGCAGCACAAATAGCGTAAAAACCGCATTAGAAAACGGTGAAACGAGTGTGTAGACGGCATACCAGAGTTCACTCGCTATCCCTACCCAATACGCGTTAACAACAACCAGAATGAGTCCGACGATTAATGCTTTTTTCGTGATGACATCAGGTGGGTTCTCGGTTCTGGAATTCATGTTTTGCAATGACGATTGGCGACCATGGGCAGAATAGTTCTCGGTTTTCGGTTAAAGAGGTTTTGACTTAACCAAACTACCTCTTAACCGACAACCGAGAGGAAGGCTGCGTAACAGACTTCCGTACTGACAACTGACAACTATTTTGCTGACCGCTATTCTTCAGTGATAACCTCATCTTCCAGAGGGACGTTCGCTTGCGTCGTCGAGGGGGGTTCCGTTTCTTCTGGCGTGGGGTTGAGATACGTTCCGACTTCATCGGCATTAATGATGCGTATTGCCTCTTGCAATTGTCGATCATACCCTAAATTCACTACCTGATCAATACCGACATATAGATTAAAGAGTCTCTCTGCGCGCTGTTTGAGCCACCGTAAACTGATAGTGATATGTTCTTCTTTGAGGGTTTGCTGTAGTTTTGGGAGTGCAGGTTCGAGTAGAGAGAAATCTTTTGGCATTTCGCCGGGATTCTGATGTGCGTCATCGATCCATTTTGAGACGAAATTTTCGACAGAGTCAGTTGAATCGACCTTTCTGAGCATTATGTTTTCTATCTCGTCAGGTTCCTCGAGATCAATATCGACTTGTGGCGTAATTCCGACCTCGTTAATTGAGGTGCCATTTGGCGTATAATAAGTGGAGATGGTGAGCGACATTGAACCGCCGTCGGGGAGTTCGTAGCGTTTCTGGACAACCCCTTTGCCGTATGTTTTCTTTCCAACGAGGATGCCACGACGTGTATCCTTAATCGCGCCTGCCACGATTTCGGATGCGCTGGCACTATACTCATTGACAAGAACGACGAGCAAAATCTCTGGAGGACACAAGATATTAGGTGTTGCTTGATATTCTTCGTTAAATTGGTCATTTGTTTCGCTTCGTGTTGACACGATAAGCCCTTCGTCAACAAAAGCGTCGGCGATGTGATAGGCGGCATTCAGGAGTCCGCCTTGATTGTTTCGCAAATCCAAGATGAGGGCTCTCATACCGGCGGCTTTGTGTACGGCGAGCGCGTTTTTAAACTCTACTTCTGTACCATCCTTGTTTCCGATGAACCCTGAGATCTGAATGTAACCAATGCCCCCTTCAAGCATCGTTGATTTCACGCTCCTAATAGGAACAATGGCACGGGTGAGCGTTACCTCGAAAGGTTCAAGAAATTTGCGTTGTACTGTGATTGTTACATCCGTGCCGGCTTTTCCTCTGAGCAAATCAATAACATCGTCCCGCGACATTCCCGTTTTTTCGCTGAGATGGATCTGTTTACCATTGACTTTGGTAATGTAATCTCCCGCTTGGAGATTAGCAAGCGCGGCGGGTGTGTTTGGAATCGGTTTAGAGATCTTAATAAATCCGCGATGATCATTGTAGATATGAATTCCGAGTCCCCCGAATTCGGCATTGTAGAGATTTTCGACAGCGCGTTGGTGGTCGCGCCTTTTGATGTAATAGGTATATGGATCATCAAGGGACGCGAGTGCTCCTTTGATCGAGCCGCGGAACAGGTCATTTGAATCGTCGATCGGTTTATAGTAGTTTTTCTCGGCAATGCGGATAGCGGTTGTGAGGGCATCAGTTAGCATGACGCGGGTGACGCGTTCGTCTCCGCTTATGGCATCTTTCCCACTTGGGTTGATGAGCAGAAACGGGATACCGATAGCAAATACTAAGACGATGAAGGACAGGGTGTATCTTTTCATGAGAATTTCCCTCTGCGGTTCAGAATATAACGAAACGTTTTCACCATTTTTGAGAATTCTCTCTATTTTAACACGAATTCACTGTTGATGCAACACAATTCTTAAAGGGGTGGTTGTGTTTTCCAGCGGTTATGGAGCCAAAGCCACTGTTCTGGATATTTATGGATATACGCTTCTAAATGGTTTAGCATCTGTGTTGTGTAGATTTCAACGTCTCGTTCAAAATTGTCGGAGGGATCGGGATGAATTGGGGGTGAGATATAGACGCGATGTCGATCATCGGGTTGACGGATGCTGAGTGAGAAGATGAGCGGTGCTCCGGTCTTAAGTGCTAATGTAACGGGACCGCGTGCCGCTGAAGCCGATTTCCCTAGAAAATTGACGAATACACCTTCGGGACCAGCGTTCTGATCTGCGAAAAAACCGACTGCCTTGTTCTTTTTGAGGGCATGCAGTGTTTCTCGGATCGCTCGCTTCCGGGGAATCAGTTTTAAACTCATCTGCTCGCGATGTCGCCAAATGTAGGTGTTAAGTGGAACATTCTTCAGAGGGAACGCGATGGCTTTCGCCCGATCGGGAATCAACGCGCCGTATACCAGGGACAGGAGTTCCCAATTCCCGAAATGGGGTAGGAACACAATCGCGCCTTTGCCACCTGCCAAAGCGGTATGGAGATTTTCTGCCCCTTCTACGGTGACTTCGTCCCAGATATTCTCGGTGTTGAGTTTGGGAAATCGGAGGAACTCAATGCAAGTTTTGCCGACATTGATGAAACTCGCCTTGCAAATCTCTGTCCGTTGTGAGTTTGTGAGGTGATTGCCGAACGCGATGTGTAGGTTGTTGAGGGCAATCTGCCGGCGTTTTTTAATGAGATAATAGCACAGCATTCCGACGCCGCTTCCGAGTTGCAGTGCCCACCTTTTTGGAAGACAACGACACCACCATCCGAAAGTAGACACTATCCGGTAGACGCATCTATCTTTCCACCTCACGCGCTCGCTATGCATTCCGATTTCCCTTTTGTGGCTGGCTTCTATAGTAACCCAACTTGCTACGAACGAATTCTACCCGTTTGAAAACCCTTTTTCGTGCCTTTCTTCACCCGGGGTCCCCACCCGTTACTGGGAAGCGGAAGCGGGAGTATGTCTATAGAAACCGGTGTATTTCAACCCTCGCACGCCAGCGGAGGGCTATGTCTATTAAGTGAAGTGGCAACTTGGGTTATAGTAGGTAGAGTATACCACACTTCTCTGTCTGAAGCAACGCATTCAGTCTTGACCTCAGAGCTATTCAGGTTTCCAAAATTTTAGATTTTCGGTTTTATCGTATCTGCTGTAGGGGGCGTACCCTCCTGATCGCGACTTTTCGCGTCAATCGGACAAAAACCTTAAAACTAAATGCCCCTGGTCTTGACCTGAAGGTGTGGAACTGATAAAATGATTTCATAACAATAGAGACCTTTTTGATTAGGAATGTATGTTAGACCCAACCGACTCGTCAAAATCAAATAATCCTGAGATACCAATACGCCAGTCTATCGGGTTTACCGACATCTTGGATGCGATGTTCAGTTTCTATCGACAGCACTTTGGATTGTGGTAGTCGGTGGTTTGGCGATTACAATTATCGGTATTCCATTCGCTATCTATTTTTCGATGCGTTGGGGGTTCTTCGTCCAAACGATGCTGCTTGAGAAGGGGCGCATACGAGATGCTCTGAGACGGAGCAGTGAGTTGGTCAGTGGGATGTGGTGGCGAGTCTGTGGAACGTTAATCGCAATTTTATTGATCGATGCAGCTATTCATGCGGTATTTGAAATTTCTTTCGGATTTATCCTCATTTTAATGGGGGCTGCTGGTGAAGTTGACCCAATGGACATCATCCGGTGGGCGACAATCGGTGATTCTGTTTTCGGAACGAGCGATCTGGTCCTGTATATGGCGACGACATGTATCCACTTGGTGCTCTCTGTGTACCTCTTTCCAATCTGGGGTATCGGCAGCACGCTTGTATACTTCAACCAGCGTATTCTGAAAGAGGGGTTTGATATTGAGATGCGGGCAAACACTTCGCAGTCCCTTGATGACAAACATCAGGTGTGATACAATGACCGTATTCCGAAAATTATTTCAAAGGTAAGGAGAATATGCAAGAACACAACGATTTAGCACAAGTGGATAGCAATGAGACCGGTAGGGCACCTCTACAACCGATGGGTTTCACGGATATTCTGGATGGAATGTTCAGTTTCTATCGGAGCCACTTCCGATTATTTCTGACAATCGCAGGGGTGTATCTCGCCATATCGTTTGGTGTGGATCTGATTTCTGTGTTTCTACATGTTGAGGCAGATGCCACGATGGGTACAGGTTTGGTGATATTGGTATTCACTGTCTTAATTAGCGTTGCGGTGTCTACGTTCGTTGTTGCTGGGCTGGCATACGCGAGTGCACATGTCTATTTAGGGAGAGAGATTATCCCTGGGATCGCTTTGCAGCGAGCATGGCAACGGTTTTGGACGTGCCTCGGCAGTTTAATCCTCTGGTCGTTAGCTGTCGGTGGTTTGACGGTTACAATTATTGGTATTCCGTTTGCTATCTATTTTTCTGTTCGGTGGGGGCTCTATTCGCTTCCTGTGATGTTAGAGGGGACCACAGCGAGGAACGCATTGCGCCGCAGTACGGAATTGATTAAAGGGAGTTGGTGGCGGGTCTTTGGAATTATGGTGTCAATTTCCCTAATCTCTTTCATGATATATTTTATTCTTGAGGCATCTTCAGGCTTTTTCCTCACTTGGATGGGGGTGTCTGAAGCCGAGGTGCCTACAGATCTTTGGGATACACTACGCCAGTTATTTATTCCAACGCCGAGTGAGATTGGGTGGTTCTCTTATACAATTCGGCGGTTGGTGAGCCTCATCATTGCTACCTTCACGATGCCGATTAGTGTTATCGGTTCTACACTCCTCTACTTTGACTTACGCATCCGGAAAGAGGCGTTTGATATTGAGATGCAGGTAACGGATTAAGCACGCATGTCCCCACCTTTCACGCACAACGTCAAGGAATCAGAATGTCCACTGATAACTATATTAAGAAACTTGCTGGCAGAATTGTTGAGTTATATCGCAATCACTGCGGATTGTTCTGGCGGATTATGATGCCGGTTGCGGTCATCGCAATTGTATTGGACATTGCGATGTTTTTTTATCTTCGGACGGGGCTTGAGAAGGAGATTAAAGATAGGGATGTCCCATATGTTGAGGCGGTTACCGCTAATGTGAACACGAGCAGTGGAATTCATCCAACCTTTAAGTTTAAGCGTGAGGTTGATGATACAGGATCATGGTCAGGTATGAATTGGCAGTTCTACCTGATACCGAATTTCCAGTCAACCGATGGTAAAGGGGGGCTATGGAAATGGGAGCTCGATTTCCTTGGTCTCAATTACAGCCTTCCAATAATGTTTCTGCTGCTAACGTTCTATCCGCTATCGCTTGCTGTTGCCCGGATATCAGAAGTTGCGCAGATCTCGAATACAACGGAGGATCTTCCCGCACCGACTGCCCGTGAAATATGGAGGGATACTGGACGCAAGGCATTCACGGTTTTTGCCGCCCTTTTCATCTTTCTCTTGCTGATAGATGTAATTGCGAATCTCTACGGCTTGGTTTTATTGTTGGTGCCTTCGTTGGATCGTATGTTCCCTTTTCAGTTAACATCCTTTGTATTTACGGTTTCCAATGTTTCCCATATCTATCTTCTGGTGACGTTGAGTCTCTACAATCCGTGTCTTATCCTTGAGAACAAATCCATTATAGGCATTTTTTGTCGGAGTCATGCGTTGGTGAGTGGCGCGAGATTGCGTTTTTTCGGGATTTATTTTCTGACGGGTTGGATTGCTTCGGTTGTTACTTCTGTGTTACTGGGGGCTGTGTTGTTGGTATTTTCAGTGTTCGTCCCGGATCTCGCACAGGTTCGCGATGCGTTACTTCCCCTCAAATTCTTGAGCCTCTTCATCGGTGGTGATATTGGGGTCGTGTTGCCACAATTATTGAGTGTCCCTACTACCGTGGCGATTCTCATCGTCAAGGGTTTGATCGCTACCTTTTTGGTATCGATATGGGCAATTTTAACGACACTGCTATATTTGGAACGGATAAGTGTGGAATCGAACGATCTAAAAGAGGCGGTGGAATTGTGAGAAAGAGCGTTTGGGTGGGTCCTATCATCTATTTTATCGCGGTCTCTCAACTGTTCGCTATGGCGGTCGAAGAACGGGCATTCCGTGAAGAGTTAGAGACACGCGCGGAGATGGAGGTCTCTTACGAAGAATACCAAGCGGCTTTGGCGAAGATTCTTGAGCACAGGACGGGATGGGATGCGGATCTCAGGTATGTGTTGTTCCCGCTTGGCGCCATCGCACTCGGAATTGTGGTTGCCTTTTTTGTCCGGCAAATCAGGATGAACCTGATTGTTGAGGCACGCGACGATGTATCGGATACCGAGCTGGAACGGGTAGTGACGGAGAAAGCGGCACTTGCCCGCGCCGAGACAGCAAAGGCATCAAACGACTTTCGTAGCGCGCTCCGTTTCCTGTATCTCTCCGCAATTTTGCACCTTCAGGAGCGCGGTGTACTTCCCTACGATAAGAGTCTCACCAATCGTGAATACCTCCACCAAATGCCAGAGGACATTGACCTGCAGGCGACGCTCGGACCGGCGGTTACCGTTTTCGATGAGGTGTGGTACGGACACAAACCCTGCGATGCAGAGACCGTCTCGAATTACCGGGACCTGTTAGAGAAAGTCTATGCGCGGAACTAAATGTGCCCTCATCTTCATCGCTTTTATCTGTTTTCAGATTTCGTGTGATTCATTGGAAGATGATACATTCCTTCATCGGGCTTTGCGCAAGTTGAAGTTCCGCGTCACGGAAATATCCGAGGTATATCCTGCACGCCTCGAGAGGTACGATGCGTTGTTTCTCCAAGACCTCCACAAGGCTCCCACCGAGACAGAAGTTAAGGGAATTCAGAGCTTCGTCAACGACGGCGGCACCTTAATTGTGGCGGGGCACAACCGAGTGCTGGATGGGCTTTTCAAGATATACGGCTTGGAGCTGCGCGATTTCTCAGAAACACAGGAATTCTCGCGAATCGCTGATAAACCATTCTTTTGGAGGTATCCGGTTGCTGAGATTCGTGTCCGTACAGATTCTGTTATTATTGAATCTGTGGAGCGCGAGGTTGCCGTGCTCTATAGGACAGCGGATGGGGCAGTGGTTGTGACGTTCCGTGATGGTGAGGGACGTGTTTTCTTCATTGCCTCTGCCTATCTGTTCAGCGTAGATGGACTCCGGTACGATGAGAGTAACGCCACACTTCTCTATAATCTCATGTCAACACTGCCACGCAACGCACGGATCGGGCTTGCTGAGAGGATATACTACACAGTTGAGACGAGACCTCCGAATCCGTTTGCGGCACTTGTATTCGGTACCCGAGGTGGTTTAGGGGCTGTTTATATCTGCCTTGTCCTTTTTATTTTTCTGATGCTGCGGGGGCGTCGGTTTGGGAAGCCGTTAGATGTGCGGGAGAGAAGTAGGCGTTTGAGTTCCGAGTACGTTCACGCCATGACTGCGCTATATCAGAAAGGCAACACGCGCCCTGATATTTTAAGGCACATTCGCGACACATTTAGAGCAGATCTTGGGAACCGTTGGCGAATCAATCCGAATTTGGACACGCCGACGTTTTTGAGGGAATTGACGCGTCGGGGGGCTGTCGATGTGGACGAAGAACTGACGCATCTGGTGACGGATCTGGAACCCTCCGGTAATATATCAGAGGCACAGTTGCTTAACATCGCAAAGCGAGTCGATACCTACCGTGAAGTCGCGAACATTGGTAGGACACAGTTGACTGTCCATCGGAGTTTGTAAATTAACGTGAAGAGGTTACCAGCTGTTAGGAATTTTTTCCCTCAGAGGGATCACATTTAAAAAAAACAACAAAACGCGCAGCCTGCAACAACGGCGCAGGCGAATATACACAAAGGAATGTCAATGTCCGAACCGAACTGACCAACCGCAAGGAAAAATTAAAATATGACGAATCCGGTTCAAACAGTTTTTGAAAAAATGAAGCAGGAGGCACAAAAAGTTATTGTTGGACAAACGGAGCTTTTTGAGCTTATTGTTGTCAGTCTGTTTTCAGGGGGGCATGTGTTGTTAGAGGGGGTCCCTGGGACAGCGAAAACACTCGTGGCGAAAACCTTGGCAATGATAGTCTCTGGGCAATTCAGTCGTGTGCAATTCACCCCTGATCTGATGCCCTCAGACATTGTCGGGACCAGTGTCTATGATTTGACAACGAACCAATTTAACCTCAAGCGCGGTCCCGTTTTCACAAATATCCTCCTCGCTGATGAGATCAACCGTGCTCCCGCGAAGACGCAATCGGCACTCTTAGAATGTATGGAGGAACGGCAGGTCAGTATTGACGGTGTCCGCCATGAACTCCCACCACCATTTATGGTGTTAGCAACGCAAAATCCTATCGAATACGAAGGCACCTATCCACTTCCCGAAGCGCAGCTTGACCGGTTTCTGTTCAAATTACGCGTGGATTACCCGCTTCCAGAGGTGGAAACAGAGATTCTGATGAATTACCATCACGGTTTTAATACCACACGCTTAGAGACTATCGGGATTGAGAGCGTCGTTGATAGGGCGTCACTTCAAGCGTGTCAAGATGCGATCCAAGCGGTCACGGTTGAGGATTCGATCTTCAGGTATATTGTCGGTTTGGCGGAGGCATCGCGTGCGTCCAATGAGTTGGTTTTAGGGGGAAGTCCACGCGCCTCGATTGCGCTGTTGTTAGCGAGCAAAACCTACGCCGCGCTTCAAGGACGGGATTATATTCTGCCTGACGATGTCAAATTCTTGGCACCACCTGTCTATCGGCATCGGATTCTCCTGAAACCGGATGCTGAGATTGAAGGACTAACCCCAGACGATGTGATTGATAGGTTGCTCGCCGAGGCAGAGATTCCACGATAGATGGAAAGGTACGGAATAATTAAAACTTGATTTGAACCAGAACTGTAGCCTATAAGCGAAGCGGAAGGGTTTTTGCTTGGGCGTTTCCTCTAGATCTACGGAGATTACCCCTAAATCCGAGACCCACCTGACCGAACCGCAAGGAACAATTAAAATACATTTGAGCAACCGTCTCCTCATCTTCTTACTGCCAGTAGCCGTTCCGATTATACTTAGCGGCGTTTCTCCGAATCTACTATTTGTCGGGGGTGCCTATGTAGTGGTGCTGTTCGTCGTAGGTACTGTGGATTACCTTACCAATCCACTCTTTAAAAGCGTCGAGGTACACCGCGAGATGAATTCCAAGTTTTCGTTGGGAGTGGAAAATGTCGTGCTGTTGCGGGTAACCAACCGCTCGCGCTATCCGCTCAAAATCCATCTCAAAGACGATTTCCCTGACGAGTTTCTGTTCGAACAGGTCGTCCACGATTGCCATGTTTCATCGATGCACCACACAGATATCTCGTATCGTCTCACGCCGTTGCGACGGGGGATTTATCAGTTCGTTGATATACATCTGCGGTGTCACGGGATCTTGGGACTTGTGGTCCGGCAACGTCGTGTGCCAGCGGCGACAGAAATAAAAGTCTATCCGAACCTACAAGCGGTTCGACAATATGAACTCTTAGTGAAACGTGGGATGCTCCATCAGATCGGACTTAAGAATTCACGGCGATTCGGGGAAGGCACGGAAATGGAGCGACTCCGTGAGTATTTTCCTGACGACGACTTCCGCCGCATTGATTGGAATGCCACCGCGCGACAGCGGAAACCGATTGTTCGGGAATTTGAGACCGAACGGAGCCAAGACATTGTCATTATGTTGGACACTGGGAGACTCATGGCTTCGCCGATCCTTTTAGATGCCACCACACTCCCCTCAGCAGAGGTTATATCGCAAAAGGTGATGCTTAAATTGGATTACGCCATCAATACAACCTTGATGACTGCGTATGTCTCGACACTCAAGGGAGATAAGGTTGGGTTGATCGCTTTTGCGGATACCGTTCATCAATACCTTGCGCCGAAGCCCGGCAAAAAGCAGTTTCTCACGATGCTGGAAACGATCTATGCCCTCCCGGTTCACTCCGTTGAACCGGATTTTGAGGCGGCATTCAAATATCTCGCTTCAAAGCAGCGCAAACGTGCACTCATCATCCTATTTACGGACATCTTGGATAGGGATTCTGCTGAAGGGATCGCCACCTATGTGTCGCAACTCTCTAAGCATCACCTCGTTGTTTGTGTGACCTTGACGGACTCCGGTATCGTTGAATTGGCGGAACAGAAATCTACAGATTCCAAGTCGGTTTACCAGAAGGCAATCGCTGAGCGGTTGTTGCAGGAGAAACATGTGACATTAGAGATTCTGCATCGTCGAGGGGTCATCACGATTGATGTGCCTGCACATCAGTTGACAATGGCGGTGGTGAATAAGTATTTGGAACTGAAAGCGAAGTCTCAAATTTGAGGTTTGTGATTTATGGGCACCTAAGAGGCTGTCGCCATCTCGGACGACTGGAGTTGAGAAGGATAATAAAAAAGAAAACCAAAACTCGTAGTTCCTAATGAAATGGACAGCGGATATACGGAAAGGAACGTCAAGGCTTCAGACTCACCTGACCGAACCGCAAGGTAAAATTAAAAAAAACGCGCTTTCATCGCAAAGAGGTAGGTGAATAGTAGGACTCCTGTCAAGGCACCGAATCCGATTTTGACGGACGGGAGTAGGCTGGAAGGCGACACGAAACCTTCAATAATCCCCGCAACGACAAGTAGCGCAACGCACCCACCGAGCAGTTGAATCGCAGTTTTCGCCGCATCCGTCAACGTCCGTTTCCGCGTAAAGGACGATGGAGCGATGAGTGAGTACCCTAACTTGAGTCCCGCACCACCAGCAATGAAAATTGTTGTGAGTTCAATATAGCCGTGCGGTGATACGAACGACCAGAGTGCAAGCGCAACTCCGTTGGTATGACACAGACCTGCCACAGCACCGATGACAATACCGTTGAGAACTAAAATATAAGCCGTACCTACCATGAAGATGATGCCGCCGGCGAAGGCAAAAAACGCCACCCGGATATTGTTCGTCATCACGAAAGAGGCAAATAGGTTTCTATTTTCTGCTGAGGTATCATTCCACGCACCCTCCTCTAACTTTTTGATGTGAGACACGAAGCGGTCGGGAACGATTTTTTCCCCAAGTTCAGGAGTGCTCAAAGCGATCCAATATGCTGATGCAAATGAGATGGCGAACATCAGAAACGATGCTCCGATGAAGCTAAGGTTTTCACGAAATACTTTCGGGAAACCGAAGAGAAGAAACTGACGAAGTGTGCCGCGCTTAAAAGGAGAGGTCTGGTAGACCGCGGAGTGTGCGCGTGAAGCGAGGGCGTTGAGATATGGAACGCACCGATCTTGTGGGAAATCGCGACGGGCTACTGCTAAATCAGACGTAACGCGCCGGTATAAGTATCCGAGTCGATTGAGTCGATCCGCACTCGCACGGCGTGAATGATTTAACAGTGCCTCAAGTTCATCCCAGGTCTCTTGTTTTTTCGCAATGAATTCTGTAGCAGTCATATTTTTAAGGGTTGCCCTTTTAACAGGTAATTGACAACATAATTAAACACCGATTCGCACTAAAAATCAACCTATTTTACAGAGAAAGGTCTTTCACTTCTACACATGAACGAACAGGTATCGGTGGAAACACCCGAACAGATTGATATAAACTTTCAGCAGGCAGGCATCGGCTCTCGTTTCTATGCGGCACTCATTGATACTGTGTTGCTTACGCTGATTTCACTTGTCGGATATTACGTCAACAGGCGGTTTATCTCCGAACTTGGTGATATTGTCGGCAATTGGCTCGGCGCACTGGGCGGGATCGTTGTTTTCGCACTGTTCTGGGGGTACTATATAGCCTTTGAGGTTACCACAAATGGTCAAACCTTTGGAAAACTGGTGCTCGGTTTGCGTGTTATCAAGGACGGTGGTTATCCGATCGGTTTCGCTGATTCTGCGATCCGAAATCTGGTGCGGATCGTCGATTTCCTCCCTTTCTTTTATGGAGTGGGTTTGCTGTGTATGCTGCTAAACAGGAATTGGTGTCGATTGGGGGACCTCGCGGCGGGGACACTTGTTATTAAAGCACCGCGCACGGAGTTGAAACTTACCGGCGACGGTTCACAAGCAGATAACGCATCTATCAGCATTCCACCACGAGCGTTAATCTATACCGGTTGGATACAATCGGCGTTAGTGACAGAGAGGGAGATAGGGGTGATCCGTGAATATCTGACGCGTCGAGCAACGCTTCCCGGGTACCGCCGTGCAGAACTCGCACGCACCATAGCCAGGCCTATCGTTAAAAGGATGGGGGGTACCGGCTCTATTGGCTACGATAGATTCTTAGAGGAGGTCTACATCCTTGAGACCTCGGAGACGAGTGAAGGTAACACAGAAAATTCAGAGGTCAGAAAAGATGGATCCATCACGAGTGAATAGCGTTATGGAACTTGATCTACAGAACGATAGTGAGAATAAGCACCTGAAACTACATGTGATGGGATTTGGGGAACTTCTTGATACAACGTTGAGTCTCTATCGTAAGCATTTCTGGTCGTTTTTTGGAATATCTGCTGGTTACTGCCCTGCGATGATCATCGTGCTTTTAATGTTTTTTTCGAGGATTCGGCTGGAAGAAGCGCGAGGGTAGCAATCTGGATCCCCACGATTGGCGTTTTCTTGGGTATCTCTGTCTTTGTGGTAAGTGGACTGATGTTTGCCAGTGCTGAAGTTTATCTGGGAAGGAGGGTCAAGACAGGTCGCGGTTGGTGTTATATTCCGCATTGCTATCGGATCTCTACTGAATTTGACTGGGTTTATTGATGTGATGGAATTTCTGAGGACAACGCAATAGACTACCCTCCTGCAACTTCTGATTAATAAGCCGGAGGCATCTTTCTCTTACGTGCTTATGTTCCTTATCAGCTTAGGGGTTGATATTTTTACGATGCCGATCTGGGTTATCGGTAGCGCGCTTCTCTACTTCAATCAACGTATCCGGAAAGAAGGATTTGATATTGAGATGATGGCGACACGCTCAGGGGAATAGAAGTCAGGTCTGATAGTTAAAATTTGCCCAAATATGGAAGTTGTGCTAAAATGGGGGCGTTACCGAAAGAATACTGCAGTATGCAGAACCCGTCTGAATGTTCAGAGTAAGTTACACTGTAACTGGAGGTAAACTTTATGAAGGTTTTAGCCATATTTCTTTTTTCACTGGGGTGCCTTGTCGCGTTCAGTGCGATGAGTGAGGCTGTTCGGGAAGACGAGTTGGCACTCTATCTCTCCTTCGACGAAGCGAAGGGTGATACAGCGAAGGATAAGTCTAAACATGGAAATGATGGGACAATCCACAAAGGAAAGCGCGTAAAGGGCAAACACGGCCAGGCAGTCGAACTGAGCGGCGAAGCCGGCGGCTGGATCGAAGTGCCAGATTCTAAATCTTTAGATATTACAGATGAAATCACTTTGATGTGTTGGGTGTATCCGACCCAATTCACAAATGAGTGGTTCCGTATTATTGTGAAGACGTGGGCAGGCGATACCGCCCCATGGATGGTCTATGGATTCTATGAGTTCGGTGGTAATAATGGAAAGACCGGTTTTATTATCTCTGTGAATAAGGGGACAGAAAAGCGGATCGGCGATGCTGAGACTTCAAATTTGCCCCCGGACGAGTGGACACATGTAACCGCCACCTACGATGGAAGCCAGATGGTACTTTACTATGATGGTGAAGTAGAAACGGAAGGGGATGCTAAAGGGAAGATTGATACCAACGATGTCCCTGTGTCAATTGGACGCAACAGCGAAGGGAATCGCGAGCATTACATCGGACGCGTTGATGAGGTCGCAATCTGGAGCGTTGCACTCACCCAAGACGAAGTCAAACAGGCAATGGATCGGGTTTATGCCGTTGAGCCAGAAGGCAAGTTACCCACGAGATGGGGTGCGATAAAAGGTGGGTATCTGAGGATGCCTAAATCGTTTATCCCGAGAGGACCCAATTGGCAGTAGCCACCCTTTATGGTGCAACCTAAAAATATGTAGACAGATTGCTAAAGGTGTTTTTTAGTCCCGTAGGAACGAAATCTGTGTAGAATCAGTGGTCTTCCCGCAATTCTCAGCCTCGTAGGGGGTTTTTGCTGGGATGTTTCTTCAGCATTTATAACACATTTGCAGTGTATAAATAATTACCGGTTTTACCATAGTTAGTATCCAAGGCGTTGGAGCATCTTGCGAGCATCTTGATTTTGCGGATCCAAACGGAGCACCTCTTGAAATTCGTGGATAGCGGGACCTTCCTCTCCGAGTTTGTAGTAAGCGGTTCCCAACGCCCCATGCGTCAGCACATTCTCCGGATTGATTTGAAGCACTTTTTGAAAACAAGAAACCGCTTCATCGTACGCCTGTTTCGACAGCAAAATTATACCGAGGTGGTGCAACGCGTTTTCATCTGAAGGGTTCAGTTCAAGGATAATCCGATAGCCGATTGCGGCTCTATCGTACATCCCTTTCTGCCAGTAAATCTGTGTGAGATTTTGGTGGAACTCAATATTTTCAGGAGCAATCTTAATCGCTGTTTGGCAATGCCGAATCGCCGCATCAATATCTCCAGAACGCCAGTATATGATGCCAAGCCCACCGTAAGCCTCGGCAAAATTCGGTTCAAGGTGAATCGCTGTTCGATAAGCGACAATTGCTTTCTCGATTTTACCGCCTTGATGGTAAGCGAGTCCTAAATTGTAATGGCTTTGGGCTTTCACATCAGCGATTTCTGTTGGATTCCGGGTTGTGTTCTCCGTGTCGCGGATAACCGTCAATGTGTTCTCTAAAACAGCAATGGCTTCACTATATTGCTTGTTGAGCAGGAGCGCGATTCCGTAATTGAGCCAGAGGTGAGCGTCTTTATTATGTCCCGATATTGCCACTGCCAATTCACTGACGGCGCGTTTGAAATCCCCTTGTTGTAGGTATCGGTTTCCACGTTCGGCATATCGCTGTGCCGTTACGCCGAGTTTCAGCACATTCCACCACAACGGATCGTGCATCTGTGTGTATTTCGTTCGTTTCCGTGATGCTTGCGCATGTTCGGTGGCGGCATCCGTTTCTCCGAGGATCCTCGCAACTTGTGCCATTACCGCGTGTGCTTCGCTCTGTTCTGGATTCAGTTTTAAAGCCCGTTGCAAATGGCTTTGCGCCGTTTCAAACTGTTGGGTGGCGAGTGCGAGTTCACCGAGCCATAAAGACGCATACGGATTTTGAGGATCCAATTCCTTGGCAGTTTCGATGTGCACTTTCGCTTCCGCTAAGTGTCCGAGGCTTCGGAGTGCAGCAGCGCGGTAGATATGGGCGGGGGCGTATCGCAGGTCAAGTTTGATGGCTTCGGCAAGCGTTTGGGCGGCGGCTTGTGGGTTGACTTTATAGGTGGCCAAGCCGAGGTAGTATAACCAGCGGAATTCGTTGGGTGCAATCTCGACCGCGCTCCGGTAACACTCGGCGGCTTCCACCTCCCAGCCGTGAACGAAATAGACATTGCCTAACTCCCCCCAAGCCGTTGCGTCTTTGGGGACTTCAATCAATGCTTTCTGTGCGGCTTTAACGGTAACTAAGAGTCGCTGTTCTTCGACGTGCTCTATGTCGATCGGTTGCGGTACCCAGTTCGGTATGCTTGCATTTTGCGCTTTACCTTCCGATTCATCCGTTCCACCGACCTGCTGATTGGAATCGTCTGCAAAGGCGGATTTCCCTACTTCGCTATAGAGAAGCAGGGTGCAACACACCAAGAGCAGCACAGAATAGATTCCTTTCATCTGCCTTTCCTTTATACGACATACGGTTCAGGGTTGCGCTCGACCTCCACCAGAAGCGTATCCACGTACGTCTTAATGTGGAACAACCGACACATGGAATCTCCCACTCTCCCTTGTCTCAACTGACCGAGTCCTTCCCAAAATGCACCGAGTTCTGGTCGTTTCAGACGGATATATTCTGCCTGTGGGTCGTCGGTAAGACGTTTGTTCCAATGGATAACTTCAACGAGATGGATATAGGTCGAGGTCTCATAATCGATGCCGATCATAAGGATCTTGGCATTCGCCTTGTAGGCACGGAGCATGGGTGAATGCGTGCCGTAAGTCTTTCCCCACGGGTGATGATCCCACGGTGATTCGTAGCCTTCACGTCGGAGATGGTCGGATACAAACGCCTTCGCATCTTTCCCGCGGGCGGCAACGGCGTGCGAATAGTGGTCGGAGCGGTAGGTGTCAGGCATCTGCCGAAAGAACTCCGTCAGCCAACCGACTGTGGACGGAGTTTTGTTGACATTCCAGGCAGCGACGCGTTCTTCCCGACTCGGTAAAAGACTGAAGGTCGGCATCAGAATCAGTCCTTCCGCCCCGACTGTCGCTTCTAACGCAGAGATGACGGTGCCAGCCCCGCCTTCGATGGTGCCGAGACTCTTGAAGGAAGCGTGGATAAAGAGGGTATCCCCTTGGGCTATACCGAGATTGGTGAAATCTTGAAGAAGTGTTTCGTGTGTGTAAGGTGTCCGCATTATTTGGTATTAAAGAAAGTTATCAGGTCGGTTCATGCTGAAATCTCGTAACAGCACAGAAAGCTAAGAGATTTCAGGTAATAGCACTATATTTGCGCGCTAACTAAACAGCATAATATGATTGCAACAACTCGACGATTTTTCCTGCTTCTGCTCTTCGCATCCGCTGCGCGACTTGCAAGGGTGTCTGTCCTTTCCGATTCCTAACGTTCGGATTTGCCCCTTTGACGAGCAGTGCTTCCAACGCCGCTCGCTGTTTTTCGCCGCTCTTTATTATCGATCGGATCGCCTCAAACAGTGGGGTTTCGCCGTCGTTGTCGATAGCGTCAAGGGTCGCCCCGTTTTCGATGAGCAAGTTGATGACGTTGAGGAAACCCGCCTTCGCTGCATAATGTAACCCCGTTTTTCCTTTATAATTCTGAATATTAATATCGGCACCGAGTGCTAACAGTCTCCGTATTTCGTCTGGATGTTCACCGTTGTCGCCACGACAGGCATAGACGAGTGATGGCCAATTCTGATTTTTTGCGTTTATGTCCTTAGGCGGGGCACCGTGTGACTTGAGTAGCACGCTCATTTCCGAATTGTCGTCCAAGATACGCGGGGCTTTGCTGGGATCTGCCCCGTTTTCGAGTAACAGCT
>JAAXHD010000422.1:25214-36758 GCA_012271015.1 Candidatus Poribacteria bacterium | reverse complement strand
GCTCTTCTGTTGGGAGTGGCGGTAGCACAATCAGATGTGAATGGTAGAGTTTGATGTTCCACCCCAAAATTCCCCAGACCTTCGGAAAGGTCGTGTGCCAGTCAAGTAGTTCAATGAAGCTATCGTCTCTACCGACAAAATCGAGGAGGTTGAAACGTGCATCGGACGGGAGTTCATCTTTTTCTAAATACTCTGCCCCGACTCGGTCAACAGCGGCGATCAACCTATCAACCATCTCCTGTGGGATGGCGTTCTCAACCACAAAGAAACCGTTGTCTTCAAATTGCTGTTTTTCTGTTTCGGTCAAACAGTGTTCCAAACATAGCGGGTTCATGGTTCTCCCCTTATAGAAGCGACTTCAGGTCGCGATGCTTTAGTTTGCAAAAGTTTATACGGAATTCAAATTTTGGTCAATACTTATCTGCAGGATAAAAATTAAAAATCAGACTCCACTTGCTTCACTCGCTGGACTGCGCGCCATCTCCGCCAGAAATTCACGCCTGCAGAAAAAAGAAATCCAGCTCCGATAATACCGGCTGTCACAGCACCCAATACCAACTCAGGCCTCACTGCAATACCGTAAATTGCTGCCCCGATGAGCAGGACGGCAATGAGGGTGTCTTTGAGACTGTTTTTTTGTGTCCGTTTTTGAAGGAGACGCAGGTTACTTAACTTCCGTTGCTTTACATAGTCAGCGAGTGGTTCCACAGGGACATGCACCGATTCGGGAACCTGTTCGGATGGCACCTCGCGCACACAACGAAAACCGATATTTCCAGCGGCATAGTCTGGCGGCGCATATAAGCGATTGGCGCACCGAAAATAGCGTTCCGCTGTGCCATCACGTACTTCTAACCATGATCCTCCACGCAAGGCTTTCTGTTTGTCATCCACTGCTTGTTTAAGTGTTGGATGATTTGAATCAGAATATGGTTGATACCAATCGGCAGTCCATTCCCAAACATTTCCTGCCGCGTCGCCGATGCCGTAAGGGCTTACCGTGGCGGGACGAACGCCTACAGGGGTAAGAGACGCCGTCAGAATCTGTAAGGTTTCCGCAGGGGTTTCTGGAGATTCGGATTCATCAGGGACAAAGACATTCCCCCACGGATAAATCCGTCCATCGGGACCGCGGCAGGCTTTCTCCCATTCTGCCTCTGTCGGTAGTCGCTTGCCTGCCCATTGTGCGTACGCGTTACTATCGTGCCAACTCACGTGAACAACTGGAAGGTTCGCATCTTCAGGTGCGAAGTCCCCATTTTTCCAATATGGCGGAGGTGAATGATTCGTTTCCTGTACGAACGTAGCGTATTCGGCGTTTGTTACGGGGTATTGCTCAATGAGGTATGCCTCCAGAAAGCGGACGTGCATCGGTGCTTCATCGAGTTTAGCGTGCTCTGAGGTGGCTAAGGCAGTACCGTAGAACGCTTCAATATCGGTGCCCATGATGAACGCTCCCTGTGGAATAAGAACGCCGTTGGTAGGTTTTTGATTTTGATTCATCCATAATTCCACGCTGCTGTAGCATACTTAGTCTCAACCAAGGTTTCTGCTTCCACTCGTTCCATTGATGACAGTTTTCCTGAATTAAACGCAATGCCGATTTCAAATGTTTCACGGATGGCTTGAATGAGCGCGTCCCTTGTTATAAAACGTCCATCTATGTTGATAGCAGTCGATTTTTCGCGCACGCTCTGCTGGACTTCTGGGTCTTTTGAAACGCGATTGAGGATAAAGGAGGGTGGTATATCTAATGAGATATACCCTTGAAACATTATCCCATCTCGGGTACGCCTCACGGAAACACCTGCTAACTTCTTGTCGTCGGACATAACGTCATGCTCAGCGGGATTTGTCAGACAAATATTTGGAACAGTTTCGGAGGAATCAGGGCACGCGGTGTAGCATTGGGCGGGGACACCGAGTTTCTGAAACGCCTTGACGAGAGATTGTCCAATGTGTTGATACACGTCGGAAATATCCATTTCCGCAGCGTCGCGTGGGAGCACCAGCGTATAGGTTAATTCCCATCCATGCACAACTGTGCCACCGCCAGTCATCCTTTTCACCAGTTCGATACCGTCTGCGCGGCACGCCTCCACATCAACTTCTGACGCAATGTCTTGGAAGTAGCCGAAACTGAAAGCTGGGGACGACCATTCATAAAACCGCAACGTCGGGTTCGGTTGTGCCTTCTGCGTGAGCAGAATTACCTCGTCAATCGCCATGTTCACCGCGGCGGGATTTGCCTCCATATTTAAGAGTCGTCCCACTGTCTTCATCAGGATAATGCCACGCGGCACACCTCGGTTGTGTGTGCATCGCAATACCAGAAATACCCGTCCCAGTAGGTCATTCCGTGCGGTTCAGGATGGGGTTCCGGTATCTCGATTTTGTTCAAATGGCTGCCATCTTCTGGATCGAGATGGAAGATTGCGCGATGGTTCGTCTCAACGCACCAGAGATCGTCGCCTATCCATGCGATACCGTGCGGTCGAATACCGGGGGCGGGAAGCGTGTGAATCACTTTGAAACCGTCTTCCACATCGACCTGATAAATCGTTGCAGACGGAGGTACTGCTATCCAGAGTTTATTATCGCGCCATTCTAAGCCGTGCGCGCCTGTTTGCTCTGCACCGGGTGTCTCGTAAGAAGCGAGCGTTTTGCCACTTTCTGGATCCGTTGAAAGAATTTCGCAACTGTAGGTGGACGCGAGCCAGAGCGTGTCGCCTGTATCCGTAATACCGCTACCCTTATCAGAATCGGTGGCGAGTGTCTTTTTCACATCTCCTTGATATGAGACGAGATGCACCTCGTTTGTCTGCTGGTCGAGAATCCAGAGTCCGTCTTCGGTGGCTTGCATTCCGTTGGGTTGGGGGCCTGGCGAGTTAAAAACTGTTTCAATTGTCGGCATGAGATACCTCCGTATACGATATATTTCGCTTAGGATTTTATTGTATGTGGTATCGAGAAGGATGTCAAGGGTTTTTTAGCGTGATTCATATAACCCTAACTAAAGTATGGCAATTTTTCAGTAAGAGATCAACTCCGGATTTAGTCTCGGAATAGACGCAATCCATTCCTTTTATTACAGATGCGTGTGTGGCATTCGGGTCGATTGAGCATAAATACAACTCCAGAACCGCCGTGTTTCTATCAACGTGCGTCATACCCTTTCATGACACATATCACTCTGTTAGGATGTGGGATTACTCAGGATGGCAAAAAACTGTTGAAGATCACAGAAAAATACGCGGGTCTTGAGAACACAACTCGAACGCGACACGAATTATCCAGACTTTAGTTCAGTATAATGTGGATTTAACGAATGTTCTATCTGTGGGGGGCGAGAGTAGATTCACCGGAATGGCGTAAAAAAAGGGGTTGGCGAACTGTAGAGAGGATGCGCTTCTGGGATTACCCTTTCTGTGCCCTGCCAAATCCCCTTTTGATTTAATTCGGCATAATTCAACATGACTGGAATCATAATGACGTATGATGTATGAATGGATTTAAGTCATATTTTAATTATACATTAATAAATTCCGCTTTGCAAGAAAAAAACACAAAAATTGTGTTTTTTATATAATTTTTGTATGAAAAAATCTTATTTTGATGAATTATGTGGAAAAAATGCGATTTGAAAGGATAGGTAACTGACTATGCTAAGGCATAAACACCGCGCCGGATTTTCACAATCTCGCCCGTTTCTACAAGATGGGTGAGTTCGTTTTTAATAGAGCCCGGATTCCCGTCAATTGATTCAAGGATCTCAGATGTTGTTTTCTCCCCATCTGAAAGCAGTTCGAGAATTTGGACATGAAATGGGATCCGCTCGAGTTTACTACCTCTCAATCTCATCAAGATACGGTTCGCTTGCGCCTTAGAAACACCGAGCAGGTATTCAACGCGTTTTCGGCTCCAAGAGGCATCCATGTTCGCGTATTCTGCCTCGTATCCCTCACGTATCTGAATCGTCTCTGGAAGTTCATCCAACCCACCAGCGATCTCAAAGTCTTCCCAATCAAACAATTCTGTCTCTGGCGCATCTGTGACAGAGGGTATCCGCAAAGCCGTATTGAGAATCAGCGTCTTATCTGATGTCTCATTGAATCCAGCGATACGGATAATTTGTATCAATGTCCCTACAGCATTCTGTTCGTAGAGTTCTTGTATCCGTTCATCTTCAAATTGATAAGGATTCATCGTCAGATTGTAATTTAACGGCTCCACTTGATTTCCAAACAATATTTTAGCCTGTTCCCAGATGAATTTCGGGGGCCAATAGGGCGTACCAACGATCCAGGCAACATTAGCAGCCGCAAAGGTGGATCGTAGAGCGTTGATGCGGTCGTAGTAAACGTCATCAACTTCAAAAGTGGATCGCAAATCCTCAGGGTGTGCCGGGGTGTCTTTGATGAGATCGTGGTAGCTGATGATCTTATCAAAAACATTTTTCAGCATCATCCTCGCGCTTGTGCTCGAAATAATCACATGATTGTGATCCGGGTGCCGCTTTGTTTCTTGATAGATACCGCGAAAAAAGCGACTCGCAATTTTAGAGAGGTTGAACACGTCCCAACTAACCTCATAGTTTGCGATTGCATAGGAGATATGCGACGCGCTCCGTAGTTGAAAAACCTTATTCCCTGAAAGCGATGTCCCCTGTGATTCAATTCGCCTCACCGAAACAGTTTCTTCAGGAAACGCTTCCTTGAAACGATCTTCCGAGAACGCTGGCGATATGAACACAAGTTTCTGAATCTCTTGACGAATTCTTGGTGGTAACCAGAACCGCAAAATCCCATCATCAACAAACATCGGGGCATCCATATCGCGCGTGTAATACGCAAAGAATGTTTTCAACTGATGCCATAGCGTCCACTCTGGGTCGCGATACACATTTGGGAGCTTCTCTATGTTTTCTGAGGTATCTATATCCAAAGACCCCGACTGGATCGCACTATCCGTATCTATTACAATCCTGCTACCCTCTTTATCTGTATAATTTATCTGACACATCTGCTGAACAATGCTATCTTCTAATCCTTCAAATGCCTGAACAACAGTGCGAATCCGCTTCGCAATATCGCCATGTTGACTGTCTGTAATCCGAATGGCGTTCAGCATTGTTTTCGCGAATTGACCTAACGCGTCACCACCCCAATTAATGAGCCAGCCTTCAAGGATGTCAGTTGACAGGTGATGTCCTGAAAAGAGATGCGTGAGTTGGGATTCGGAATCATTTATAATACAGACCCTATCGGGAACAATCAATGCATCAACAAACGCTGCGTACCGTCGATCCAGAAACAGGTTCGGAATATCAGATACGATGACCTGCTTCTCCTGAAGCATCTCGAATTGAGAAAGATACCCGCGCACTTGACACGTGTCGTAAGCTGGACAACTCGGGCAGATACTCCTATTCGGATCACCGCCTTTCTGCTCTAAGGCATCACATCTTTCGGCATCTTCGCAGACGTTCCGGTGCGCGAAAGGGTTCTGCATCCGTTCAGCAATCGGTATCCACTTTGTCTGATCCCAGCGATAGTTTCTCGGTTTCCAATGTCCTACTAAAACACCCAGTCCTTCATAATACCGCACTGCTTCTTCGGCATCGTGTGCGGTATTAGCGTTGACCCATATAGGGGCAGTATTGAGGAACATAACTTCGATTTCACGTTTCTTTTCAGTGTTGATCGGACCCGTAATAATCCCAAGAATGCGAGCTTCCGCTTCAGAGAGATTTCTCTCATCCTTCGTCTTAGTGCGTTCCACTTTTTGAAGGAGTTGTCTCGGTCGTTTAATTCCAAGCGGACTCACCTCACGGCGTCGCACCGCAAGGATACTTTCATTCACAACTTGCTCTGTTTCTAAAGATTCTATGACAGCAAAATCGTCGAAATCCTGTGTATCCTTGATCGCTTCATCTGTCGGGTCTAATTTTGGTGCCGGGACGGGTTCATGTAGCAAGTCTCGAAAGACATCGAGAAACGCAAAAAGCACGTCTTTGGAAATGATGGGCGGATCTAATAGGTTACCCGTAAGAATCTCGTAGCGAGCATCCCAGCGAGTAAAGCGTTTATCCCCCATGATTCTAACATACACAGCGCAGTCGCCATGGTGATCTGTGGTGGGTAGATGTTTATGAACATACCGCCTCTCATTCCTTGTGTTTGGGTGAAGATAGTCCGGCACTCGACACGAGAACCGCAAGCCTCCACTCTTGAGCAAGGTGAGTAGCGGATTCATAACGGCGTTGATGAGTGCGTCCAGACATACGGCAACGGCATCAGGCGCGTCTTGGATCGCTCTGTAGGTGAACTCGATGTCATGCCAGTTCGCACCGTCGCGCGCAGATGGCGTTCCTGTATAGATCTGAATCCCCCACGACGAAAACCATCGTCTCGACTCCCAATTGAGTGTGCTTTGTCGCCTTAAGAGACGCGTGCCACCACGATCCACTGGACCCCGATCGAATTCCGGTGCCTGTCCAATCGGCATAAACGAAATATCTGCCTGCTCAAGGTCATGCAAAAGCAACGGGTACCGACGCGCACAATAAACAATATAGTGGTAAGGGTCCTCACCGTGCAACGTGGGCGAGACAATCGTCTCCCGCTGCTGCAGATCCTGTTGTCGCCGTTCATGGCACTGTTGGATAATATCCTTCACGGATTCCATATAAAAAAGGTCTCTATAGAAAATATATGGTATAGGGTCTTTAGGAACCTTGAAAACGACTTGAGAACGTCGTGTAAAGATTGCGAACTTAACGCCATTTGTGAGAGGGCGGGGAAGAAGGATCTCGCCACCTTCCCTTTCTCAGGTTTGTGGCTCTGGATGGCACAGATGTTGTTGCACCGTTCGGACTATTATGCTATGAACGAGATAAATTGTCAATACATCTTTGTTGAATGATCCTGGTTGAATGTCTCAATATTGCTTTGCAAGCTACCACAAAAAGTGGTATAATTCCATCATATCCGCTATAAGAGGACGGTCAAGGAGAAATACATGGAAACTATCACATACACTCAGGTTCAGCAATTAGTCGAGAAACTTCCAGAAACTCAGTTGACACTCGCGTATCATTTGTTGCTTGGACTGGTCGAAAAAGAGGTGGACCCTCAATCTCCACAAGCAGAGTTCATGAAACTCTCTGTGGAAGAACGGCAAACCTTGCTATCAAAACAAGCAGAACAGATGAAAATACATTATGAACAGACAGTTAATGAACGTACCGAGTGGCAATCAGGAGATTTCCTTGATGAACATGAAACGCGGGGAGATTTGGTTAGTTAATCTGGATCCAGTACTCGGCGCGGAAATCCGAAAAACACGCCCTGTTGTCATTGTAAATTCAGATGCAATAGGTATCCTACCGATCCGGCTCATCGCACCAATAACAGAGTGGAAAGACTATTTTTCGGGTAATGTTTGGCATGTAAAGTTAGAACCAAATGCTACAAACGGTCTTACAAAACCATCGGTGGTTGATACCCTGCAACTGCGAGGTATTGATACATCGAGATTTGTTAGAAAGTTGGGTGAAGTGTCACCTCAAATGATGAGAACGATTGTTATAGCAATTGCATCAGTGATTCAGTACTGATGTGTTATGTTGAACCTTTGATAACTGAACCACAAACATTGGGATATCCGTGTTAATTTTCTGAAACGCGAGAGTGGCAGACCGGAAAACCTTCGTTTTCGACATTTCGATATTAAGTTGAGGGTTGTGCCAAAAAGTATTATAATTCCATTATACTTTAAAATACAATATCTTGGAGACTGCTTTTGAATATTGATGCATTAAAAGGAAAAACGATTGGTGCCGCTGTTTCGGGTGGCTTGGATAGTTGTACCATTACCAAGTGGTTAGTTGATAACGGAGTCAAGGTCGTCTGTTTTACGGCGGACCTCGGACAACCTGACGAACGGGACGTTTCTGAAATTCGGGAACGGATGTTGGCGTGTGGTGCTGAAGATGCCATCATTGTCGACGCGAAAGACGCGCTTGCGGAAGCAGGCATTCGACTCATCCAGTGCCAAGCTGTGTATGAAGGTGGGTATTGGAATACGACTGGTATCGCGAGGCATGTCACGGTGAAAGCACTTCTGCCGGAGATGGAAAAACGCGGTATTTCTATTTTAACACACGGCGCAACCGGTAGAGGCAACGATCAGGTGCGGTTTCAGCTCGCGACCAATATGCTCAATCCACACTTTTCTGTCTATGCACCGTGGCGGGATCCGAACTTCCTCAAAGTGTTCGGCGGTAGGAAAGAGATGATAGACTTCTGCCAAGCACACAATCTACCGATTACTGCCACACACGAGAAACCTTACTCAACCGATGCGAATCTGTTGGGACTCACACATGAAGCCGGACGACTTGAGTCTTTGAAAACGCCGGCAGGTTTTATTACCCCCGGCATGGGAGTCCATCCAAAAGACGCACCTGATGACGTAGAGCACTTTACGGTTACCTTTGCACGGGGAACACCTGTTGAGGTTAACGGAAGTCCTGTCACACCGCTCCAGAGTCTATTAGAGGCAAATCGCATCGGTGGACGAAATGGTGTCGGGATCGGTATTCACACCGTTGAAAACAGGTTCGTTGGGATTAAAAGCCGTGGCGTTTATGAGTCTCCGGGGATGGAACTGCTTGGAAAGTGTTACGAGTTTCTGCTTCAACTGATTTTAGATAGACGCGCCCGCCGACATTTTGATAGTGTAGCCGCCACGATTGCCGAACAGATATATCAAGGTTACTGGTTCGATGCGGCGACACAAGCACTACTATCTTCTATTGAACTGCTCACTAATTTAGCGAGTGGGACCATTACAGTTGCACTCTACAAAGGGAACGTCGCATTCTATGCCGCGGGCGGAGCACCGCATTCGCTCTACTCCGAAGAGACTGCATCTATGGAGGCGATTGGTGACTTTGACCACACCGATTCAGAAGGATTCTTAGCTGTCCTCGGTGTAGGTGCGCGGGCATCGGCTGTTGCGGGGCAGACAGAGGAATAGACTTTCAAGGCACTTCGATCTTCGCGAATACCTGCGAAATAATGCTCTCGACATCGCGACCGTCCGCCTCCGCTTCGTAACTGATGATGACCCTGTGCCTCAGAACATCCATGCCGACTGCGTGGATGTCTTCAGGGGTAACATATCCGCGTTGAGAGAGGAACGCCCGCGCCCTCGCCGCAAACGCGAGAAAAATGGTTGCACGCGGTGAGGCACCGTATTCAATTAGCGTGCTGAGTTCATCCAACTGATACGCTTCTGGCGCGCGCGTTGCACATACCAAATCGACAATATAATTCTCCAACTGCTCTGCCATGTAGATGTTTCGGACTACCTCTCGGAATCGGATAATATCTTCTGGGGAAATCACCGATTGAATCGTGGAGATCTCTTCGGTTGTCATTCGTCGGAGAATTTGCAATTCCTCTGCATGCGAAGGATAGTTAACCTTAATCTTTAGCATAAATCTATCCACCTGCGCTTCGGGCAACGGATAGGTGCCTTCATGCTCAATCGGATTTTGGGTTGCCAGAACGAGAAACGGATCGTCAAGGGGATAGGTAGTCCCGCCGATTGTTACCTGCCGTTCCTGCATCGCTTCAAGTAGAGCACTTTGCACTTTGGCGGGTGCCCGATTTATCTCATCTGCGAGGATGATGTTGGCGAAAATCGGTCCTTTTTTCGTGTAAAAATCCCCCTTTTGTTGATCGTAGATGAGTGTGCCAACGAGGTCGGCTGGAAGCAGATCGGGTGTAAACTGCAGGCGGTTGAAAGAGGCGTCAATCGTCTGCGCAAGGGCACTCACGGCAGTCGTTTTTGCGAGTCCGGGAACGCCTTCAAGTAGAATATGTCCGTTGCAGAGTAAACCTATCACTAACCCCTCTAATAATGCGCTTTGGCCGACGATGACTTTCCCTGTCTCCGTGAGAATCTGCTGTATAAGTCCACTATCTGCTTGGATGCGAGCGTTCATCGCTTCTAAATCGTAATTTTGCATCTTTTTAACGATTATGTCTGAGCGGGGTGTCCGTTGTTCACCCCGATCTAAAATTGTTAAGAAACTTGCTTTAGGTTATGAGGGGTCTCTTAACTGACTGCCGATTACTGACCGCTATTAAATAAAAAAGGGTTGCGTTTCGCCCTCTTGGAAAGACTGCTCAAGCCACGGATCCTCGGTTTTCTGCCTGAATTCGATAACCTTTTGACGCATCTCGTTGGCTATGTCTTGTAACTCCGGTGTATCAATGAGGTTTCGCGACTCCGCTGGATCGTTCTGCATATCAAATAGAGCCTCACGGCTCTGCTGTAGGAATTCAGTACGTTGTCGTTCACCGAGTTGCTGGACGTTGTCATCCCGCACGGCTGTCCATGAGATTGAGCGGAATAGGTCGCTTGGGAGGGGTGTTTCCAATTGGTATGCCAGATTTCGGACGTACTTATACCGTCTACCGCGCAGCACACGATATGGATAGTAGTTCGTCACCTCATGGAAACAGTGGGAAAAATACGTTTCCTCCCAGTCACTGTTACCAGGATGTGGATTGTCGTCCTCCAAGATAGTGAGCAGGGATCTACCGGGAAGTGCCTCTGCTCCATCGGGGTGTGCAACACCGCACCAATCTAACATTGTTGGACAGAAGTCTACCCAGTTGACGAGTGCCTGATTGTGGAAACCGCGTTTCTGCTGCGTCGGACTGGAGATGAGGAGTGGACAGTGATGTCCGCTATCGAAACTGGATGCCTTCGCGCCGGGGAATGGCATTGCGTGATCAGTCGTAACAAAGACGAGGGTTTCATCTGCGCGTCCGGAAGCGTCGAGTGCCTCCAAGACTGCCCCTACCACAGCATCCCAACGCGAAACACTTTCGTAGTAATCAGCGAGGTCTTCCCGTACAGCGGGTATGTCCGGCAGGAAATTCGGTACGATGATTTCGTCTGGTGTGTAAGGAGAGGGTTCGATACCGGCATGCGTTCGATCGTTTCCGAAGCCTTTACCCGCCCTATGAGGATAACTGCTGCCGATGTGGAGATAAAAGGGTGTATCTACGTTCTCATCGAGAAATTGGGTAACTTTTGCTGCCATGTCTACAGGGCTTCTTGCATCGACTTTCGGTTCAAAATCGAAAGGATAAACACTTTCGGGTTCAACGTGTTTCTTTCCGAGGCACGCTGTAGCGAATCCGTGCGCTTTCAGAATTCTCGGCACCGATTGCATATATTCGTGCGTGCGGAATCCGTGGATGCCGTGGCAATGTCCATATTGTCCGTGCGTATGGCTATGTTGTCCCGTGAGGATGCAGGCGCGACTCACAGCGCACGAGGGACTTGTACAGAATGCGTAGTCAAACACAACGCCGCGTTCGGCAAAGGCATTGATGTGCGGGGTTCGGATAACCTCATTTCCGTAGCATTTCGCAATGCGGCTCCAGTCGTCTGCGATGATGAACATGACGCTTTTATAGGAATTGTTCATAGTTCTCCTAAGTAAATATCTTTCTTTTT
>JAAXHD010000422.1:22599-25073 GCA_012271015.1 Candidatus Poribacteria bacterium | reverse complement strand
TTCAATCGCGAGGTCGGGAGGTATCGGAAATCCTTTATTTTCGTCTCCATCCAACCGAGACGTTGGAACAAATGCCACACCTGGCTTCAGTCCACGTTCACCGACCTGAAAAGTTGCCTCTACATGTACTTCTCCCAACTGATTCTCATCCACATACCGATCCAAATATCGGATAACCTTAACACTAATCTTGCTATGTATCCTTGTTGGTGGGGACATTGGCACTAATTCTCCTTTGACGTATTCATATCCGTCTATATCGTACTCAAGAAATTCCGCTAACGTCATGGAGACCTGTTCGGGTGCGAGCGTCCCTTGCGCGATTTCGTGGAGTTCTTGTTGTGTCATGCCTTTAATCCCTCGTTTGATGTTTTATAGCAAATTTCCCGTGAGAATCATTTTACTATTTAACTTCCTATTTGTCAAGTGAAAAAAGATAAACCTCTTTCTGCTAAACCAAACCGCCGCGTTTTCTTAAGAACCACTCGAACCCAAGTAATACGATAACCAATCCGAAAATGAGGGGCATATCCCAGATGTCAACATCCGTAATCTTTGATGTTGCGCTTTCCACGAGCGGAATCTGGTTCACAAGTTGAGGGGCCTCTTCCATGGTGTAGTACTTTCCACCACTCCCGTCAGCAAGTGTTTTGAGAAGAGCGACGTTCAGCTCAGCATTACTAAACTCGGCGTAGGATGTTTTTACCTCAAAAAGGGTCTGTTGTTCTCCTAAGTTTTCGCCATCAAGAGTCCCAGTCACTGTGACGGTGTATTCTCCGTAACGATTCGGGATAAAACGCGCCGTGTAGCGTCCATCTTTACCGAGGACCTGTTCAAATTTTAGTTCCCTGCGTTTCCCAGTCTCATCGAGAACCACGGCTCGGATTTTCGCGTTGTTTGTCAGTTGGAACTGTTGATCCGTAGCGGTAACCTCAATCACAACAGGTTCTTTCAGGGCGTAAGCCGTTTTTGCGACATCGAGTTTAATATGTTCCTTCGGGGCAGTTGTCAGCCACTTCGCAACCTGTCGCCAGAACCGTTCAGGACTGTCTGCTTGGTGCCAGAATCGTTGGTCCCCATCTTCGTGAGAAGGTAGCATTTGCCAGCGCCAAGAGGTATGCGGTGTAAATATCATTACGCGTCCGGCATTGTAATTATGCGTTGCGATAAGGATGCGATTACCGAATTCGTTCCGATCGGTTGGATGCTCCGCCAAAACGAGTGCTCCTGCTTTGGCGCGTTTCACCTTACTATACCCCTTCAGCGTAGGCAAGATCTGCCAGCGTTCCAAATTCTCGGTAGGCAGGTCCGCCAAAGCCATCAGAGTTTCGACTTTCCCCTCTGGTGTGAGTTGCAACTTATAGCCCTTATCCGCAATAGACTGTGAACTTGTGATTGACCTGCCGAGTCGTCTCGGTGCCATTAGAGGTGGCGGGGATCCAAGCTCCAATTCTACAGGGAGGCATTGCGCAATCGGCGTGTTGATATACGACTCAGAAAGCTCATGGTTACCTAAAGAATTAGAACCCCCCAGCATAAGCAGTCCGCCACCTCGTGTGCGTACAAACTCAATTGTATTCTCCCACTGGGAAGGTGTAAATTCGGAGGCAGCCACATTACCTAAAATGATGGCATCAAAGTCAAATAGCATCTCCTTACCGTCTGGATAAAATTGAAAATCGTGTGATGCTTCAGCGCGCGTGCCACCATACGTCCGCTTACCCTCATCAGAGATGCTTTTCAAAAACCGATCCGTTAATTGGATGTTCGGATCGTTTTTCAAAGCACGCTTTATAAAGCCAAATTCATAACGCGGTTTGCCATCAACGAATAGGATTTTTACACGTTTGGTAGGTGTTACCTTGAGTAGGAATGTTTTCGCGTTATTTTGTGGGACGGCTTCTGTTTCTCCTAACTCCGCATGTACTTCAAATTTTTGTGTGCCGGCTTCGCGCGGGATAAATTTAAGCAGGACGCGCTCTGTTTTGGTATCAGAAGTTGCGTCTGGCCCACTGAGCTGCGACATCCAAGAGGCACCTTCATCCATATCAACGGACTCAGTTTTCAGGACTCGTCCGTTGTTTGTTAATTGGATGTTGACTCTCTTTCCCTTGAACCCCTTCCGTTGCAAAGTTACCCACACCTCAACAGGAAAATCCTCTTCTGCAATTCGAGGGACATCGACCTTGACAAGCTCCAGATCGGGATTGCCCTCTTCTGCTCCGATACCAACGGTATGGATTGGGAGTTTCCGTTCTCTGATCTGCATTGCGAACTTTGCAATATCGACACTACTTCTATCTACACCATCGGTTAGCAGGACAACTCCAGAGAGTGGGATTCCCTGTAAATCATCAAGTGCTTCGTTTAACGCTTGTGGGATATCTGTACTTTCCCCTTCTGCCTTGGTCAACACCTCGCTCGGCACACGTTTTGCCGTAGTGTCAAACGCGAAGAATCTGACTTTAAATTTA
>JAAXHD010000422.1:13867-22521 GCA_012271015.1 Candidatus Poribacteria bacterium | reverse complement strand
GGGAATCGGTGATCTGCATACTTTTGGACCGATCGACCATCACCAACAGATAGGAATCATCAGGGTTTGTTTGATAAATTGTTAGGAAGGGCTTAAGGAGACAGAAGGCGAGCAGACAGAGGACAATCGTGCGGAGAAAGATGAGAAAGCCCCGGAAGACGCGTTGGATGCGTCCTTGGGTACTGCGATATGCCCATATTGTAGCGATGAAAAGCGCGACGAGTAGAACGGCTACAAGGAGCCCTGGCAATGGCACCCCAAACGAGAAATTCCCCTCTCGGAAAACGTCAATGGGGTACTTCATCATCTTCTCAAACATCTTTTAATTTATGGCCTCCTGGACTGCGCTCCTGACGCAAGCCTATAGAGGAGCCTGCAGGACAATGTTACACGCAGGTTTCCTGTTAATTCTGCACATTCTTCTTAAAATCGACCAGGCTTCCTAACACTCTAAAACGGACACAACAACACCCTTTTACCGACTGCTGGGCCCCGATGGCTGTTGGTTAATCCCTCGATTGCTGTCAACTACTCTCAAGTTTTTACACAGGGATCTTGATGCACTGACTTGTGCCCGCAGATTCGTGTAATGCGTCGATGACGCGCATATTTCCGAGCGCGTCTGATATGGGTAAGTGCGTTGGTGCGCCAGTCTCCACTGCTCGACATAAATCCAGAATCTCAGCGGCATACGGATTCACGCCATTCGCAACACGAATGGTTTCACCGTTTGCGATAAAATGAGTTTCGCCTTCTGAGTTGCCCCACGCACTCTGAACAAAGAGTGTTCCGTCCGTTCCAGCGACCTCATAAGATTCACGCCACGTCCAGCCGAAACTACAATCCAATTGCGCGGTAAGACCATCACCAAAGTCCAAAGTTCCAATCAGTGTTTCCCAAACATTGTTAATCGGTTCAAATTTGCCTGTTGCCCATACGGACTGCGGTTCTCGCCCGACGAGATAACGGATGATATTGATGCAATAACAGCCTAAATCCATGACAGCACCGCCACCGAGATCCCCTCTTAATCGCCAATTTCGTCGGTCTGTGAGTCCTGTTGAAAAAGTAGAACGTGCGTAGCGTACCTCTCCTATTGCGCCTTCCTCGATTTTCTGTTTCACAGCGAGCGTCAAGGGATGATGTCGATACATGAAGGCTTCCATTAATCGGATGTCAGCGCGTTCTGTGACCTGAATCATCTGCTCCAATTGCGTGGTATTAACCGTAATTGGTTTCTCGACAAGAATGCCTTTGACACCGCACCTCACTGCTTCCAGAACATTTTTCAGATGATTCGAGGGCCACGTTGCAACCACTAAGACATCAGGTTGTTGCTTTTCCAGCATCTGTCGGAGGTCGTTGTAGGTATTCTGGACATTATACTCAGTAGCAAAACGCTTAAGCGGTTCAAGTTTCTCATCGCAGGCACCTACAATTTCGATTTTTGGTAGATTCCGCCACGCGTTGCCGTGTGCGTTAGAGATACCACCACAGCCGACAATGGCTACACGATATTTTTTATTCATTAGTTTTGCCTTCTATAGTTACGGGGATGCCAAAAGGCGCGCCCTAAGAACGGACAATTTATCAGATCGGCCGCGACTTAACCGGAATCCGTGCCGTAATGAAATTAGGTTTCCTTAAATAGCATAATTTGTCTTTGCTTTACATTTGGGGCACGCCCAGGCGGCCATAAATTAAAAATCTGAAATGGCTATAGGTCTGTTTTCTTCCGCAGATTTGTTTGCTGCCAGCGATATTGCAAGCGTCTTGACTGCATCGCTGTAAGGGCTCAAGATTGAAGAAGCATCACCACTTCGCACTGCATCCACGAAAACCTCATCAATTGTTGGACTCGGTTCTGTTTTATCCACCCATTCGCCATCTTCCTGTACCAAAACCCTTGATGGATTCCAGTTCAATAGTTCTTCCTCATACAATAAATCCAGGATATTCGCGTTTGACCAGTCACCTGCGTAAGCCCAAGTAGCCGTCAACGAACCGACAGCACCACTCGTAAACTGGAGAGCGACACTATTGGCATCGGGACAATCCGTCTCTTTGAGAAACCGATTCGCCTGCATCGCATAGACAGTTTCCACTTCTCCGCCCATATAGCGCATCATGTCTATCGTGTGTGTTGCTTGTTCGACAAGTTGACCGCCGGATTTGTTCATTTGGCGGAGCCATGCATTTGGGTCCCCGTGTCCGGTGCTGCACCAGTACTTACCGACGACCATATTAATCGTTCTTCCCTGCAGGATCTGCTGCGTTATTTTTGTCGAACCGAGGTAGCGAAGTTGATAACCGACACACGTTATGATTCCAGCGTTTGCAACCGCGGCTTCAACTTCACGGGCGATATCCATATTGATGGCAACGGGTTTCTCGACCAAAAATGGTAAACCTCGTTCAATGACATCGAGTTCTGGCTGTCCATGCGCAAAAACTGGGAGACTCAGGTAGACGGCATCCAAGTCGTCACGTTCGAGGAGGGCTTGATGTGCGGTATAGGGATCGGCATTGTGCTTCTCGGCGGCACTTTGTGCGCGCTCCGCTTGAAGGTCGCAGACAGCTACAACACGTGCCCCTTCAATTCCAGCTAATTGGTTCATGTGTCCATTCGCATTGCCACCACATCCGATAAACCCGATTTTAACTTCTTTCATACTATTAATTATGTTCTCCCGGGCGGCGTTTCCGTTGTCAACGCCGATCTAAAATTGGTAAAAAACCTGCTTTAGGTTATGAATAGTTTCTTAAGGATTGGAATACTGCAAGGACAACGGACGCAGCAACTCAGAAGCAATCATTAAAAAGCTTTGAAATTAACTTGTAATGCTTTTTCGATATTTTCACGTGGATGAACACCAAACTGGACTTCAAAATCTCGATCAAACGCGTCTTCTTCAGCGGGATCAGGTTCAAGGGGTAGGTCGATGGGCTGTCGATTCATGTCAATTGACCGATGCGCCGCAATCACCATCTCCTGATCTGCTCTGCCCATTTCGCCAGTCCATAGCGGCTGTGTGTTTTCTCGGACAGCGTGTGCGATGCCATCGAGCATCGTCGCCAATGAAATACCCGTTTCTGAAATATCTGTCCGCCGATAAGGATTTACCCACTCTACAGTGCCGCCTAAAGACTCTGGGAGTTCCACAAAGATACGTTGCAAAATGCCACTGTCGTTATATTCTCTCTGGACTTCGTATGTTTGTGCCCTTGCGGCGTTCTCGACGAGGTCCTCATCCGTGCAAACGTTAACCGTTTCGCCACCGGTGGCACCTTGATTCCCGTTGGTAATAATCGTGCCGCGCTCACCACAAGTTTCGAAACCGACGAGTTTGTTCCGTCCAAGACATCCATTCTTGTTCCCCACCATTGCGATGCCGATCCCACCGTTCTCAAAATCTATAGCATAAAACTCAAGACCTTCCCGATTATGGTCCCGTTTTGCCCTGTCAACGTAAGGAGCAACAGGCATCATATGCCTGATGCTACTGACCGTTTTGGGAGCGGCATCCATCCGGCACCGTATTGCAGCAAGTCCATGATAGCCGGTTGTGGAGAAGAGTCGGTAACACTTGTGCACTTTTCCAATTACGCCTTCCTTAATGAGTTTGCACACAAATTGTTCAACAGGAACGAAGGGGAAATTTTCCGATGTCTGAAGTTTTACACCATTCTCAGTGGCATCGGTTATCATCATATCCATCAAACCGAGTGTGGGTGCAAGCCCTGTCTCTACATTATGCGAAATGCCGCATCGAGAGAGGTAACAGGAGACGATGTGATGTAGAGGCATGGGCACAACAACATCACAGACATCCGGTGATGTTTCATCAATCATTTTCCTGACATCGGTGTAGGCTTTAATGCCGAGTTTCGCTGCGCCTGCTTCTGCGGATTCTGCGTGTGCATCGCACACGGCGACTATGTCAAAGGTGTCTTTTAATATAGCGGCTGTTGACAGATGTGCTGCACCGCGTCTACCGTGGCCAATTAAGGCGTATTTTAGACGTGCCATTTTTTAAACATTCCTTGCGGAGGAACAATGTCCCTAAAAATTGTTAGATGTGTTGCTTAAACCTGAAGAAACACCCAAGCAAAAACCCTGCGTCGGTGTTGCAGGCTACCGCTTTGAGTTTAAAAAAACTCTTCACCGAGAGCAGACAGCCGATAACCGACTGCTATTAATTAGCGCACTGATAGCCGGTCTCTTCAAGACGCGTTCGGATTTTATCTACTTCGGTTGTAGACAATTGACGAAGCGGACGGCGCATCGTCATTGAAGGGAATCTACCCATCAACCAGCGAGCACATTTCATTCGTTGATGCGCGTCACAGCTCGGTTCACCGAAGTTATAGACGATTCGTGCTAACGAGTCTACTTGACTGCGCGCCTTACGTGCGCCGATGAGATCGTTATTGAGTGCGGCGTGGACTACATCTACCATTAACTCTGGCACAAACCCGGCGAACCCGATGAGTGCTCCGTCACTTCCTTCCAGCAAGGAGGCAAGCAGATACTCATCATGACAGGTCAAAATAGGCACGTCGGGTGCGGCTTCTTTCAACTGTTCATAGTCCCACCGCCAGCGTGCCATGTCGCGTGTGCCCATTTTAATGCAGATAACCTGTGGGATCTTCACTATTTCTAACATCTCTTCAAGGCTATATCCTGCCTTTGTCCATGCCGGGTACTGGTGAACAATAATCGGTATATCTGCGCCTTCGGCGACATCTTGAAAGTAACCGACTGCGGTTTCAGGGGGCCTGCCAAAACGCAACCAGTGATGAGCAGGCATCAACAGGATGGCATCTGCACCGGCCTCCTTCGCCGCAAGTGCATCATCAATCGCTGGGAGGCTCCCTTCCGCGCTCACCCCTGAAATAACTTTAACTCGATCGCCAACGGCTTCAGCGGTAATTTGCGTAACGCCTTGTCTTTCATGCAGGCGGAGGGACATAATTTCGCCGGTGTGTCCGTTACAGACAACCCCTTTTATCCCCGGAACGCTTGCGAGTTCCTGCATATACTGACGCAATCCTACCTCGTCAATCGATTCATCTTCATGAAAAGGACAGAGCGTCGCCGGAAATACACCTGCCCACGGATGGTGTTGCCAATTCATTTTTATATTTTCCATAAAAGCCCGTGAAAATCGGAGATTTTCACAACTTTACCCTCTCGTTTGTGAATTCAGTACAGATCTCGCCAGGGGATTATAGAGTTGTTCTATAGTAAAACTGCACTCGCTAATGGACAAATCCCTGAAAGTGCCAGAATCCATCTAACCTGACCGCTTTTTTATTTAAAAGTTCCGCACAATCTCCCAAGTTAAATTTCATTTTAACTTGATTTTGCATGTAAAATCAAGTATTATTTTAAAAAGAGAACGGTTCATCTCGTCAGAAGAACTGGAAAATCACGTCTCCTGGTTCTGGTTAATGGAGGATGTCCAAGTGCAAAAACAGAGAAGGCTTAAAGTGATTGCCGCGAGCGTCGTTTTGTTATGTGGTATGGTACTTTTAGTGATGGTTGGGATTAAAAGGACAAGTGTTCGGCACTTCACGCCAGCTGCGCTTATGGCAGACGGAAACATAATGAACAATCAACAGGTCCAAGTTGATGGGCTTATTGCAGAGGGTAGCTCCAAATGGGATGCTGCTAATTTTAATCTCACTTTTGCTGTACGCGACCGCGAAACTCCAGCGACAGTCAACGTGATTTACAAGGATCGACTGAAACCGGATAATTTTACGGATGGTGGTAGCGTTTTTGTAGAAGGCAAATACGATGCAACGCAGAACCTCATTGTCGCCTCTAAACTCATGACGAAATGTGCCTCGAAATACGAGGGAGCAGAAAGTGCCACGCCTGCAAATGAGACCTCGTACATCTCGCAATAAGGAATACGCAACACTTTAGCAACATGCTCAACAACACCTTTTTGATGCCGCTTACAACGTCGGGGTCCCCACCCGTTACTCGGAGAGGGCTGAACTTGCTATCAAAAGTGAGGAGGTACAGAAACGAATGACTGCGGAAATTGGACAAGCCGCTATATTTCTCTCTGTGCTCTCTGGCTTGTGGGCGATTGGCTTTCTCTGCATTGGGCTACGCACGCGAAATCAGAACGCCATCCGAAGCGGCAGAAATGCCGTCATTGCCACCTTCATTCTCATCAGTATTGCGACCGGTGCCTTAATCTACGGTTTTGTGACCGATGACTTCTCAATGCGCTATGTTGTTGAGGTATCGAGTGCCGCGCAACCCTTACTCTATAAAATCACAGCACTCTGGGGACGAATGTCGGGATCTCTTTTATTTTGGCTCTGGTTGCTGACGGTCGCAGGCGCGATTGTCGTCTGGCAAAATCACCGGTACGAGAAAGAAACGAATGATACCCTCTCGGATTATGCCCTGATTCCTATTGCAGTCGTGCAATTATTTTTTATTTTTCTCGTCACCGGCTTAATCGAAGGGGTTTATAATCCACTCGCCCGATTCCCCAATGGACAGATGGCACCTGATGGTGCCGGTATGAACCCACTCCTTCAAACGCCAAGTATGGCATTTCATCCGCCGACGTTATATATAGGTTGGATTGCTCTGACGGTGCCGTTCGCGTTTGCAGTCGGTGCGCTTGCGTCTGGCAGAGTTAGCAGTGTTTGGATACTCCGCTCGCGTAGATGGACGTTGTTCTCATGGATCGTCTTGACCATCGGCATCACGCTTGGCGGCAATTGGGCATATCGTGAGTTGGGTTGGGGCGGTTATTGGGCATGGGATCCGGTTGAAAACGCCTCTTTTATGCCGTGGCTCCTCTGCACCGCTTATTTACATTCCGTAATGATACAAGAGAAGCGGAATATGCTCAAACTCTGGAATATTCTCCTGATAACACTTGCGTTTCAATTCACGCTATTGGGAACTTTCATCACTCGGAGTGGAATCATTTCATCGGTACATGCTTTTGCACAATCTGACATTGGTGGGTATTTCTTGGGCTTCATCTTAACGTCAACTGCGGGTGTGATCGGACTCATCATCTATCGCTGGAAACGGCTGAAGAGTATCAATCGTTTAGAATCCCTTCTTTCCCGTGAAAGTGCTTTTGTCCTTAACAACTGGCTCCTTGTTGGATTAACCCTAATCATTCTCTGGGGTACGTTGTGGCCGATTATCTCCGAGGCGATCAATGGCGAAAAGTCATCTGTCCCTGAAGCGTTCTTCAATCAAGTCGTTATTATTCCAGGATTACTACTTCTATTCTTGACGGGTGCCGGTCCAATTATCTCATGGAAGAAGATTACTGCCAACAACTTCCAACGAATGTTTCTATTGCCGGTTGTTATTGGTTTAGTCGCAGGCGTATTGACATGGGGGTTTCTCGCATTCGTAAAAGGTGAGACTTCCCCGCTCTATTCGATCCTCTGCGTTTCCGTGAGTACCTTCGTGATTGTCGCGATCTTTGCTGAATTTTATCGCGGTGCGAAACTCCGTGCGAAACGACAAGAAACCTCCTTGCTCAACGGTTTGAATCTCCTCATCCAACGTAATAAGAGACGATATGGCGGTTACATCATCCATATCGGTATCGTTATCCTCTATATAGGCATTATGGGATCGAAAGGCTATTTTTTGCTTGAATCTAAGGGTTTAAGAATCGGGGAATCAATGGAGGTTGGCGAGTTTCAACTCACTATGAAAGACTCGTTTGCGAAAGAATTTGAGAACTATCGTCGAACCGGCGTTGTTTTTGATGTGGCAAAAAACGGGCGACAAATAGGAACAATGGAACCCGCCCGCCATTTCTATTACAAGGCTGGGCAGGGGGAACAGGAGACTATTGAATCTGCCATCCGGCACTTCGGTGTCAACGACTTTTATATCGCTCTTGGCAGCATTCCCTTCGACGTTAAGACAGGCGGTGTTGTGAACGTACAGGTGTATTACAACCCTCTCATTAGTGTCGTCTGGATCGGTGTTGCTGTGATGGTATTGGGTGGAATTGTCGCTATAGCCGAGAAATCTGAACAGAATAAAGATTCTTAATGGGGAAAGGAATGACTGTGAAGACTGGAAGACTTGAACACATTGCAATGTTCAAAAACATGGCGATTCCTAATTTTATAGGCATTGCTGTGGTTTTCATCGCTTGCGGTTTTGCTATCATCACACACGCGCAAACCGAGGGGTCTGGCGTTGCAGAACCAAAGGGCGTGAAGGATGCCGCATTAGAGTCCAAGTTGGAGGAGTTGCTAACGACAGTCTACTGTTACTGCGGTTGTGAGAGGGAAACAATCGAGGTATGTGTATGTGACACCGCAGTGATGATTGAAAAGGATTTTCGTAATCGGTTGCTTGCCGGTCAAACTGTTGAGCAGATTCGCACCAATTACCTTGACACGTTCGGACCACAGTTTTACGCAGTCATGCCAGCAAAAGGTATTAATTTACTTGCCTACATTATGCCAGCCGTCATCCTGGTTCTTATCGGTGGTGTTGCCTTCGCTGTACTTCGAAGGTCAAGACGGCAAATGGTGACAAGTCATGTGCTTGAGGAATCAGACCAACAGGTCTCCGATACAACCGTGAAACAGGTTGAAGCTGAATTGGAAAGATACAAGCAACAAAACTAAGC
>JAAXHD010000422.1:3077-13715 GCA_012271015.1 Candidatus Poribacteria bacterium | reverse complement strand
GCGCGCGTCATCATGCAACTCGAAAATGAGTCTTTGTCGGATGTAGAAGCAGAAATTGAGAGGTTCAAACAGCAACAACGTGGAACATAACATGTACACGAATATATCCTCATATAGCAACTCAAGCGGCAATTTGCAGATTCACAATGTTATTACGTGGTGGATGCGCAGTCTGTTAACGGTTGCTCTGACCCTTCTTTTTTCATTTCCCACTCCCTATGCACAAACGGCAGAACGAGGCGATATTCAAGGCACGGTTATCGATAAAAAGCAGGACAAACTTCTCGTCGCACAGCCCGTAACTCTCACTATCCATAAGGCTGACACTACTGAGACCCAAGAAACGACAACGGATGAGAATGGGAACTACGGTTTTGAAAATCTTCCGCTCGATCCAAGTGTCCACTATACGGTTTCTACGGTTCATGGAGGAACGAACTACGCCGAGAAAGACGTGGTTTTGTCCACTTGGGCTCCGAACATCAAAATAGACTTTGAAATCGGCGGGTTTACAGATGACAAGACACAAATTCGTGTGAATTCGCATAGTTTCGTCATTGCCCCACCACCTCCCGACCATGCCCCAGATGGTGCCGTCACAGTTATTGAAGCCGTTGGGGTTGAAAATCTGAGCGACCTACCTTTTAAAACAACGCACGGTACACAACCAGTCGGACTGCATTTGACCCTCCCAAAAGGGACCGAGGGTTTTCAGCCACATCAGTCGACGGAACTCAGGCTAAACCCCGTTACGAATGAAGCTATCCGCACGATGCCATTACCACCAGGCGAAACGCATTTAGGCTATACTTATATTTTTCACGTCGAAAAGGATAGATTGGATTTATCTCGTCGCTTGAATTTTGCCACAAAACAATTTATATTCTTTGTCCCCGAAGGTATTGACTTTGTGCCGAGCGCGAAGTTTTTTGGTGCCCCAACACGCGAACAGATTCACAATAATATCTATCTTATATATCAGAGCACTGCGCCGAAGGCGTTTGCGGCAGGGGCAACGGTTGACTTAGTGCTTACCGTAAACATGGGTTCTGCCCGTGATGCTCTACCGGGGCAAACATCTAACTTGGGACAGTTGGTACTTATTGCTGTTGCAGCAGCATTGACCGGTGGATTTTTCGTCGCCGCGCTTTTTAAACTTCGCACAGCAGACAATAGTCCGAATTCTGACACCGATGACACCTCTTCACCATCAGACGTAGGCTGGCTTCGTAAACTGAGTTCAGACGACCTTGAGCATGTCCGCGTCGCAAGACTTGAATTTATCACGCATCTTGATGATAAGCATGAGAAACAAGAGATTTCCGAGCGCGTCTACAAACGCTTGCGCCGAGAGCAAACGGAACGTCTCACTACACTTTTAGATCAACAAAAAAGGGGAAACAATGCATAGCAAACACCGCATCGCTGATTTGATCGTCATGTTGGGTCATATAGACGAAAACGTTCGGGATACCGCGAAAGCGGAATTGATTGCCATAGGCAAGCCGGCTATTCCGCAGCTAATCGATGTCCTTACGCAAGAATGCTGGCATATCTCTGGGTACGGTGCTGAATTTTACACACACATTGAAGAATCCGCTATTCCTGTTTACATGGAACAGATGGCGAATCATGCTGCAGAGGTGTTGGCAAAGATCGGTGAATCTACTGTCCCCGCGCTCACGGCGGAGCTCACCAGAGCCGAACGTGAATTTTCCGAATGGTTTTACAAATACTTACGACCCGAGCAAACTGACCGTCTTATCACGATGTTGGCGTATGTTAAGAAAGGTGAATAGATGGAAACAGAACACCTCGTGGCTGATTTAATCGATGAATTGTCGGATATGGAGGATGATGTCCGCGAAGCCGCAAGAAAAGAATTGGTTGCTATTGGCAAACCGGCTATTCCACAACTCGTCGAGGCACTCGCCGATAATCTTGGAGATGTGGTCGATCAAACCACTGGGGTCTTGGCTGCCATCGGCGAACCTGCAATACCGGCACTCATTGATCAGATGGCGATAGCTGAGAGACACCACGGACTGGCTCTTAGTAATACACTCAGTCGTATAGGGGAGCCCGCAATACCGGTTTTGGTGGAAGCGTTATCTGACAAACTCAATGAAGAGTTCCGCGAATATGCAGCTCGCGCGCTCAATCTGATGGGGGTTGCGGCAATTGGTGCGATGCCTGCGCTTATTGATGCTTTGAACGATCCGTCGGATGAGGTTCGGTCTTATGCTGCGTACACGCTTGCCAAAATGGAAGACGCAGCAGCGGATGCGGTGCCTGCTCTTGTCAAGGCACTTGATGATGAATCCGAAGAAGTCCAAAATCATGCGGCTTTTGCATTGCGTATGATTGGAACCCCGGAAGCGAAACAGGCACTTGAGGCGTTCAGACAAACGTAGTACGGAAATTGGATTTCCTGCCCAAAATTGTCCGGACGTTGAGACGAGCATATCTTGAGGTCAGTCCATAGTTATAACATTCCCAAAACCCCTTCCAGCGTCCTGGATTTGTAAAAATCTATGTTCCGAAAAACCTTGTGCCTAAATTTCCGAAGCCTTAAAAAAACTTGAAAAAATGAACAAAATGTAGTATAATTTAAAAAAGTAGAATGTTATATGTCTTCATGAAGATTAAAAAAGTCGCGAATCTCGCAATGTAATTAACAAACGAATCAATTTGCTTATTTGTCTGTCCATCTGATGTTGATACATTTATTAAACCAAACTGTGGCGTATCTTCAGTGAATTGTGCAGCATCAGAATGGAATACAAAGAATTAGAAGGGAGCCAAGATGGCAAAGTACGATTTTGCAATCGCTGTAGGAGGGGCACCCGGGCAAGGTATTGAAACTGCTGGCAAAAGCATCAGCCAAATCTGTGCCCGGTATGGGCTGAACGTTTTTACTTACACCGCCTATCAATCCCTCATCCGCGGCGGTCACTCCTTCCTGACGATCCGAATCAGTTCTGAACCTGTTGCGAACCACGGGGACAAGATAGATCTGATTATTGCTCTGGATGCCAATAGCGTAGAGAAGCACCTACCACATGTAGCCCCCGGTGGTGCTTTAATCTATAATAGCGAGCATGTGAAAGAGCCTCCAACACGAGATGACATCCAATTATGTCCTATTTCCTATAAAGAGCTCACCAACGATCCAGATAGAAAAGCCCGTATGCTGAATGTTTGTATGTCCAGTGTAGCTTTGCAATTGGTAGGGATAGATTTAGCAGTGCTTGAGGAAATCATCGTTCTGGCACTTCTTAAACGCACAGGTCAAGCGGTAGTGGATGCGAATATTGCTGCTGCACGTGCAAGTTACGATTACGCTGCTGAACACTTTACGCCGTTTGATGTCCAATTTGAGAGACAGGATCCACCATTAGCGTTCGGTAGCGGTAATATGCTGATGGCGATGGGCGGTGCTGCTGCAGGTGTCAAATTTTATGCTGCGTATCCGATGAGTCCATCAACGGGTATTCTTCACTGGATGGCACCAAACGCTCGCGATCTCGGTATTATCGTCCGGCAATGTGAAGATGAAATCAGCGTTGTCAATATGGTAATCGGTGCTGCACACACCGGTGCACGCGCAATGTGTGCCACATCGGGTGGCGGTTTCGCACTCATGTCCGAAGCGATCGGCAGTGCCGGTATGATGGAAATTCCAATTGTTGTTGTTAATGTTCAACGCGGAGGTCCCTCCACAGGTTTACCTACCAAAACCGAGCAGGGAGATTTATGGCAAGTTCTCGGCGCGAGCCAAGGTGATTTTCCGAAAATTGTTGTTTCACCTACCAGTATTATGGACGGATTTAATACAATACCTGAACTCTTTAACCTCGTTGACAAGTTTCAGTGCCCCGGCATGGTGCTCACGGATTTGTCGCTGGCGGAAGGGCACACGACATTCGTGCCGGATTCTATTAACTGGCAGCCGAAAATTGACCGTGGGGAATTAATCACCGAACAAGGACAGACAGATGGTGAATATCTGCGTTACCAAATCACAGACAGCGGGATTTCGCCCCGTGCTATCCCTGGCACCCCTGAGCACATGCACGTTGTTGCTACCGACGATCATGATGAAGATGGGGGTCTGATTAGTGATGAATTCACGAACCCTCACAAACGTCGTGATATTATGGAGAAACGGCAACGCAAGATGGAAGGCATCGTTGAACTGCTCCCGCCTCCGACTCTGGAGGGTCCTGAAGATGCCGAAGTTACCCTGATTGGGTGGGGATCCACGCACGGTGTCATCGATGAAGCAGCACAATTGTTAACCGAAGTAGGCATTGCCACTAACCATATCCACTTCAAGTGGCTCTATCCGATGGATGAAGATGCCGTCAACGAAGTACTTTCAAAAGCCGCACACGCCATTATCGTTGAATGCAACTACACCGGTCAGTTCGCTCGGTTCCTGCGCGGTGAAACCGGCTTTAAGGCAGATGGGCACATCCGCAAATACGACGGTGAGCCGTTTATGCCACACCACGTTGTTGATGGAGCGCGTGAACTTTTGAACAGTAAAACAGATCTTTATGTCCCCTATCAAGAGATTGTTGTCTAACAAAGGAGGATGAATCAGATGGCGAGACGAGCAAGACGAGAAAGACCTATTCAAGGAGCACCTACAGCGCGAGATTTTAAAGGGGATGTTAATCCCGATTGGTGTGCCGGTTGTGGTGATTTTAGTGTCCTTAATTCCCTACAAAACGCTTATGCGAAACTTGGCAAAGGGAATCATGATCACCTGACTGTAAGTGGAATCGGGTGTTCCTCTAACCTCCCTGGTTATATCAAAACGTACGGGATGCATACGCTACACGGTCGCGCTTTAGCAGTCGCAACGGGTGCTAAATTTGCCAATCACGAGTTGAATGTTGTCGTCACCGGTGGTGATGGTGATGGTTACGGTATCGGCGGAAATCATTTCATTCATACGATGCGAAAAAATATTGATCTCCTCTACATTGTTATGAATAACGAGACGTATGGCTTGACTGTTGGGCAAGCCTCACCGACTACTATAGTAGGAGAACAGACGAAAAGCACGCCGTTCGGTAACTTAGAGACCCCTCTGAATCCGGTCGCAATGGCGATTGTCTCTGGCGCGACTTATGTCGCAAGAGCATTTAGTTCTGACGGAAAACAACTCGCGGAATTGATGTATAACGGGATGCAACACAAAGGATTTGCGTTCATTGACGTTATCAGCCCTTGTGTGACTTGGAAGAAGGAGAAAATGAAAATTTTCGACTATTGGAAGGAGCGAGTCCAATCTCTTGAAAGTCATGACACAAGTGACAAGGCCGCTGCACTTGCGCAAGCAGTCAAGACAGGTCATGAAACGCAGCTTGGATTGTTCTACCATGATACGAGCCGCCAGTCATTGAATGAAATGGAACCCGTGTTAGAAAATGGGCCTATAGCACATCAACCCCTTGGTATTACCCAAGAACAGGGCGACGCAATTGTCCAGCGTATGATGTAAAGAAGCATGGTATTGGTAGGTGCTCATTTTTACCTATCCTTTTTATTCACGATATTGGCGATAGGGCGGGCTTGTGTCCCGCCCATTGCTTTTTTACCTGACACGGAATCTCTTATGCTATGCGCCTTCGTGCTTTCCAACTGACAAAGGACTTCGGACATCGCACGATTGTTAAAAACGCCACACTCTCGGTTCACCCCGGAGAAGTGATTACGATTTTCGGTCCCAACGGTGCCGGTAAAACAACGCTCATCAAAATCCTTGCAACTCTCCTGAAACCGACATCTGGAAGACTTGAGATTGAAGGCGCGGATGCGATCTCAGATTTCTCTAACGTCCGTAGTGCGTTGGGGGTCGTTATTCATGAAAACCTCGCTTATCCTGCCTTTAGTCCTTATGAGAATCTCAAATTTTTCGGACAGATGTATGGGGTCAAGCAATTAGAACACCGCGCAACAACCCTTCTTGCCGAAGTCGGGCTGCAGCGTTTTTTGCATGAACCGCTTCGCATCTTTTCGCGCGGTATGACGCAACGCTTTATGATCGCCAGAGCCCTTATCCACTCCCCTTCAGTTTTGTTACTTGATGAACCCTTTTCTGGATTGGATGCTGCTGCCAGACAGTTCGTCCTCAATCGTATTGCACAAGAACAGCAAAAAGGCACAGGCATTATCATTACAACACACAACACAGAGTTGGGGCACCTTGCTGGTACAAGGTTCTTTTTTATGATAAATGGTGAATTGGAAGAAGTCGCTCGGAAAAATGAGATCGAGGCAGAGACGTTATTACAGACGTATGAGGAGAGATTGGCAAACAACGCTCTGAAGGGGCTGTAGATAGACGCTTTTAGGTCGAGACACACATGAAGGCACTCCGTCAAATTGGCGCGTTGATTCGTAAGGATCTTGGACTTCAATTCCGTTCAAGAGAGACGCTGGTACTCACCTTCGTTTTTAGCGTGCTGGTTGTCCTCATTTTTGCTTTTGCATTCGGTCCGATTTTCCCTGAAAGGGTAGAACGTGGTAAATTAACTGCCAGTGTCCTCTGGGTGGCGTTCGTTTTTGCAGGCATTATTAGCTTGAACCGTTCATTCACCTTAGAACGCTCGCACGGTGCGTTGCATGGGATTCGGCTTACGGGTGTTGATGCGAGTAATCTCTACCTGTCCAAAGTCGTTAGCAACGTTGTATTTTTATTTTTATTGGAAATTGTCATCACGCCTATCGCACTTCAATTCTTGGATCTACTTGATATAGTGACGGTGGGCATACTACTGAAACTATTCGGCGTGCTGAGTATCGGCACGCTCGGTTTTTGTGCTGTTGGAGTCCTGTTAGCAGGCATGTCTACAAGTGCAAACGGCGGTGAAAGTCTGCTTTCCGTCATTCTACTTCCGCTTGTCATTCCAATCATTATGGGCGGCGCGAAATCCACTGTTTCACTTCTGGTAACCGGTGGATTAGAGGGCGGGTTCTGGCTGAAGTTGATTGCCGGGTGTAGTTTAATCTTTTTAGCCGTTGCGTATCTACTTGCGGATGCCGTTATTGAGGAATAGCCGCTATCAGTGGTCAGGTCGCTTCGCTCTCAACCACCAGTAGCATGTGTGGTGTCAGAGAATGAGGAAACCCACAAAGGGTTCTTGCTGAAAGCCGACAACCGTTAAAGAAGGAGAAAAATTTTGTCAGAAATTATTGATATACACGCACGCGAGATATTGGACTCGCGTGGTAACCCGACAGTTGAGGTGGACGTTAATTTAGCGACAGGCGCATTCGGACGTGCCGCTGTCCCTTCAGGGGCATCTACGGGTGAACACGAAGCAGTCGAATTACGCGATAACGATGCCAACCGGTATTTGGGGAAAGGCGTTCAGCAAGCCGTTGAGAATGTTAACACCGCCATTGCTGATGCGCTCGTCGGTGAAGATGTCTTCGCGCAGAACGACATAGACACCGCTATGTGCGAACTTGACGGTACAGAGAACAAAAGCCGACTGGGTGCGAACGCGATTTTGGGTGTTTCCCTCGCTGTCGCGAAAGCCGCTGCGGATGAAGTCGCGCAGCCTCTCTATCGCTACATCGGTGGTGCAAATGCGAAAGAACTCCCTTTACCGATGATGAACATCTTGAACGGTGGTTCTCACGCTGACAATAACGTTGACATTCAGGAATTTATGATAATGCCGGCAGGGGCAAAGAGTTTCGCCGAAGCACTCCGTATGGGTGCCGAAATCTTCCATAGTCTCAGGGCGGTCTTGCAATCTCGAAATTGCAACACGGCTGTCGGTGATGAGGGTGGGTTTGCCCCGGATCTCGGTTCTAATGAGGAAGCGATCGCTGTCATCATCGAAGCCATTGAGCGTGCCAGTTACGTTCCCGGGGACGATGTACTCTTAGCATTGGATGCCGCTTCCAGCGAATTCTACAATCGAGACACCGGTATCTATGAATTAAAAGCAGAGGCACAACCGGCGAAATCACCAACAGAGATGGTCGCTTTTTATTCGGAACTCTGTGAGAAATACCCAATCGTCTCTATAGAGGATGGCATGGACGAGAACGACTGGGAAGGTTGGAAACAACTGACTGAGGCAATCGGTGAAAAGGTGCAACTTGTCGGCGATGATCTCTTTGTTACCAACACTGCCCGTCTGCGACAAGGGATCGATGGACAGATTGGTAACTCAATTCTGATCAAGGTGAATCAGATTGGGACCTTAACAGAAACGTTGGATGCCATTGAACTCGCGCGACGCTTCAACTACACGGCTGTTGTTTCACACCGGTCGGGTGAAACAGAGGATACGACGATTTCTGACTTGGTTGTTGCAACAAATGCCGGACAGATAAAGACCGGCTCGCTCTCTCGCACGGATCGGGTCTGTAAATATAATCAACTCCTCCGGATTGAGGAAGATTTAGGAGAGAGTGCTATTTTTGCTGGCAGAAGAGTTTTCTATAATTTGGCAGATCGCCGCTAAATTTTGTATTTACGTAGGGGCAGCCTTTACGCTGTCCCAAAATATCTCCTTCAAAGGGGCGCCCTATGGGAATTTTTCGCCCAATTTTATTTTTCATTGCGCTTGCCTTACTCCTCGTGAGTGTCAGGCAATTTATGAACGGTTATAGTGACTGGCAACAGGCGCAGCTTGCCGAAGAAGCCTACCGTGCTGAGATACTGGCATTAGAGGCGGAGCGTGATCGGTTGAAACAACGCGTCGAGATGCTACAAAACGACCGATTAACCAAGGAACGTCTCGCCAGAAAACGACTCGGTTATGTCAAGCCGGGTGAACTCAGATTTAAAGTCGTTAAACCCGATTTTTAAATTTTCCTTGCGGTTCGATCAGGTGGGTTTGACAACTGAAGTGCCTCTCCGTAGACCCGCTTGCGCTGTTGTTGCAAGCTATTGCTTTGAGTTTAAGGAAACTCTTTACTGACTGCCGACCGCCATCTGACAAATTTTTCTTTGCTGTTTTTGCGCGTTGTGCTATAATGATATGGAATTTCGCATGGCAGGCAACGGCATCTATTGTGCCGGTGATGTTCGCCTATTATTCACAACATTCATAAGAAGGAGAAAAGAGATGGCAGGAATGATTCCGACAATTAGTTCCGGGGTTGCAGGACCGCTCGGTGTGTTACACCTCCCCCGATTCTGGTCGAAAGTGTTATTGGATTCCAAGGGGCAGCTCCATGAAGATTATCCCGCATGTGGAGCAGGCTTCGATCAAATGGTGTTAGATGGACTCGGTCTAGACAAAGACGCTACGCTGGCATATATCAGCGACAATTCCCCGACTTACCCACAGTTTGAAGCATGGGTTTCGGAAAACGGAAGTTTTGACCAAGCGGCAGTCGACGGACTGAACGCTGCGATTTCAGGCTATAACCACGACGACGATACCCGGGGTGGTATCCTCGGTGCAAGCGGCATTGATGACGACGGTTCCATCTTAGGTGCTGTTGATCTCAACAACCTTGATGACTGGTATGAATTGCACGCCAGTTTGTAGGTTAGACCTTTAAACATTTCATGTAGGCGGGTTCTAACCGCGCCTACATGAAACATACCTCTTTTCCTTCCGACCTAACCCAATTCGCTATTATTACTAACAACAGGATACCTTTATGAAGTTACAACTCACTGTCATCTGGATCTTGTGCGTTTTGCTTCTGTCATCTTCCGATGCCACCGTTCCTTCCCGATACGCGAAGCAATCCACCGAATGGTTCCAGAGCGAGGAAGGGCGCCGCATTGCCGACAATGTCCTCACGTGGCAGACACAGCACGGCAGTTGGCCCAAGAATCGGGACACGGCATCCGAGCCATTTGATGGCAAAAGTGACGATCTGCACGGAACGTTTGACAACAGTGCTACTATTGGCGAACTACGGTTTCTTGCTCGTGCGTTTCGCGCGACAAACGAGCCGCGTTACCGACAGGCATTTCTCAAAGGTTTTTCCCATATCCTTGAAGCGCAATATCCGCCTGGCGGGTGGCCTCAGTTTTATCCGTTAAGCAAAGGCTACCATCGCCACATCACGTTCAATGACAATGCCATGGTGCGAATTCTCGAACTTCTCCGAGATGTCTCTGAATCTTCAGATTATGGGTTCTTGGAAACGGAGGACCGCACTAAGGCTGAAACTGCTGTAACTAAGGGCATCGACTGCATCCTGCGCACGCAGATCAAACAGAATGGTAAACTCACTGCTTGGTGTGCGCAGCATGACGAAAAGACGCTTGAGCCTGCGTGGGCGCGTTCCTATGAGCCGCCATCGATCTCAGGTGCTGAAAGCGTCGGTGTCGTGCGCTTCCTGATGTCAGTCGAAGAACCCACACCAGCGATTATCGCCGCTGTTGAGGGGGCTGTTGGGTGGTTCAGGAGTGCCGCAATCCACGGCATCCGGTTAGAGACGTTCACTGACGCGGCGGAGCAGGACGATAAGCGGGTCGTGGCGGATCCCGACGCGGGACCCCTCTGGGCGCGTTTCTACGAGATCGGCAGCAACCGTCCAATCTTTCTCGATCGCGACTCGGTAGTCCGCTACACGTTCTCCGAGATCGGGCAGGAACGCCGCACCGGCTACGCCTACTACGGTGGCTGGGCAACCCGG
>JAAXHD010000422.1:0-2902 GCA_012271015.1 Candidatus Poribacteria bacterium | reverse complement strand
AGCAGAATTTCAGTGACGTGTCGCGCTGTATAGGCGTTTGAGAGTGGGGGTTGCGTTCCTTCACGGATACACTCCGCAAAATGTGTGTGCATTCCGCTCGGTGCGGTGTTGGAACAGTCAATCGCTTTGACATCAACCGGAGCGTGTTCGCGTGTATAGGAGGTAGGTGTCCACTGACTGAGCGTCGCGCCGTCTTTACCAGGCATTGTGAATTTGCCGGCGGTGCCGTGCACACTCGCTTCACCTGTACGCGCAGGATCACACCAACTCGTTTCTGCAGTGACAATTCCGCCCGATTGCATCTCAAGCACAAGCGTCGCGACATCTTCTAATTCCGTCGGTTTATCGAAGGTAGAAACAAAGCCAGTCACCCGCTTGAAGGTGCCGAGCATCGCGACGAGACCAGAAACCGCATAAACTCCCATGTCGAAAAGCGCGCCGACACTCGCCTGTTTTGCATCGAAAAACCACAGGTCATCGCCGGATTCGCCGAAAATGTCCCGAATCTCTGCGTAGTAGATTTCAGGACCCCCGTGACTACTCCGCATCCTTGCACCGGACACACGTCCAATCGCGTTCTCCGCAATCAGTTGACGAATTTTATAGATAGCGGCGTTGAAATGCGGAAGACACATTACCGTTTTGCCGCTTGCTTCAGTTGCCTCAACAAATTGATTCGCTTCGTCCATATCCCCACAGAGCGGTTTTTGCATGAGCACATGTTTACCGGCTTCCAGTGCTTTGATACCCCATGAAACATGTAAAGGGTGCGGCGTACCGACAAGAATAGCATCAAGCGTGTCGTCAGCAATGATTGCGTCGTAGTCCTGTGTCCAGTGCGGTATGTCGAATTCTTGACATTGATGTCTAAGACGGTGTTCGCGTCTACCGCCGATAACACTCACTTCGAAATCGGTGCCTTCTGTGAGGTCAGGTAGGTGCATCCGACAGACAATACCGCCTGCACCGATAACACCAAGTTTCAGTTTTTGCATAACAATTCCTTACAAACAGATGTTTGTAGACAAAAGGATTAAACAGATTTCAACACAACGTTGCGGAAGGCAACAGGTCCATGGTCGCCTTGCAACATTAACGGGCCCGTAGCGACTTCATCTTCAATCATTGCCCCACGCGTGCAACCGGCCATTTCAACATTCTCATGGATTACCTGTCCATTCCACGTAACTTTGACGAAGGCAGCATTGGCAATCTTATTCCCATTCGCATCGAATTTTGGGGCGCGGAAGGTGATATCGTATGTCTGCCACTCACCGGGGGGTTTGCTGGCATTGACGCGCGGCGGCACGCCATCTACCGGTTGATTGTCGATCCAACGGCAATATACACCGCCACAGGTCCCGTAGCGGAGTTCCGTTTCACCCCAACTGTCCAATATCTGGATCTCGTATCTCCCCATAAGATAAACACCAGAGTTGGAACCTTGTGGGACCATAAATTCTACGTGGAGCTCACAATCACCGTATTCAGCCTCGGTGTAGATATCGACGGTTCGTCCAGTAGTGCCGTTGTAAAAAATTCCTTCGCCTGCCGTTGTTGTTAGCAGTTTGGAATCATCAGAATTGAGGGCAACGCTGCCAGCGGCATCCCATTCATGTTGTGGTGCGCCACCGCGAGCCAGCCAGCCGTCCATGTTTTTACCATTAAAAAGGTTAATTTCGTTTCCAGATTGAGACATCAAAGTCCCTCCTATAGTTTGATCGCCAGATCGAGGTTTCTCGCGAGTTCAGCAGAATATTAGATGGAATTATGTGTTAAGTTTTACTTAAAATAAGTTAGAGTGCATAGTCTGAATCGAAATAGAAGGGTTTTTGCTTGGGCGTTTCTTCAGATCTACGAAGATAAACTTGAAAGTCCCAACTCACCTGACCGAACCGCAAGGAATAATTAAGAATTGACATATTTTCCGAGATTAAGGTATGATGTTTAATCAAGACAAGGTATAGTCAACTTAGAGGCATTTCGTTTTAAAAAATATATTCGGATATCCAAAATAGGTATAGGATCACCGAAAACCACCGCGTGATGAAATAGAGCGGTGTCCAGGAGCAATAAATTAAAAAATGAAACAGGTTTTCTTATTTTTTGGGTTGTCCCTACTGATGGGAACGATTGCCATCTTCGCGCTCTGTGGCTACGATACAACTACGATATCGCACGCTGCACCTGTAGAGGCGGCTACTCCTAACCCGACAACACCCTTTGCTGAAGGGTGCGCCAAATGTCACGGCACTGAACCTGCCTATCAAGAATGGAAACAAGCAGGTCACTCACACGCCCTTGTCAACCTGATTGAGGGTCCCTATGAGCTCCAAACCTCGTGCCTGAGTTGCCACTCTTCTGGATATGAAATTTTCAGTGATCGGGTGTATCCAGGGCATACCTATAACATAGAAACAGCGGTAAACGCCGTTGCCTGCTCCTCGTGCCATTCACATAACAGCAGATCGGAACACCTATTGGTGAAGCCTGCAAAAAAATTATGTGTCAGTTGTCATAAAATGGACTGCGGTTGTGCGGGTGCTGGCATCGTCCATCAATCACAGTCAGAGATGTTCCTTGGTCGCGAGGGTGCCGGTGTGAAACGGATGCCATCGCCACACGTGCGCGCGATGAAGAAGCGATGCGTACATTGCCACATGGCAAAAGAGGATCCGGAGACAGTCGCGCAACACGGGGGGCACACATTTAAAGCGGATTTCTCGACATGTAGCACCGCGGGTTGTCACGATAGTGCCGATAACAGTATGGAGACGAAGTTACCACAATATCGTGCCGAGATAGAGACAAAGATGCAAGCCGTCAAAACAATGCTTGATGCTGCCTCTAATAAAACTTCGCAAGCCTATCTGGACGCAAAGTTGAACTACGACATGGTTAA
>JAAXHD010000428.1 GCA_012271015.1 Candidatus Poribacteria bacterium | reverse complement strand
TCACCAGGGTTTTGCCAGGGGGTAAGATAGCCAGGGGTCCACTGGTACTAGCAATCTCCACTTCCACAATCTCCAATTGATTCCCTCGCACTTTAATTCATTGATGATGCAGGGGTTCCACCGTACTTTCTCCCTCGCCGGTTCTCAACAATTGCTCTTCCCTCAACAGGGGAAACTTACCACTCCCTACCACTGAGGATTCCACCACATCCGAATAGACCATGACGGCGCGTTTGCTGGTCCCTACCACTTTTTCAAAGGAGGCATTGAAAATGCCATTCCACCATCCTGGACAGATGAAGCCTCTTATTTTTCACTTGATACATGATATCCTTCACCTCCCTCCTTAAATCCGAGGTTTGCGTCCCAGCATAATGCTCTCCTTCCCAATAATATTCCGTTCGATTCGAGGGATCCTCGGGGGGTGTTTGGCCATCAAAGGTCACGGTGGGGCAAGTAAATTGGAGATTGGGACCCAATGTATAATTGGCCCAGCCTTTGGGTTTTTCGATGAAGCCAAACGTTTCCGCCACACCCAGATCTAGGGAGAAGGCCCTCTTGGCTTTGGTCTTGTTGCCGTTCATCAACTCTCTTTTAGGCACTGCATGCAACACCAAGGCATCGTCTTTCCAGGTCATCATGGGCATCCAGTTCTTTTTCACACTGACCAGGGGTCGTTCATCCGCATCACGGGTCTTGGCATAATCTTGTTCGTACATGAGGGCGACCATGGTCTTGTTGTGCACTTCTTGCATCGCTCGTTTCGAAAACAGGCTACCCGAGGTCACAGGATGTCTGGTACTCATAATATCTTCCAATTCCACCACATACTCCTTGGTTTGAAAACCGACCCGTCGATACTCCCCTAGCACATATTTTCGCGTCAAGTACGTCACGCTGAAGGTCACGACTTTTGTATGAGGATCTGTGGCGATGACGGCATTGCTCTGTCCTTGATCCGAGATGGTCAGGGACATCAATGAGGCATGCCAACCCTCGCCTGGTAAGGTCAGACGTTCGGGCAGTCGTACCTTGAAACTGTTGTTGGCATTTTTGGGAAACTCGTTGGTCGGATAGCTGATGAGCGTCAAGCGTTGGATGTCACTCATGATGAGGAGGAGAAGGAGGATGCTCGTCTGAGGGTGTGTGGGGTCCTTTTATAGCCACTGGACCACTTTCTGTTTGCTGCGAGGGACCCGTCCCACCAAGGAATAGAAGGTCGATTGTTTGGGATGAAAACACACTTGCTGCGCAATGTTGGAAAAGGCCCGTGCCAGTTCCATCAGGGTCAGGTAGGTTTTTTGTTTGGCGGGTTTCTTCTTTCGCATGGGCGG
>JAAXHD010000429.1 GCA_012271015.1 Candidatus Poribacteria bacterium | reverse complement strand
GGTGACTTTGATGTCCTCATTATGGACGGCAGGAAATTCCTTGGCGACCAAGGGCCCTTTGTTAGGGGTGCACATCAAGTAGACAGAGTTGGGGTTCAGCAACAGTTCAAAGTCCAGCTGGACACCAGGTACCAAACATTTACCCGTCTTGAGGGGTGGCAAATGGGGTCGAATGATAAAGGTGTGCCAATTCTCGCTCAGCCACTTTCTAGTCAACGAGCGCAATTCTGCATTTCCACTCCAGTTCGCGTTGGTGGGTGTATCGGAATTGGCACCTGTGGCTCCCAGTTCTGCAGTCAGATTGAGTTGATTGACCCAGCCTCGCGGGGCTAACTTGGTGGCTCCTTCTTCTCGGTTGTAATTCAGTAAGGTTTCCAGGTAGGCTCTGTAATGGTAGGTGTTGCTCTGTTCGGTCATGAGCACTCCATTCATGCTCATGTTAATATCTCGAAAGATGGTGTGGCCAAAATTGTTGACGCAGTAGGTGTTCGTGGTATTGTTGGCATCGGAGTCGGCCAAATTGGCTTTCAATCCTTGATAACCAGCCGCAGGATCGGTCAGACGTACTTTGACTAGAAATCGGAGTTCGTTGCGATCGTAATAATCGTCCGAGGCCAATATGGAAAACGTGATGGGTCGCGTGCCTGTCAGGGCGGGTTGAAACGCCACGTCCCAGGAGGCTTCGTACCGGTAATCCACATCGAGCACATCAAACAAATCGAGCGACATGATGCTGGTGTCTGAATGTCAGCCGTGTTTAACGGCGTTTCCTTTTTATAGCGTTTCCGCGTTGGGCCATGGTCACCAACCATGTTTCGTGGTTCACCCGGGAAGCAGATGGGTACATCCACGGATAACGCATTCGTGTGGACTTGCCAAAAATGGCGCCGCCTTTCATCTTTCGGCGTTGTTTCAAGTGTTTCATGATCATGGAGTGGGGGTCCAACAATCGGGAGGACGTGTGCATCAAGGAATAGCGCGCCATGGTGGGAAACTCGTCTGTCGGATCGCTGATGAGGATTAAGCGTTGGATGCTGTTCATGATGAGGATGCTCGTCGGAGGGTTCGTGGTCCTTTTTTATAGCCACTGGGCCACTTTCTGTTTGCTGTGAGGGACCCGTCCCACTAAGGAATGGAAGGTCGATTGTTTGGGATGAAAACACACTTGCTGCGCAATGTTGGGAAAGGCCCGTGCCAGTTCCATCAGGGTCAGGCAGGATTTTTGTTTAGCGGGTTTCTTCTTTCGCATGGGCGG
>JAAXHD010000403.1:2817-7340 GCA_012271015.1 Candidatus Poribacteria bacterium | reverse complement strand
CTGTTCACATATTTTCGGGGTTTACTATAAAATGAAATAGCACATTTACACTCTTCGCTATAGAGTTGAAGAAACACCCAGCAGAATGCCACGCGCGCATTCTGCGTTGATTTGCAAAAACCCCTCCATTTGATTACGGGTTTACGATCTTGAGAGAAGAAAGCAGAGGAACAGTTTTCATCAACTCACGTTTACGCACGGTGATGCTTTAGCAGTTCCCAGTTCGGAACAAAGCCGATACCAGGTCGAGTCGGAACTGTGACATGTCCATCGGACTCTAAAACCATCGTTGGTAAGAACATTTCGCCTCGTAATGGGTCAACGGCGGGTGGGTAATACTCTAACATCAAGCCATTGTCTCGGCTTGCAGCGATATGGATTTGCAATTCCTGTGCCCCGTGCGGAGCAATTAACTTTTCGGCTGTCAACGCTTCTTCTACTACCTGCAACGCTGGCTCATAACCGGGGAGGATGGCAACATCCAGATTAAAAACGTCCGCGCCTTCATAATCAATGAGCGTTTGGAAATAGTGGAACCCGTATCCATTTTCTCCTGTGGCAATCTGGATCCCATAATCTTGCGCGACTTCGCGCAGTGCCTTGTGTCCCCTGTAATCGTGGCTGTGGATTGGTTCTTCAAACCAGAAAATGTCGTTTGCCTGAAGCGCAGGAAGGCATTCGTACGCTTTTTCAACCGACCATGCACAATTCGCGTCCACCATTAGGGTTGTATCGGGACCAACAGTTTCTCGGACTGCCTCAATCCGTTTGATGTCCGTCTCAAGTCCAGCTGCTGGATCTCCAATTTTCATCTTGACTGCGGTGGCATTGAATTCGTTTATGTTGCGCGCCATCTCTTCGCGAAGTTCATCAAACCCCTTACCTCTACCGTAATAGCCACCAGCGATGTATGTGCGGATCCGTTCTTGTGTGCCGCCAAGCAGAGCATGAACGGATTTATCCTCTATCTTCCCACGGATATCCCAGCACGCTTGGTTTATCGCTGCCAAAACTTGCGTATGATAGCCACCGGGTCCGTAGATTTTGTAATTCTCGGCTAACCGCGCGGCGTAAGTCGTATCCGTTACATCCCGCCCAATCAAAGCAGGACGGAACAAATCTACAAACATTGGGAACAGATGGAGCGGACGGGTCGCGGCGGTTCCGCCATTGAAGCCGTATCCGACGAATGCATCACTTCCATTTTGGGCGGTAACTTTTACCAGATGGAGCCTACCTTTATCGTAGACGTGCATGCCGTTCCAAATCGGTGGTTTGTCCCATTCGTAAAGTTCGCTTTCAACAGCGGCGATTTTGAAAGAATCTGAATTCATTTTGTTAATCCAGTGTTTCAATCCATTCACTGAGCACCCGTGCCATCTCTACAAAGACATCCTCATCAGACTTACGCGAACGTTTAAGCACTTTGAACCCATGGTCCGCTGTGTCCAGCAGGTGTAAGGTTGTCTCGTCCCCGAGGTTTTCGCAGACCGGTTCCAACAGGTCAAGCACTGCCAACTTATCACGAGTACCCGATAAAAATAGCATTGGCACAGTAACATCAGTAAGGTGCTCGGCGCGTTCTGTCCCCTCTCTTCCAGAAGGATGCAGTGGGAATGCGAAGAATACGAGACCGCGGACGTGTTCGATTGGTGCTTCCGCTGCCGAGAGTGAAGACATACGTCCACTATAGGAATGCCCTCCGACGAGAATTGATAAATCACCTGCCGCCTCGTGTGCAGCTCCAACAGCGGATCGTACAGTCGCCAGAGCCACTGCTTGCGATTCCCTTCCACCGCCGCCACGTTCCATGTAAGGAAACTGATAACGAAATGTTGCGATACCTATATCTGCCAACCGCTCAGCGATCGTCTGGAGCGTTGAATGTCTCATAGTCGTACTCGCGCCATGCCCGAGCACAAGTAACCATTTCGCGCCGTCTGGACGTATCAATATTGAGGAGACTTCGCCTTTCTCTGGCGTTGCGATGAATTTCGATTCGATTGCTTCGTAATTCATTTTTTTTCCTCTCTTGATTAGTGGATTAAACACTGCTGTACGATGTCTCGATAGGTCTCCAATTCAGCAGTCTCCAATCCTTTTACCTTTGCGAGATCGTCCCATCGTCGTAAAGTGAGCGCGTCTCGGAAATGCGGAATCTGTTCAAACGCCTCGCGTTCCTCGTCTGACATGACACCTCCCTGAACTATGAAACTCCTCTTCGACGCCTCAGATAACCCGTCATGGTAAGAGGCATCGGTTGTACATAGATACCGCTTCGCTGGCACATGCAGCCGGATCGGTGTTGTAACCGCATCCGGGAAAAACGGCGTCATATACTGCGCACCAACCTCTTCGTGACTCAGATCCGTGTCAAGGAAGGCTTTATCGGCATTGTGTTCATCTAAAATAATATGCCCGATGTCGTGGAGTAATGCGCCCGTAATCAACGTAGAACTTGCGCTGTTCTGCTGAGCGAGGGCAGCACATTGGAGTGCGTGTTCCAATTGCGTCACGACTTCATCGTAGAACGACTGTCCACGTTTTTCCATGTAACTGAACAGCGTGGCAACCTTTCGTTCTGCTGTCCCGTTTCTCATTTCCTGCGCAAGACTTGGATCAATGTACTTTTCAATGTCGCTTGAAAGCTGAGATTTTCTATCAAAAGTCATGATTTACTGATTTCCCTTGAAAATGTGCGATTTTACTAATTTGTTTATCTCGGTTCGAACCGTCAGCCGCGTATTGCGAGAAAACTTGTCGCTTGTCTGCGTAATACTGCTCGCGCCAGTCGCCTTGGGAACCGGCATTGTAGGTGAGATAGATAATTCGTCTCGGTTGGTCTGAGCAGTTGCTCGGACTCTTATGTGGAATGTAAGAACCAAAGAGCAGTATGTCACCCGGTTCTGTCGGCACAGCAACCCACTCCATTGTCAAGGCGGTTTTGGGCGCGACGCATCCGTTTTCATCCAGAGCGATGAATCCCTCCTGATGCCTGCCCGGTGCAAAATAGAGGCATCCGCTTTCGGAAGTCGCGGGATCCACCGAAATTAAACAGGTGATATGGTAGTCGATAAACTCGTAGGCGGGTGCGTCTTGGTGCGCCGCGTAACCACCACCACCGGGATACTTGTAATTGATTTTTTCTTTGTAGAGGACTGCCGGTTCCTCCATTAACCCCGAGACAACATCTAATACTTTGCCATCTGTCAGGGTGGCTCTCAAATCGGTGTGGTAGGGCACGAAATTTTCGGAGCGAGAGAGTCGCGGTCCGGCTGGCGTGGATTCATAGTGATGCATCCACTTATCCCGTGTCGGTTTCCAGTCCGATATTTCAGAGACCCATACCTGTAGATCGTTCACCTCTTCAGTGGAAAAAAAGCCAGGAATTTTCAAGTAGCCGTTGGCTTGCCAATGTCGGTGACGTTCAAAATTGAGGTAAGACATAACCTTCTTCCTCGCGAATAATCCTATTGTCTACAAGTGTAGCGTATAGCGGATCTTTTGTCAAGTTCAGGGTTTGGCGCGGATCCGATCAGAAACCGCACCAGTTGAATTGGAACTTAATCTGGGTTGGCACTGAATTGGAGAGCGTTCGTCGTGTTGTCAACCGCCATCTGGTAACTCCAACCCCCTGTGTAGTCCCCGGAGTGGACGGTTATGGTATTCCATCCCGCTTCCAGCGGTAATTCAACATAGACTCTACCGTAAAACAGATGCTCTCCAGGTCTCGCCGCCGTAGTTAACTCCACACCATTGATAAAAAGCCTGCCGAGATTGCTTCCCCAACGAATTTCTGCAAAGACCTTCCGTGCGTCAGGGCTTTTGATATGGGTTACGCCGTAAGCGGATGCCCACTCAGGCTTCTCGAAAACCGCATCCAAGTTAACGGATCCCGATTCAACGTAATGGGCTTGCCACTGGATGTCTCCATGCTTCCCTTGGTAGGTTGTATAAGCAGACTTGTCGTATATGGGTAGAGCATCAGCGATGAAGTTTGACGGAACGATATCCGACGCAACAAGTTCTTCTGGAACATCAAGCCCGAACGTACCAAGAAGCATCCAATCGGTGATTTTCTGCATCTTCGATGGTTCGATAGGATAAACCATTTCGGTTCGTCGGTACAATTGTTCACCACCGTATAAAACCGAATAGTCATAGATTGGTAAAGGCAGCAGCGTCTCCGTCGATGCGGAGAATACAACACTACCTGTTGCATCCTGACCCGGTTTGAGTGTGATTGCAAGCTGGTGCGGTGCTGTCTGCCAGTTCTGACTTGCATGGAATACGAGATCGACATCGACTTCCTTTTCCAGATTATTCTTCAATGCGATTTCAAGTTTTCCACCAGATGAGGAATGCTCCTGCTCAATTTTAAGGTGAGACTGAATTGTAACTAACTCTTGGAGTCGTGCTTTGAATTCGGCAGTCGATAGATCAGCGGGGAAGATGTTCCCGGGTTCAACAATCGCGACATTAATTTCGTCTCCATCCACCGTCACGATACTGTAGTGATCAAA
>JAAXHD010000403.1:0-2763 GCA_012271015.1 Candidatus Poribacteria bacterium | reverse complement strand
GTCTTCAATTTGAGACCAGCCGGAGTCTTCGTGTAGCCATGCGGGTTTGTGTAACATGACAAAGGTATGGCGTACATCCTTGTGCTGTGCCAATTCGTCCGTCATATATGCAACTTGGGCATCGCCAAACCACGTTTCTGTCCAGCCTTCACTGCCTTCGGGTTGACTGTGTTTTTCCTCTGTGTTGAGTAGGAGAAATAGACAGTCTTTATAGGTAAACACCGAATAGGTGCGTCCAAGGTGTCTCTGCCAATAGTCGTACATCATTGGGTTGGTAATATCGTGGTTACCGGGCAGTGGCAAAAATGGGATTATCAAGTCGGATTGATGTTGCCAAAATTCTTTCCATTCTACTTCAACTTGTGCCTTATCATCGGTATATCCTTGTATCAAATCTCCCACCATAATGGCAAAGTCGGGTTTCAGGACGTTGATTTCGTCGATCGCCCGGTCAAACACGTGCCACTTGTCGTAACCCCCACCTGTTTTATCACCGATAATAGCAAAAGTGAATTTATCGAGGTCATCCGAGAATGGACGTTCAACGATAGGCATGCGTTCAGGGAAATTAGGTGTTTCGGCGGTGACTACAGCTACAGTGCCAAGAATAAGGATAAGACATAAAATAAGGTTTGTTGCAATCTCAGTAAAACTTGACGATTTCCAAGAGTGTGACATCTGTTTATATGGACGAAACATTTAATTTGAGCCTCCTCTGAATACAAGATATAGCACCTGAACCTTCCTTATTCGCTTTTCAATTGGATTCTGGAATGGGTAAAACATCACGATAGACGGGTTCCATCTTCTCTGAGTATGTATCCCCCCGAACCCACATGACAGGACGGACATTTTTGCCATCCTTTTTAGGTATACGTTCTGCATTTGTACTGATATAATGAGCAACATTACATCTGCGAAAGCGTCCACTGTTGTTATCCGTGCTTTTATGGAGGAGTTGATTGTTGAACCAAACGACCGCTCCAGATGGCACTTCAACGGCGATGCCATCTTCGTCCTTGGCATCGCGCGCTATCTTAAACTCATTCTGTTGTGAGCCTTCAAGGTCCTCATGTTTAAGAATACCATATTTGTGGCTACCTGGGATAACGTAGAGACACCCGTTTTCTTTATCTGCGGCATCAATTGCTGTCCACGTTCCGACTGTCACATCAGTTTTATACTGGTGGTTAAAATACCATTTATCTTGATGCCATGGGAAACCTAAACCAATCTTGGGTGCTTTCCAAATATACAGATTGTTAAGACCGAGGATATCCGGACCGAGTAAATCTACAATTGGATCCGTTAGACGCTGATCACGTACACGTGCAAGGAATTCAGAGCAATAACAGCTCACATGATGGATTTTGTGCATTGCAGAGATACCCGATGCTTTAACTTTTCCATCCCTGACCAATGCGTTTTGATCAATATTCGATGTCGGGAAAGGCCGTTTTCCGATGGCAATGTCATCAGCGATTTGACGTAGTACATCGTTTTCTTCTTTGGTGAAAACGTTGAAGCGGACAAAGTATCCGTTTTCGTCCCAAGAGGTTCGTTCTTCAGGCATCAGTCTGAATTTGCGTTCCTCGGATGTTGTTTTTGTGTCCACTAATACTCCTATCTATCAATTCTACATCGTATTATTTCGAACTACGCTTCTAAAATTGGTATAACGTCCCATTGAACTTCATCTGCCATACCGGGATAGGTTTCACCACGTATCCACATGGGCGGTCGTTTTTTATTTACTGCCTCGGGACGTGTCCATTCTGCCGTTGCCCTGATATAATGTGCGATGTTTGCGCGTCTGAAACGTTCACTGTGGTTATCCGTGCTTTTATGCAGAACTTGACTGTTAAACCAGATGACTGCCCCAGCAGGGACTTCTACCGCAACACCATCTTCATCACGAGCCCCTTGTGCCTGCTTAAACTCTCCTTGCTGTGAACCTTCAAGCTCAATATGGTCACGAACTCCCTTTTTCTGACTACCGGGGATAACGTATAGACAACCGTTGTCTTTGTCTGCGTCATCGATAGCAGTCCATGTTGCGACTGTCGTTCCAGTTTTATATTGGTGGTTAAAATACCACTTATCCTGATGCCACGGAAAGCCTAAACCGATTTTTGGCGGTTTCCAAATATAGAGATTGTTGAGACCGAGGAGATCTGGACCGAGGATGTCAACAACGGGATCGGTGAGTCGTGGATCACGCGTACGTGCGAGGAATTCTGGACAATTACAACTCACATATTGGATATTGTGCATCGCGTGGATGCCTTGTGCTTTGATCTTACCGTCTCTGACCAAAGCATTTTGAAAGATATGATGGTCTGGGAAGGTGCGTTTTCCGATAGCGATGTCATCAGCGATTCGCGCTAAAAGGTCGTTTTCTGCTTCAGTAAAAACGTCGTAACGGACAAAGTACCCGTTCTCTTCCCAAGAAGATCGCTCGTCAGGAGTTAACCCAAACTTCCGTTGTTCAGGAGTTGTATTTGTGTCCATTCATTCTCCGTTTAATAAATGCTCACACTAAGCAGTTTTCTTGGTTGTTGGTGAGTTGTATACTCCGTAGACGCTACTACTTATTATACAATAGAATTCCCTATGCATTCAAACAATTTTTTCTCTGGTAACGTCTCTATGTAGGGGGTGTTATGAGCAGGCTTTCACACCCACTCTTGGCTTATGGATGACGCCCAAAGGATTTGAGTTGCTCAACTTGATGTGCTTTGGGATGCACTCCACGAACCTGCA
>JAAXHD010000333.1:1426-23806 GCA_012271015.1 Candidatus Poribacteria bacterium | reverse complement strand
TGTACTGTGTGCGATTTTGAGTAGATATCCGTTCAACCCCGTTGAATGCCACACGCGCATTCAGCGTTGATTCCCTACGAGACGCTTCAATTTTTATTTTCAAACTCAGGTTGTATATACATGTCAATGATTGATACGTATTCCTCAGGTTCAATCCAAGTCGCGCCCTTTTCATCCTGAGTCACTTTCCCTTCATTAGGTGGCGGAGGCAGAAAGTGTTCCAGATTGTGTGCTTTTGCGAATCCAATGTAGTTCACCAAATCCCAATTAAATTCATCAAAAGGAATGATAGGGTCATCTTTTCGGTAATCTAATCGAGAATCAACACAGTAAAGCTTCGGATGCCCCATCTGTTTTGCCAATCGGAACCCAATCTAATCGCCTTCTCCACGCTTGAGTTGGGATGTGCCTTCCAGATAGCCACGATAGTCTGCGTTAATCTTATCGTCAAACCTTTCGTCTGCCTCGATCGCTATCTTGGTAGGACGAAACGCTTTAAGCTGTGTGACCAGTTGTTCAATCTCGCGTTGACGTTTGGGAGCGAGGACATCGTCCATTTTTGTGTTGTATACATCCATCCCCGGATTCGCCAGATGCGTACTGCCGAGAATCATGACTGTGGGTTTTTGCATCATTTGTTTAACTCCTTCTGTAGATACACCTGTCTGATCATCACTTGTGGCTGTGCCTACTATAAATAGCACGGCGGCGAGTAAAATTATCGAATAGAATTTGCATTTCACGAAGGCTTTCATAAAATTTTCTCCTATCTGTAGAGGGATGGACCTGTCTGAAAGAGGGTTACTCAGTTTTCAATAATTCAACAATTGGAATGACAGGTTATAGGATCTACACCTTCTTTGTCTTTAGATATTTGAGTGGGCTTTCAACGATGTAATCTCCTGAATCCTCAAGGAACTGCTGAATCAGAAAGGTATGTGCGGCACCGATAATCAGCAGGATTCGCTCATCGTCAGATTCGGTAATTCGCGTCAGATTCACATAAGTCTTGAGATTACGCGGATACCAGAAGTACCCCATCCAATTGGCACCTGGATATTGATCGCCTGACCCAATCCGCGCGCTTCGCAGATATTTCTGATGGTTTGAATGTATCCATTCAGGTTGATTGAGCCGTATGTACATGTCAATAATTGGCTCGTACTTAGGTTCAGCCTGAGTTGTACCGTCTTCATCCTGAGCAGTTTTTTCTTGAGTAGAACGGAGACGCAGGAGATGCTCTTGGCCGTGCGTTTTGGCAAACTTATAGTAATCTGTTAAATCGTCATCAGGATCCCCTCCAAAGATTGGGTTCTCCTTAGCACTTCGGAAGTAATCCACGCAATGAATCTTTGGATGTCCCATCATCTTCGCCAATCGAAACCCGACTTGATGGATTTCATGGCGTTCAAGTTGAAAGTCGTCCTTCAGATAGGCGTTGTATTCCTGCTGAAGATTGGAGTCAAGGTGGTCGACCTCAACAGCTATCTTCGTGGGCTGAAATTGAGCCAGTTGATCAGCAAGTTGTTGAAGTTCGCGCTGACGTTTAGGCGCGCGCATATCATCTATATCATCTCCATCCCAACCTGCCAAGTGGTGACTCCCGAGAATCATGATTATCGGTTTCATGTGTGTGTTTCTCCTATCTACACTGGAAGCACTATCCTTTCCTATGTCTCAGTGCGTTACTGTTTTACATAAATTTATGCTGTCGCAAACTTGGGGTTTATCAATCGGTTGCTGCTGGATTTAAGTATTGCAACGGACTTTCAACGATGTAGTCGCCCGATTCCTCAAGAAACTGCTGAATCAGATAAACATGTGCAGCACCAACAATCAGTAGAATGCGCTCATTGGTGGATTCCGCGATGCGCGTTAGATTCACAAAATTCTTGAGATTATGCGCATACCACCAATGTGCAACCCAATTGGCACCCGGGTATTGGTCTTTGAGTCCAATGCGTGCGGTGCGCAGATATAGTTGATGGTCAGCGCGCAGCTGTTCAGGATCGTTAATCCGTATATACATGTCAATCAGAGGTTCGTATCCTTCACGTTCAACCCAGACCGTGCCATCTACGTCCGCCCGAACTTTCACCCCGCTTGAGGAAATGCTCCATAAGAGGTGCTCCTGATTATGCGTCTCTGCAAACGTGGCGTAGTCTAATAAGCTGTCATCAATTCCATCATATATCGGCCGATGCTTTGGCCAATCAGCAACACTGTAAAGTTTCGGATGTCCCATCTGTTTGGCTAGCCGAAAGCCGATTTGGTCATGCAGGCTCCGTGTGAGTTCGTAGGTGCCCTCCAAGTAGCCTTGATAACTTGCGTTAATCTCCTCATCATCTCTTGCGTCTATGTAAACGGCTATCTTGGTGGGACTAAACGCTCTAAGTTGCTGCACCAGTTGTTCCATTTCGCGTTGGCGTTTGGGCGCGAGGACATCATCCATTTTTGTATTGAATACATTGATTCCCGGATTTGTGAAAAATGTGCTACCGAGAATCATGACCGTCGCTTTGTCTCCTGTGTTCTCTCTCTTCCATTGCCCTTTCAATTTGTCGCCAAAATCGATGTCTACCGCCCCGAAATTGCTGAGGTTCCCGAGCAACTCCTCAATACGTTCCGGCGCGATCTCCCCGACGATGTTGACAAAGGTGGCTTCTCCAGACCTTTTAGGGATGATGATAGCGAAAATCCCGTAAACATTCTCTTCGTCAAACAGTAGATTGATCTCCACCGTTTCGCGATACTCCTCAATCTTGACGAGGATCTCCCATTCATCCTTTTTGAGTTTTTCCTTGAAATAGTTAACTAACTTCTTCTCATCAATAGTCCTTCTATCGTAGGTGCGGACATAGATGCCATCTAACATCTGGATGAGTTCAGCGACTTCGGGTTGATCGCTCACCGATTTGGCGACCAAACTGATGAGCTTCGCGGTTAAGTTAACTTCGACTTTCGCTTTAAGGGGCTCCGGGAAATCGAAGAGGATAAGTCCTTTTTGATCGGTTTTATCCGATTTTTTCTGTTGCGCGACTGCTGAGTGCATCAGTGTTAACGAGGCACCTAAAAACAGTAGCATGAACAGTCCTATAAAGTGCTTTTGCAGTTTCATGGGTTCTACTCCTTACCTATTTTTTTTAACGGTTGGTTGCTGTGGTTTCTGATTTCAGGACATGATCCGGTTTCTCAGCGTTGCGCTTTACTTCCCACCGGTGGGGCATCGAGGCGTTTATCCAATTGCGAACTGTTTTGGAGATCGCCTCCCCCGAATTAGATTCGAGAATCTGTCCGAAAAGTGTACCCAGTTTCTGAAAGTCAATCTCTCCATAGATGTTCACAAAGCCCGAATTGCCATCATCGGTGAACATAACGAAGATGCCGTGCACGACACCCGATTTTTCCCCGTAAAGCAGACTGAGATCGAATTTATCCCTGATTTTGACGAGATGTTCCCACTTTTGGTTTTCAAGGATACCCCAATAGTGGTTCACCATCCCGTCGAGGTCTTTCATCTCTTGACCGTAAACCCGGATAGAGGCACCTTTTAGCATTTCAGCATACGCCGCATATTCTGACAGATCTATCGACCCATCTCCAGCAAGTTTCGGGTTACTTGCGATGCCGAAATTGATAAAAAGGCCCAAGAGACTCTTGTCCAAGTCAATTTCAACTTTCGGGGCAGGGGCATCTGGCAAACCCATTTCTATTTTACCGCGGACTGTCTCTGTTAGATAGATTGTCGGTCCGGGCATACCCATTGGTGAAGAAACAACAGACAACTAAAAAGGCTATACTTGTTAAAAGGGCTGTAAGGGTGGATTTTTTCACGGGGTTTTTCCTCCTTAATGTGAACGTTGATCGCTTCTTGTATCCCGAACGTTCCTCGGTAACTGGTCAAGGCTATCCAGACTCCGATGGATCGCCGACGAAATATTTCTCTTCTGTTTTGACACGCGGCGGGAGACTGTTTCAATCTGAACAAACGGACGACTTGAAACCTCATCAATCCGCACATCCGGGAGTTTCTCGTTAACGACGGTGCCGGTTCGCTCCACGGCGTAATTCAATTTACCGAGTGCATAAGCCAAGTCCCGGGAGGCTTGCTGCACCTTCAGATGTTGTTGGTACTGATAGGTCCCGAACAGGACGATTCCGATGAGACATGCGAACGCGCCTGCGCGAGCGAGCGTCGAAGTTAAATCATCCGAGAACGTAAACAGTTGGAATATCCGATGTAGCCACCTCGGTCCCTTGCTGGGATGCGCGCGAACGTAAGCCTCAACGGCGTTGAAGATTTCCGGCGGTGGCTCTGGTTTCGGAAGTTCGTGCAATGCGCCGCTAATTGCTTGTGCGAAGCGAACTTCATCTTGACACATTGGGCAGGACGCAACATGGGTCGATATTGTCGCATGAATATCTGCATCCAATTCATCGGCGAGATACGCCTCTAAATTGTCTTGGACTTCCATGCAGGATGAATCTTGGTGAAGAGGAAAATCGTTCATTCTTCATTCCTCCAGTAGGGACGCAGTAGTTCCCGTAATCTCTTGCGGGCACGAAATGCCGTTGATTTTACAGTACCTTCGGGTTGTTCTAAGACGTCTGAAATTTCTTTGAAACTCATGCCATTCAGTTCCCGCATAATTATCACTGACCGCATCTCTGGCGGCAATTTCTTAATCGCATACTGGACGGAGTCTTTGAGTTCTTGTTGGATCACAATCTCATCTGGTGATGGATTCGATCGACCAGAATGTGTATGCATTAAAGTTTCGAGTTTTGTTTCGGGATATGCATCGTCTCCGCCCGTTAAATGCACCTGAAATTTGTCTCGTTTTAGCAGATTGAAACAGAGATTCTGCGCACATTTTAGCAACCATGAGCGTGCGGTCTTCGGACGCAATTTGTTACGGTGTTTCCACGCCGTGATAAACGTCTCTTGCGTTATATCCTCTGCATCTTCCCGATTTCCGAGTAGATAGAGGGTGTGTTGATAAATCCGAGCCTTGTGTTCATGGACAAGCTCAAGGAATTTATCTTCTGTCATGTTTCAACTCCGCGCATTTTGAGGTTGCTGTTACTACAAACGAGTTGCAAAAAAGTTGCACTTTTTTTATTTTTAGGACTTACGCAAATGGATCAAATATCGGGCATTTGGAGACAAAAAAGCAGCATTTGTCATATTTTTAACCCCCTCAATCCCCTTATCAGGGGGACTTTAAGAAGTCGTGCGTAAGTCCTAATTTTAATATTTTTCGGAGGAATTTAGGCAGGGTTAATTGAATGTGGTAGGTGCGGTTTGCAACCGCACCAAACTATTAAAGACAGCACGTTTCTGGGCAGGACGGGAGCAAAATTTAAGCCGACTCCCATTGGAATACAGTGCCTAACACACGCATCGGTTCATCGCGGAGCCACCTATAGATTTGTGGTGCTTCGTCAACAGGCACCCGATGTCGGATGAGTGGAGCGATTTTGACAGAACCCTGACGGAGCAATCGACAGAGATTTTCTAGATCGTCACAAGTGAAGTGGCTACACTGAAGGATACCAATCTCTTTATGTTGTCCAACGTTAAAGGTATAATTGACATCGAACCGTCCGGCAACTAAGAGCAATCGTCCCCGAACTTTGCAGGCGTGGATCATCGGTGTTACCATGTCTGGAACACCCGCGAAGTCCATGACGGCATCGAAGTAACCCTCTTGAATTTGAGCGTCCCAACCGTCGCCACTTGTATTGAGAACCTCCTCTGCCACACCGAGTTGGCGGATCTTTTCCAGTCGAGATTCCTCAATGTCGCAGACTGTGACGCGGGCTCCCATGGCGTTGGCGATCTGCGCCGCAAACATACCGATGCAACCCTGTCCGACGATAAGAACTTTTTCTCCGATGCGCGGATCCACACGCCTACAGCAATGCATCGCGACACCAGAGATACCGAAAAGGGCGGCTTCACCAGGGTCAATGTTTTCTGGCAATTTAAGCAAGAGTCCATCTTCTGGAATGGTGAACCGTTCGATATGGTTCACACTGGCATAGATGAGGTCACCAATTTGAAGTTGTGTTACGTCCGGTCCTGTTTCAATGACTCTGCCGACGTTCTGGTATCCATCGGTGGTTGGCAACCGACTATTGGAGGCTGAATAGTTCCCACCGATCAGTTGATTCCGTTCTGTACCGTTCGTAAGTCCCGTGAAAACAGCCTGACACAGCACTTCGTTTCCGGTAGGTGGTGCCGGCTCTTCCCAATCGGTGACAACAATTTTCTCGCGCTTTTCATCTGGCAATAATTTAACGACAAGTGCTCTCACAATATTAACAACTCCTTAGAAAAAATTTAATGCAGGATTCGCTCTTTAGACTACCCGAAACTCGTAGATCTGTCAAGGAATTTCAGAATTTCTGGCTGTCATCGTGCACGATTTTTGAAAAAATTTTGTTGACAGAATGTCGCGTTCTTGATACAATTTTTTTGAACTTATTTCACGAAAATAAGTGGGAAGCGATTGTATCTATTTTTCATTTTTCACGTTACTTCATCAAGGAGAATTCGCAATGCCGAAACGCGTTAATAAAGCAATTGAATTGTTAGTAGAGGACCTCCCTGTCTTCTATACCGGTAGCCACACAGGCGCGGAACTGAACTACGATGCGGGCCGCGCGATGGCAAAAACTTGGGCGGACTATATCAATGTCGGCATGGAGCATGGGAGTTTCGATCTCGCTGGATTGGATAGTTTCATGCGTGGGCTCGCCGATGGGGGTCCCACCAATAGCGGACACCAAACCCCGGCTGTTATTGTTGAATTGCCAGTGGACGGTATCAGCGCAGATGTGATTCGCGCCAATGGTTGGCAGATGCGGCAACTCCTCGCGCGCGGTGTGCACGGCTTGCTACTTTGTCACGCTGAATCTCCAGAAGCCGTCAAAGCGTTTGTGGAAGCATGCCGTTACCCATTCCAGACGATCGGCGTTGGTACACAATTGGATGTCGGAAGACGCGGCTCCGCTGGGCAAGGTTCCGCCGCACCCATTTGGGGCATCTCCGTCGACAAATACTTGGATGTCGCTGATCCATGGCCCCTGAACCCGGACGGCGAACTTTTCTTGGGTCTCAAATTTGAAAACAAACGTGCGTTAGCGAACGTTGAGATCACGGCACAGGTCCCCGGAATCGCCTTCGCAGAGTGGGGTCCCGGTGACATGAGCATGTCGTTTGGCTACAAAAATTCACCGAACCCGCGTCCACAAGAATTGGAAGATGCCCGGAATCGCGTCTTTAACGCGTGCAAAGCTGCAGGGATCGCGTTTTTGGAAAGCACTTCACCCGATACAATTGAGGCGAGCATCGACGCTGGTGTACGGGTCACCGGTGGCGGCGAAGAAGCCGCACGCATCGGACGGGCTTACGCCGGTAGAACCATGCCTGTCTAAAACCTAATGACGAATCAAGATCCAAAACACCAAGCCTGAAACGTAAGGACTGGTGGATTTCGCATTCCCGACTCAACCGAAATTGTAGCCTGCAACAATACGCAGAAACACTTTCTTCGCATTGGATTTCAGCGTTTGCAAAAACACGCAGGCGGATATACGTCAACGGACGTTATTAACCTCAGTGAACCCACCGAACCGCAAGGAATAATTAAAATGGCATTAACAGAGCAGGAAATGTTGGCGGAACTGCGCAAATATGATACGCCTTCCATCACAAACGTGGTTGCCACCTATCCAGGGAGTCCTCATTGCCTTGGACTCTACAATCCATGGACAGAAAATTGGTATACGGATACAACGATCCGCTGTATGTACCCTAAACTCGGAGCCATCGCAGGTTATGCCGTGACGTGCGTTTACAGTGTACCGGATCCGAACTACTCGGAACTTTCTTTTATGGATGTCATTGATGCGATGGGTGCTTCCAAGCAACCGACAATCTTCGCATTTGAGCAGAAGTTCCCGCCTGAACTTGCCAATAAGGTTGGTTTAGCAGGCGGCAATATGACGGCAGCAATGAAATCCATCGGTTGTCTGGGTGCAATCTCGAACGGTCCATCGCGTGATATTGATGAAATCCGACCAATGGAGTTCCAGTATCTGTTAAGTGGCATTACACCCGGACACGGTGCAATGGCAGTTCAAGCTGTCAACGTTCCAGTTTCAATAGCGGGAATGGATGTCGCGCCCGGTGAAATTATCCACATGGACGAAAACGGTGCGTGTAAGTTCCCAGCGGACAAACTGGAGGCGGTCCTGACGAACGTCAAGGCATTGCTTGAAGAAGAGGGGGATCGGATTGGGAAACTGCTTTCAGGTCCCAAAACGGCAAAACAGGTTCGGGCAATTTTCAGTGGACATTCCTATGCCGAAGATGACGAGGGATAACACATTTTTGCAACCGGCAAACGCCTGTGCTTTAACGTTGAAACCGACACCAATCTGGAAATGATGAACCAAAAACGCATTGAACGCTGGCAGAGAGAATTTGAAACAGCAGATGCACAGACAGTTCAACAAATGCTTGCTGAAGCACCAGAACTCGTGAACGTGAAAGTGAATCGGATATCACCGCTCCATAGTGCGAGTATCAGACTTAATGATCTCGATAAAGTCAAAGCACTCATAGCGGCAGGCGCCGACGTAAATAACAGTGACCTCGGCACGCATTGGCCAAGCAAAGATTACGAGATCAATCGGTATTTCATCAGTCAAGGAGTCGCTGTCAATCAACCGTCTTACCTTGGGTTTCATGCCGTCGGTGTCACTAACTTCGATTCCTTTTTGCTCATGATGGAAAACGGATTGGATCCGAATTTCGCATGGCCCTACAACGGCGAAACCTTACTCCATGTGCAATCCCGCCATGATGACAATACGCATCTCGCACAAGCTTATATTCTGATTAAAGCAGGCGCGGATGTCAACGCACAAGCACTGAGTGGACTTGATGACGAACCTATCATGGATAACGAACATTTCGTTCAATACGGCAAGGAAACACCGTTACATTTCGCAGCCCGGCTGGGCAATCTGCGGATGGCTCGGCTGTTGTTAGATCACGGTGCCAATCCATCGCTCAAAACGGTCAGCCGAATGCGTCACCCGAAACAGTTCACCGAATGGACAGATGACGTCACATCGTTAGTCTGGCCGCTACGTGAATTCAAGAGAGTTGTGTTTCAACCCTATGAAGGAGAGACACCTCTCGACATGGCATTGTGCGAGGGCAACGAAGAAATTGCCAATACACTCAACAGACGCGTTGAGGTCGCTTCGGGTTAATCCCAAAAGTTTCAAAAACGTCAAAAATCTCATAAAAATTATTTGTCAGAGATCCAAAAATTTTATATAATAATGTCGAACGAGAATATTCCAGCAGGAAATCCTTTCTCCAATTTCTGCACTAATGAATACAATCAAGCACGCTTAAATTATAATAGGATAAAGAATGGATAACGTCTTTGAAGCCCTGAATGAGCGGGGTTTTATCAAACAGACCACGAATGCTGAACAGGTCGCTCGCTTGTTAGGTGAAGAACAGGTCACCTACTATGTCGGTTTTGACCCGACGGCATCCAGTCTGCACGTCGGGAGTCTTGTTCCCATCATGGCGATGGCACACCTGCAACGCGCCGGACATAAGCCGATCGCAATCATCGGGGGCGGCACGACGATGATTGGCGACCCAACAGACAAGACTGAAATGCGTCCCATGTTGTCGCTGGAACAAATCTCAACGAACGGCAAAGGCATCCTTACGCAGTTGCAACGTTATTTAAATCTTGATGACGGAACAGCACATAACGAGGGATCCCAGACTTCCTCAAAAGCGGGAAGGTTCCTTAACAACGCCGCCTGGTTGCTGTCTGTCAATTATATCGAATTTCTACGGGACATCGGTAAACACTTTCGGGTGAATGAGATGATTAAGGCAGAAGGTTATCGACAACGTCTTGAACGGGAACTTGGACTCTCATTCCTTGAATTTAATTATCAACTACTTCAAGCTTATGACTATTTATGTCTTTTTCAGAAATACGGATGTCGTCTCCAACTCGGTGGAGATGACCAATGGGGCAATATTCTTGCGGGTGTTGATCTCGTCCGTCGAGTCGAAGGCGAGCGTGTTCACGCAGTCACCTTTCCGCTGCTTACTACCGCAAGCGGCGCGAAGATGGGAAAAACCGCAAGCGGTGCAGTTTGGCTCGATGCTGAACGGACCTCACCTTATGAATTCTATCAATACTGGATTAACGTGGATGACCGCGATGTCTTCCGTTTCTTAGCGTATTTCACCTTTCTGCCAATGGATGAGATTCGACAACTCGGTAATTTGGAAGACGAAGCAATTCGAGAGGCAAAAGAAGTCCTCGCGTACGAAGCCACAAAACTTGCGCACGGAAAGGCAGAGGCAGACAAAGCACAAGAAGCATCACGCGCTGCGTTTGGTGGCGGGAACCTTGATGAAGTCGCAATGCCGACTTCGGTTATCGCACCAGAACGACTTGACAGCGGGATTCCGATCATGGAACTCTTCCATGAAGTCGGATTGGCAAATTCACGTAGCGAAGCGCGGCGGCTCGTTCAGCAAGGCGGTGCTTACATCAACGAAAAACAGTACCGCGCGATAGATATGGTGGTTGGTACCGACCTGCTTGAGGAGAATGCTTTGCTCCTCCGCGCCGGGAAGAAACGTTACCACCGAATCATTATTGAAAATTAATTATAACTATAGAAATTCTTACAGACGCGCTTCCGAGCGCATATTATCATAAAATGGTTATCAGTGTGTTTCTTCGGACATATTGACAACCAAAGGAGTATGAGTATGACGGTTGATAATCCGAAAGGGGTTGATGAAGAGGCGACCTCTCTAAAACAGTCAGACGAAGGTAAGCGGGCAGGGATCACCTTCACACCGTATTTTACCAAGTCCGGCGTTCATCCTTACGATTTGTTGGAATGGGAACGCCGCGACGCGGTCATCTACAATGAAAAGGGTGATGTCATCTTTAAACAAGAACAGGTCGAAATACCGGCAGACTGGACGCAGCTCGCGACAGATATTGCGGCATCGAAATATTTCCGAAAAGCTGGAGTTCCCGGGGTAGAATCGGAGGACAGTGCTCGCCAATTGGTTACCCGTGTGGCGCGTACGCTCCGTCGCGCAGGCGAAGAATTCGGTGGGTATTTTGCTACCCCCGAAGACGCAGAGACGTTTGAGATGGAATTGACGCATATCCTCGTTACACAACGGGGTGCTTTCAACTCGCCTGTTTGGTTTAACTGCGGTTTGTGGCACGAATATGGTATTGAGGGAGGTGGCGGCAACTACTATTGGGACCGAGATTCACAGGAAGTCAAGGTCACTACCAATGCATACCAACATCCGCAAAATTCCGCCTGCTTCATTCAAAAGGTTGACGATTCTCTGGACTCTATGTTGGATCTCCAGAGAGCTGAAGTGCGTCTCTTCAAATATGGCAGTGGCACAGGTTCCAACTTCAGCAAAGTTCGCGCGAAGGGTGAACTCCTCTCCGGTGGTGGTGAGAGTTCGGGGGTACTATCATTCCTCGAAGGCTTCGACCGATGGGCAGGCAGTATCAAATCTGGTGGCACCACAAGACGGGCAGCTAAAATGGTTATCCTCGATATGGATCACCCAGAAATCGCTGATTATATCGATTGGAAATTACGTGAAGAGGATAAAGCAAAAGCACTCATCGCCGCGGGATATCCAGCCGATTTCAATGGTGAAGCATACAGCACCGTCAGTGGACAGAACAGCAATAACTCTGTCCGGATCCCGGATGAGTTCATGAATGCCTACTTACAGGGAGATTCATGGAGAACTACTTACCGGACAAGCGGTCAAGTCGCAGACGAATATGATGCCAGAACACTGATGGAGAAGATCGCTTATGCCGCTTGGGCATGTGCGGATCCGGGTGTCCAGTTTGACAGCACGATTCAGAAATGGCATACATGTAAAAACTCAGGTAAGATTAATGCGAGTAATCCGTGCAGTGAATACCTCTTCTTAGACGATTCCGCTTGTAATCTTGCCAGTATCAACCTTGCCAAGTTTTTGAGAGACGATGATAACTTTGACATTGAAGGCTTTCGCGCGACCATCCGTGTGTTTGTCACCGCGATGGAGATTATAGTCAGTCTCTCTTCATACCCGACGAACGATATAGCGCAACGTTCTGATGAATATCGTCCACTTGGACTCGGCTATGCTAACTTGGGCGCACTCTTGATGCGTTTAGGTATTCCTTACGACAGCGACCAAGCGTGTGCCTATGCAGGTGCTATCACTGCCATCCTGAGCGGACAGGGATACCACACAAGTGCAGAGATCGCCGAGAGCATCGGACCTTTTGATGGTTATGCGAAGAATCGGGACTCGATGTTAGATGTTATGCGGCTGCACCGCGATGCCGCCTACGACATTGACCCGATCGCATGTCCGCCGGATCTTTTCAACGCAGCAAAGACAGATTGGGATGCCTGCCTTGAAAAAGGTGAACAGTGGGGCTATCGAAATTCCCAAATTAGCGTCATCGCTCCGACTGGAACGATCTCCTTCTTGATGGATTGTGATACAACGGGAATTGAACCGGAGTTTGCTCTCGTCAAGTTCAAGAAGTTGGCGGGTGGTGGATACATGAAGATTGTCAACCAGAGCGTCCGCGACGCCCTGCACAACTTAGATTACACGCTCCAGCAGACAGAAGCGATTATTACGTATATTGTCGGAACAGGTACTTTTGAAGGGACACCGAACATCAACGCGGATACATTGAAGCGGAAAGGCTTCACACAGGAGGACATCGCCCGCGTTGCGGAGATGTTACCGAGTGCGTTTGACCTGAACCTTGCCTTTGCCCCGGGATTTCTCGGAGAAGAGTGTCTTGAGCGGTTAGGTATCACCGAAGAAGAAGCAGCAGATTCGAGTTTTGATCTCCTTTCTGCAATTGGATTCAGCGAAGATGAAATTAGTATTGCTGAAGAGGTCATCTGTGGTACAGGCACGGTTGAGGGCGCACCACACCTTTCACCGATGCATTACGCCGTTTTCGATTGTGCTGTCCAATGTGGGAAGCACGGAACTCGTTATATAAATCACATGGGACCGTTGAAAATGATGGCGGCTGTGCAACCCTTTATCTCTGGTGCCATTTCCAAGACTGTCAACGTCCCACACGACGCAACGGTAGATGACATCAAAACGTTATACGTGGAAGCGTGGCGACGCGGTGTCAAATGTCTCGCCGTTTATCGTGATGGTAGCAAAGGGAGCCAACCGCTTTCAACCCGAAGCCAACAGGATGCGGAGAGTGAAACCGATGAGGCGATTGCTGGCACCTCGACTGAACGCCCGATCAGGAAACGTCTCTCTGACACGCGTTCCTCTATGACCCACAAATTTAGCGTTGGGGGTCATGAAGGCTACATTACTGTCGGGTTCTACGAAGATGGTAGCCCCGGAGAAGTTTTCCTCCGCATGAGCAAAGAAGGCACAGCCGTCTCCGGACTGATGGACTCTGTAGCGGTTCTCACCTCTATCGCGTTGCAATACGGTGTGCCGTTAGAGTCGCTCGTTAATAAGTTCAGCCACGTCCGGTTTGAACCGTCAGGCTTTACAACTAACCCTGACATTCCGATGGCGAAGTCGATTATAGATTACGTTTTCCGGTGGCTCGGCACGCAGTTCCTCACTCAGGAACCACGGGAAGAATCCAACGTGATAGATATGGATGAAGAGATGGTGCCGCCCGAAGAACTCCATCCGTATGGACACGGTAGTAACGGTGAAACAGATTCATGGTCGGCGCATGAGAAGCAGGTCGTTCTCCAATATGCGGATGCACCGCCATGTCTTGAGTGCGGTGCCCTGATGCAGAGAAGTGGGGTCTGCTATCGCTGTGCGAATTGTGGAACGACAAGTGGATGTTCGTAATTTCTTGTATTAACAAACAAATTGTATCGAAGGCGCGCTTTACGGGCGCGCCTCTTTTTTTCTTTTTTCAACATAGACTCGCTTCAATTCCATTGCTTTAAGCTGACAGATCGGTTATAATAGGGAGGCTTGAGTTGAGTAGATGGTCGCGTCCCGGTCGTAATCTTACCATCGGGATGAGGAAAGTCCGGACTCCACAGGGCAGGATGCTGGGTAACACCCAGGAGCGGCGACGCTATGGAAAGTGCAACAGAGAGTAGACTACAACGCCTCAAAGCGTTGTACAGGTGAAACGGTGCGGTAAAAGCGCACCAGTCCATAAGGTGACTTATGGAACTTGGTAAACCCCATCTGGAGCAAGGTAAATGAGGGACTTATGTAGGTATGCCCGCCTCGTCCCCAGGTAACCGCTTGAGGTGGATGGTAACATCCATCCCAGATGAATGATCGTCATATACAGAATCCGGCTTATTCTCAACTCAAGTTCTTTCAATGATTCGCAAGGCTTAAATCAGGCGATTGGTTTAACAAAGTTCTTCGCTAACGTACCGCCTGCGCCGTTGTTGCAGGCTGCCTTCATTTAATCCACAAGGGTTTTGAATTCTTAACGTTATAATTCTTCTCTTTCTTTTAACACTTGAGGCTGCGACTCAGACGAGAATCCACCGCCACCCGGTGTTTCTATACGGATAACATCCCCCTCGCGGGTAGAAATGGATACCTTGCCCGCTAATGGACGTTCTTCTCCACCAGAAATTAGCACGTTACGTCCCGGTTTTCCTGGTTCACCGCCTCGCAAGCCGTAAGGACCCCGCGTCCGACGTTCCGAAAGGATGGTAACCTCAGCATCTGTAAGAAGTCGTAATGCCCGAATGACCCCTGCACCCCCTCGGAATTTCCCCGTACCACCTGTTCCACGCCGAATCGCATACGCCGCCACCTGCATCGGATAGTTCGTCTCAATTGCCTCTATAGGTGTGTTCATCGTATTGGTCATATGCGTATGGATGGCATCAACTCCGTCTCGATTTGGGCGTGCCCCCATCCCACCTGCAATAGTTTCGTAATACGTAAATTCCTTCCCGCGCGAAACATCATAACCCCCTATCGTGAGGTTATTCATGGTCCCGGAACTTGCAGCGGGAATCTGATCAGGACAGGCTTGCGCCAATGCGCCGAGCAGAACATCAACAATACGCTGTGATGTTTCGACATTTCCCCCCGCAACCGCTGCCGGAAACTTTGCGTTCACAACGGTTCCCTCTGGTGCAACGACTCGGATCGGTTCCAAACATCCAGCATTGGCAGGAACGTCTGCACCGGCGATGCACCGAAAGGCATAAAAAACAGCAGAGAGTGTAATGGCGTAAATCGCGTTCACTGAACCTCGGACCTGCTGAGCCGTGCCTGTGAAATCAACCAATGCGGTATCACCATCAATCTCAATCGCGACCCGTATCTCAATAGGTTCATCAGTGATGCCGTCATTATCAAGCATATCAGTGTATGTATAACGTCCATTCGGGATTTCTCGAAGGCGTGCCCTGACCATCCGACTCGCATACGCGCACAGTTCCTGCATGTATTCCGTCATCTCCGGCGCACCATATTTACCCATCATCTCCTGGAGTCGCCGTTCGCCGACACGGTTTGCCGCCACCTGTGCTTCCATATCACCGCGACGTTCCCCAGGCGTGCGGACATTCGCGAGAATGAATTCCCAGAGGTCGGTGTCCAATTCTCCACCTCGGATGAGCTTAACGGGTGGAATTCGGATACCCTCCTGAATGACACTCGTCGCAATCGGCATTGAACCGGGGGTCATTCCCCCCACATCCGCGTGATGTGCGCGATTTGCTACAAAGAAGACAAGACGTGCTTCTGCCCCGTCCATATCCTCATTTGAGAAGACAGGTGCGACGAGCGTGATATCCGGTAAGTGGGTACCACCGCGGTATGGATCATTAAGAGCAATCATATCGCCGGGTGCCATTTCTGTATGGGCAATAGCCGCGAGCACCGAAAGTGGCATGGAGCCGAGATGTACAGGAATATGCGCGGCTTGGGCAACCATCTTACCGGTGTTATCAAACACGGCAGATGAAAAATCAAGCCGTTCCTTGATGTTGGGTGAGAACGCCGTGCGCTGTAACGTTACACCCATCTCCTCGGCAACCGAGGTCAGCATATTTTTGTAAAGTTCTAATTTGATAGGATCTGTGTTCATTTTTTATCCGTTGTTATCGGCTCAGTTGTGAGATATTTTTCATCTGTCTCTATATCGGACGGGTACTGAAGCTCCCAGACTTTGATGTCCTTCGCTATATCTTCCTCTGTCGGATAAACGGGGACGAAGATATCGGTGTGTTCTCCGCGCAGGAACAACCTGACAGCCAGACTGTTCCAACCGAGAAGCGGAACGTAATAGGCCCTGCTGATCTGGATCTCAGCGTCAAAATCCAAAATGAGTCCCCCGTTCTCGATCTCCACTGTAATTTGAGAAGTTGGAAAGTTGACAATTCTTTCTACCCTTACAGCCCTTGCTAAGGTTTCGCCCAGTTCTCCTGTAGCGACAGCCTTGTTTTCGTCTTTAAAGTGGGCGGTAACGGATAAGGTGTCAGCGGAAGTGCGGGCAATATCAATGAAGTCTAACGGTGTGTCTGTTCCTCGCGATTGCATTCGGTAGGGGGTGCCGATGGGTGTCTCTGTTCGCGTCAGTTGATAGAGTTCAAACTGCCTGTCACCCTTTGCATCACTGCCCATGCGTGAATAGTCTCGGGAGCGGGATAGCACGCCCTGCTCTGTCAACATCAGGTGTGTGGCTTTGTGCGTTTTGAGAAACGCAAGTGCTTCGCGCGCCTCTTGTGCACAGAAGACGTGTCGGTAATAGAGGTGTATCCAGTGCGGGAGAAAATGGTCGGAGTCAACAACAGTATTGACACCGCCGAGGACGTTGAGTTGTGTGCCGTAGTCCCAGTTTGCTGCGATCACGGATTCTTTCGGAAGGGTTTTGTGCATCCATTGGAACGTCTCTGACCTGCTGCCTTGCCCTGGGATAGAGGGCCGCATGCGGGCAGCAGCGTAGATAGACCTATTGGCATGTCCGCCAACCGGTGTCCAAAACAGAACCGGTATCAACACAATGCTGGCAAAGATAGCAGTCGCACGTCTTTCCTTCACCTGCGGGTAAAGGATATTTGCATCCTTGAGCCACTGGACGAGATGTGTAGGCGAAAACCAAAGAAGCCAGGCGGTGCCGTAAGCGAGCGGCATCCCGATAAAAAAATCGTGTCGTTTGCCGCCGCGCGAGAGTCCCACCCATAAGAGAAACCATGTGAGTGTGGCGAGTGTTACCAATTCGTTTTCCGCTTTTTCTTCTCGGAGACACGCAATACCCATTGATAGACCTGTCAATCCCAACGAAATAAAAAAGAGCGTGTTGCACGGACCTTCTCCTATCCACCCATTAACCTGTGTGCGAAAGAAGGTTGTGCCCACAAACAGAGAGAGTGAGAGTGCCAGAGGAAGTCCTTTCCATTTCCACAAATAGAGACAAGCGGTTATCAATCCAAGGCTCCCTAAGACAAACACGGCACCGTATCGTCCAGTCCAATACCCGAAATGTGGGTCGGCTAATTCCCCGATACCCTGCATGAGTTGGCTCTCAGGGAACGGGTAGGCTGTCTCCGCGAAGGTGCCGGCTTGCATAAAGATATAGCCGACTCCCGCGGCAATGCCGAGCAGGGTCAACCCCCATGCGAGTTTTTGTGAATATGAACGGAGATGTTCAACGGACTTGAAGAGTAGAAATTTTGATCCGCGCAGCACAAAGACTGTCAGCGGTGGGATTAACATCAGCGCGGCGACATGCGTTGAGAAACCGTAGCCGCTGCGATAGGCAGGGCTGATGAGATAGAGCCATGGGACGAACATTAGCATATAGAGGAGGTATTCTTTGGGGTGCTGTTCTGTGTCAGCACTACAGAATTTCCAGAGTTCCACCCCGACAATCATCAAGACGAAAAATCCGAAGCCTTCCCAACTCAGTCCGCCTAAGAGAACGATAAATCCAGCGAGTGCGGTAGCGCTCCATCTGCGTCGTCCAGGCCCCATACTTTCCTTATAGAGATAACTGGTGACAGCAAATACGCCGAGCATCCAGCACCACGCATCTCTGTCCCCGAAACCCGCCGCACTGCGTTCTATACTCCCCGGCAGCGTTGCGAGAAGGAGAGCCGTAATTAAAGCAAAAACAACTCCATAGGCACGGGCAAGGAAGAAACACAACACGCCGAGTCCGAGTGTGAAACAGATAGCGGAAGCGTAGACTTGGATATGGTAAAGCGTGAGTTTCGGAGACACCCACCCGATGGTTTTATGGGTGTAGGCGATGGCGTAGGCGTAGAGCGGGAATAACTGTCCGTTATCTCTGCCATAAGGCAGCCAGCGATGCATATCGCGTGCGGGGAGAACGCCACGCTCGGCGACCTCTTGTGCCTGTGCAGCGAAGAGATACGCATCGTTAGAGGTGAACTGCCCATCCGGTAGTCTGGATACGCCTTGCACGCGAATCCAACAAGCAAGTAGCACAATAGCACATACAAGGATTTTCTGGTAAAAGTTCATTGTGAGGGAGTGTCCTCCTTATGTATCGGTTCGAAGGGCCTCCATCGGTGACATGCGCGATGCCCGTATCGCGGGATAGACCCCGAAAATGATGCCCATGAAGATTGAAAAGAGGACGGATATGACCATCCACGGCACAGACAAAACAACGGGCCACTCCGGCACAATCGGCACAATCTGAACGGCAACCCGTGCCATACCGAGGGCGGCGAGCCAACCGCCTACGATACCGAGCACCCCGCCGCAAAGACAGAGACAGATGGATTCTGTCAAGAATTGAGAGAAGATGTCAATGCGTCTCGCACCGACGGACTTCCGTAGCCCTATCTCGCGGGTCTTTTCACCGACAGAGACAAGACAGATATTCATGATACCGATACCACTGACAAACAGTGAAAAGCCGGCGATACTGCCTAATGCGATTTTTATAATTTTCTCAATACGATCCAACTCCGAAACGGAGTGCTTCGGTGTCCAAGTACCGATAAAGTCATCTTTACCACGGTGTCTTTTCTGTAGTATATCCGTCACAGAACCAATGATACGAGAAGGATGCACACCATCTTCAAAAAAAATCGTGAGCCCAGAAAAGGAACGATTGCCGGAGAGGCACTGGAGATGTGTTGTTAATGGGACACAAACGATACCATCCAGAGACAAAGAACGGCGGAGGCTCCGCCCTTTAGGGGCCATGACCCCAATAACACGACAGCGGACAAAAGGTTGTCGCCATCGTAACTTGATCTTCACCTCTTGCCCTAAGGCCGACGTTTCGCCAAACAAGTCAACAGCCACTTCTGATCCGAGTACACATACCTGTGCTGCGGTGTCAATGTCGTTTTGAGTGAAAAAGCGTCCTTGTCTCACGATCCATTGCCTACCCTGGGCGTAGTCCACCGTGACACCTTCGACATAAGGACGCGCTTGCCCACCGTGTCGACTCGCGAGAATCCCTCGGAAACTGGTTTCATGGGGAAAAACAAAACGAATATCAGGGCATTCTATTTCGATGGCGTGAGCGTCTTCAAGCGTATACCTTTCAGTGGTACGCCGGATGAGCCGTCCGCGTCTCTGAATGGCGGTACGCGTCCAAAACCTGACCTGGTTGAATCCCCCAATTTTTTCGATCTCGTCTGCAATGATTTTCTTTCCTCCATCGCCAATCGCTATCATGCAGAGAACACTCGCAATGCCGATGAGGATACCGAGGATGGACAACCCAGCTCGTAATCGGTTTCGCACAAGGTGTGTAATACCGGCAGTAACTGCGTCCGAAATATTCATGCTACAAATAAGGCTTCATATCCCAGAGGAGAATAGTGCCTTCTCCTCCGCTACTTGCTAGAAGTGTGCTATCCGGCGAAAAACTGAGTGAAACGCAACTATAGAAATTCCCAGAAAAAGAGACAACATTCTTGCTATAGACAAGGTCCCATACTTTGATCAACACCTTCCTTGTACCCTCCTTTACTAAGTCATACGCCAGATACCTCCCACACGGAGAAAATACCAAGGCAGACTTGTGCTGATACCCTTTTGGTAGAAGTAAAATTAAGCGAGGTTCATAAGTTGTAGCATCCCACAATATGAGTTCTTCCGGCATGCCGCCAGCAACCAATGTACCACAAGGCGAAAAACTGAGCGTTTGAATTAAGCGAGAACAAAGACACATATCCGCTTTTGACAGTGCTTCCAGTCTTCTCTGAATATCTCGAGTTTCTCCTTTGTACAGAGCGGCATCTAACAATGGTGATTCTGGTAAGATGCCAATCTGTTCCCCACTTTCAACATCCCAGATTCGAGTTCCGTCTCTTGATGTACTTGCAAGTCGTTTTCCATCTGCGGAAAATACCACTGCCTGAATCGTATCTGTATGGGCTGTGAGAATATGTTGTTTGTGTCTATTTCGTACATCCCAGACTATGAGTGGACCATTTTTAGTTCCGCTTACCAGCAAGTCGGTTTTAGGCGATAAAGCCACGGCCCGCCACCATATGCTTTCAGGTGTTGTGAACTCAACAATAGGAACCTTAGTATTTCCCAATTCCCATATTTTGACGGTATTTTCACTGATACTTATAAAGAAGAGTTCCCCGTAGGGAGATCTATGGACAACACAGAATCTAGATATAGCATCTATTTCGAGTGGATAACACGACTGTTGTTTTGCAAGGTTCCAGATACGGACGCTATCATACCAATACCCGGCTGCCAACGTCCTCCCATCCGATGCAAAACTGACTGAGCTAGCAATTCCAGTATACTGATGAAGAGTTGAAACAGTAGAGGTATGTTCATCTATTTTTCATACTCTGATGTTACCAGATTCGCCGGCGACTGCCAAGTATTTCCCAGACTCCGAAAAGCGTGCGAATTTGACGCGTCCATGAATGTCAAGTTCCGCCATTTTCACGTTATTCTCTACATCCCATACATATATAGGTTCAGGAACGTAGGCTACGGCAATTTAGTTGTCCATCTGGCAAATAGCACGGATACATCCTATATTTCCCATAGTCGGTACGTGCTATTTCCAATTTTCCTGTGTAAACATTCCAAACTCTCAAGGTACCTCCCCATCCTCCCACAGCAAGATAATGCCCACAGGGTGAAAAACTAATCCCATATACAAAATCTGGATAGTCTGTAAGAGATGCGATGAGTTCGCCCGTCTCTGCATGCCACACACAAACAAAGTCGCTGGATGCTTCTGTGTCCATCAGACTTACGCTAGCTACCAATTGACTATCCATTGAAAAAGTAACCGGTTTAACAACAGCACCGCGACGAAACCTTATCGGGTATCCGTTTCCAAGGCTGGAGAGGTGTATTCCTGTTGTTGGATCAACTAAATAGACTGTATCAAAGTCTCTTGCCAAAAAAGCGACCCTTTGTCCATTTGGTGCGAAGGCAGGACGGACCGTCGCACTAAATTTATCCTGATCGGCCAACCAGGCAACGCAAACCTTACGGTGTATATCCCAGATTTTGATACTATTATCGCTATGTCCGGTGACAATCCATCTGCTATCGTGGGAAACAGAAACAGTGGACACTCTTTCCATTTCCCACAATGCGTACGGAGACTGTGAGAATAGTTCATACCACCAAAGTCCTGTTCCGGATCCGACCACAAGAGAGGCACCATCTGGAGTGAGCGCTAAGTCATACACTGCGCCTTGTCCTAACTGGGCAATGGACCCCTTAGGTAAATCTAAAGTGGTTCTATGACTAATGCTACAAGGTAACCGCGAATAGGAACATTGGTTATTTCTTTCCATTATAAAACCTCTTATCCCTACCTAATAACAAGGGCTTTCAATAGTGCATTTGCTCGCGGCTCCACACTGGCTTGAACACTGACATTTATTGGTTCCACCCTCCAAACAAGCCTGAGAGCTAGAATCCGTGCAACCGCGACTACCAGTGCATCCACTTGATGAAGAACAACTACAATCGGACTCATCGCAAGAACCGCATCCACTGTTACTGCTTGATGAGGGAGGTTTATCCTTTCCTTCATAACTACCTCTGGTAGTCTCGGCATCTATACGGACATCACTACCAAAATCACCGCTGCTGTCTACTGCAAAGGAAGTCACCAGGGTTCACTGCTACAGCAACAACTTGTAGCCTCGGTTTCTGAGACAAATCCATCATAGGTAAACATAAAAACAGCACCACTCACGAACACCAAAGCAACCATGAACTGGTAGAGGGTATGCAGGTTTTTGTAAAATACGTGCATCATCTTTTTTCCTTTCCCCGTAAGGGGTATC
>JAAXHD010000333.1:0-1385 GCA_012271015.1 Candidatus Poribacteria bacterium | reverse complement strand
GGGGGGGGGCGAGAACACGGGCAGAACCAGCAAGCAGCGCTCCCACTACCGGAAGCAGTTTGATCCGGTGAGAATCACCTAACATCATCGCTTTTTTGGATATAAGCTTTGCCGGTCGGCACTTCATTTTCAGATCCCCAAAGAATAGTTAATTGGCAAATGCCAGAAAATATGAAAGTATCGTTTCTATAGCGGTATGATTTTTTGATTTTCACCACCATACTCACATATAACTATGCCTTAAACGAGAGAAAATGTCAAACTTTTTTTAAAATGGCTTTCTTGTGTTATCAGGACAGACACAGTGTGTTGTCAATGTCTGCGGTGGTTGATAAGCCACATCCGTATTCAGAAGTTCGTTGCATTTTAACATCGTCTGCTATAACATGCAAGGAAAGATTCATTAGGAGGACTCCAGATGAAAAAAGTCAATATTGCCCTCATCGGTGCGGGTGGGATGGCAAATAGTGTCCACTATCCGTCGCTCAGAGCGTGTGAAGATGTGAACCTCGTTGGATTGTGCGATATGATCCCATCAAAACTTCAGGCAACGGCGGAACGTTTTGAGATTGAGGAAACATTCACTGACTATAAACAGATGCTTGAGAAGACAAGCCCCGACGCGGTGTATATCCTAATGCCGCCGCAACACCTATTTCCGCTTGTCATCCACTGTCTCTCGCAGCAGCACCACGTTTTTATTGAGAAACCCCCCGGTGTCACACTCCATCAAACCAAGGAAATGGCACGCGCCGCAGAGAAAAACGACTGTAAGTCAATGGTGGGTTTCAATCGTCGCTTTATCCCACTCTTGCGAGAGGTCAAAACAATCGTCGAAAAGCAAGGTCCGATCCTTCAGTGCATGTCAACCTTCCACAAAAACACACCGGACGCACGCTATTACGAGGGTGTGATAGACGTCTTAACATGTGATGCAATTCACGCCGTGGATGCCCTCCGATGGCTTGGGGGCGGTGAAGTGAAAGCCGTTGCGAGCGACATCAATAGTTTCTACTCCGAGCGCGAAAATAGTTTCAACGCACTTGTTAAATTTACCAGTGGTGCCTCAGGTTACCTGTGTACCAACTGGGCAGTTGGCGGACGTATCCATACATTTGAGATGCATGCGCGTGAGATTTCCGCCTATATCAATCCCGATCCTGGTGGACGCGCTATCCTTCATACACCCAACGGCATAACTGAAATCACCCCCGAAGATGCCGCTGGATCTAACGCCTCACACATGGCTTACGGATTTTATGGAGAAAGCAGACATTTTGTCGACGCTATTCAACAGAACCGGCAACCCTTAACCTGCTTCGCGGACGCAGTCAAGACGATGGAACTCGTGACGGCTATCTATCAAAATCGAATAGATGCCTGAA
>JAAXHD010000035.1 GCA_012271015.1 Candidatus Poribacteria bacterium | reverse complement strand
TTTCAAGGGACATGTTCAACCCACCCTACGGGGGCGGTCCGTTTTTCTCCGAGTTTTGCCGATATGTGCCCCTTGAAAAAAATCTGGGGACCCTTGGAAACTCTACCTCAATGGAACACGAATTGTCCAAACTATAGTAATTACAGTAATATATCAAAAACCTCTGTCGTGAGTTTAGTTTAGATTATACCACAAAAAATTGTCGTGAGTTTAGTTATAGCAGAATTTCACTATAATCTGTCGTCTATCATTCCTGATCAGAACGTTAACTCCGTCTCGATCGCTTCATCGTAATCTACGCCTTCAACCTCAAATCCGAAGAGATTTCGGAAGCGTCGCCTGTAGCCTGCGTAATCGGAGAGTTCATGGAAATTGTCGGTATCAATTCGTCCCCAACGCTCGGTCACTGCGTCGGTTACTTCAGGCTGTAACTCACGGTCATCAAGACGGATATAACGTTCACCGTCGAGTTGCGGCCGTAATCCGGGTCCGAGATGCTCTGAGAAAAGTCGTTGCATCTGCCCAATCGGTGCCTCATTGATGCCCTTGGCATCCATAATATCATAGAGGATACTGATATAGAGCGGCACAACAGGAATCGCCGCGGATGCTTGCGTAACGACGGCTTTGTTCGCCGAAATATAGGCACTTCCACCAAGTTGGTCTCTGAGCCGCTCGTCAAGTGCGTCTACACGCGCTTTTAAATCGTCTTTCGCCCTGCCGATAGTCCCGTCTCGGTAAATGGACCAAGTCAAGGAACTTCCGATATAGGTATAAGCAACAACTGTGACCTCCGGGGCAAGCAGCTCCGCTTCTGCCAAAGCATCAATCCACATCTCCAAGTCCTCGCCCCCCATCACGGCGATCGTGTCTGTGATCTCCTGTTCATTCGCAGGCTCAATCGTCACAGGTGTGATAACGTCTCGATTCAGATCAATCGTCTTCCCTGTATACGACTCGCCAATCGGTTTGAGGACTGATTGATGTGAGGCACCGGTTTTCGGGTGTATGCGTCGCGGTGCGGCGATACTGTAGACGAGAATATCTACTTTGCCGAAGTCCGTTTTGAGTCGGGTAATCGTATCCGCCTTCATCTCATCTGAAAACGCATCTCCATTGAGGCTACCCGCGAAGAATCCGTCTTCTGATGCTTGTTGGTGGAAAGCAAAGGTATTGTAGTATCCTGCTGTCGCGGTCCGTCTGGCATCGGCGGGTCGCTCGTAAAGAAGCCCAAGCGTTTTCGCACCGTAAGCCCACGTCAGCGCGATACGAGAGGCAAGCCCGTACCCTGTTGACGCACCGATGACAAGTGCGTTCATATCCGTCGCTTTGTAGGGAATGTCCTGCTTAATCTCACCTATCTGATTTAGCACATTCGTTTGACATCCCACGGGATGGGCATTGGTACAAATAAATCCGCGTATCCGAGGTTTAACAATTTGAACTGCCATTCTACCCTTCTTTTCTCCTAAAGAGGTTAGTCTTCAATTTCGACAACCATCTCAACTTCGACGGGAATCCCACCGGGTAATTGCACCATACCGACTGCGGAGCGGGCATGTCTACCTTTATCACCGAAGACCTCGACCAAAAAGTCGGATGCCCCATTGACAACCGCGGGCTGGTCGGTGAAATCGGGTGCCGAATTGACGAACCCAATCACTTTGACGACACGTTTGATTCTGTCGAGATCACCGAGTGCGTGTTTGAGAGTGCTTAACAAGCAGATGGCTACCTGACGTGCCGAAGCATAGCCTTCCTCAATCGTCGCGTCGGTGCCGAGTTGGCTCTGATAGATTGGACCTTCGCCTGTTCCGGGTCCGTGTCCAGAGGTAAAGACGAGATTACCGGTTTGCACCGTCGTGACGTAATTCGCTACGGGAACCGCGGGTTCTGGCAATTCCACACCTAATTCTTCAAGTCGTTGTTCTATTTTCATTTCATTTCCCTTTTATAAAAGATTAAATCCTAACATGCCGAAAACACGGCATTGCTGGCGTGACTTGCAAGTCAATACTTGCTGTGATCGTTTGTATCCGCCGCTACTATTAAACAGGTTTTCGCCAATTTTGTCAAGACATTTCTACAGAGATATCACCCCTACGGGGTTGCAGAAACATCAAAAACTTTACACACTCTCAACAGTCTACAATTTGCTTTATAGCGTAATTTATGCTAAAATGGACGAAGGTTTAACCGAAATATTCCTATATCTTTGGTAAAAAACAGAAGGAGCAAAAATGAAAGTAGCAGCAATCTTAGGTGAACACCAAGCAGGACTCGTCGAAGTGCCGGATCCGACACCGAAAGAGGATTGGGTCGTTGTAAAAATCCATGCTTCGCCGATGTGTAACGAATACCACGCTTTCGAGTATGGACACAAAACCGACGGGATGGGACACGAAGCCGCAGGTGAAGTTGTAGACATCGCCCAACCCGGAAAAGTGGAGATCGGCGATAGAGTCGTCGTGATGCCGCAATATCCGTGCGGAAAGTGCGTACTTTGCACCGACGGGGACTACATCCACTGCGAAAACAACTACAATTTTGAGGAATTCGTCGGTTCTCCATACGGGAGTGCGACGATGGCACAGTACATTCTCAAACCCTCTTGGTTGCTCCCGAAGATTCCAGACAACGTCTCCTACGAACACGCGTCCTTGGCGTGTTGCGCCTTGGGTCCGTCGTACCGTGCCTTTGACGAGATGGGTGTCAACGCAACACACACTGTGTTGATTACTGGTATCGGTCCTGTCGGTTTCGGTGCGATTACCAATGCTCGCTTTCGTGGTGCGAAAGTCATCGCGGCGGAGCTGATCCCGTGGCGCGCCGAACGCGCAAGACAGATGGGTGTCGAAGCGGTCATCAACCCTACGGATGACGATGCAGTCGACCAGATTCGTGACCTCACCACAGACGGTCGCGGTGTGGACTTTGCACTCGACTGTTCAGGAAACGTCCAAGCACATCGACTTTGTATCGATGCGACGCGGCGGCGTGGCACGATTGCTTTCGTCGGACAGAGCGGCAATAACGACACCGTCCTCCATGTGAGTCCAGATCTCATCGGTAAAGGTTTACGTCTCGCCGGGGCATGGCACTATAACCTCAACCAATTCCCCGGATTGATGAAGGTCATCGAGGGTTCACCACTCCTCGACCTACTCATCAGCAATATCTATCCGATGAGTGAGATCCAACAAGCATTTGAAACCTCTGCATCTCACGAAAGCTCGAAGATTATCCTGAAACCTTGGGAATAATAAGTCATGCCAACTACTCACAGACCGAATATACTCCTCATCGTATCTGATGACCATGCGGCACCAGCGATCAGTTGTTACGGAAGGGAAAACTTTCAACACGGGGGGCGCACCCCGAATATCGATCGAATCGGTAATGGTGGAATGCGATTCAACAACTGTTTCTGCACGAATGCCATCTGCACGCCAGCACGTGGCTCCATTCTCACAGGAAAATACAGCCATAAGACGGGTATCAAAACGCTCACGGATACAATCGATCACACGCGGGAACGGACAGTCGCACAAATGTTGCATGAGGATGGGTATCAGACCGCGATTGCCGGGAAATGGCATCTCGGACACGATGGTGTCAGCGATCCACACGGATTCGATTACTGGAACGTGTTTCCCGTCCAAGGTGCACACATCAATCCCGAAATGATTGAGATGGGGGAACGGAAAAAATTCGATGGATACTCCGCTGACATCGTAACGGACAGTTCGTTGAATTGGCTACGGAACAGAGCGGCAGATCAACCGTTTTTTCTGATGACGACCTATAAAGCAACGCATGATCCGTTCTTCCCAAATCCCAAGCATCGGCATCTCTATACGGAGGAGATCCCCGAGCCACCGACCTTCAACGATGCCTACGAAAATCGGACAGCGGCAGCCGCGATGAACACTGCGAAGGTAGATATCATGCACCAGAAAAATCATCTGCCGGAACCGATCCCTGAAAATTTGGAAGGCGATGATTTGAAGCGGTGGAACTATCAGTGCTATATGCAAAACTATCTACGCTGTGCCCACGCCATTGACGAGAATGTCGGACGACTGCTCGATTATCTGGATGCAGAGAGTCTTACGGAAGATACAATCGTCATCTATTCGGCAGATCACGGATTCTTTTTAGGGGATCACGGTTGGTATGATAAACGGTTCATGTATGAGGAATCAATGCGGATTCCGTTGCTCGTCCGATACCCACGTCGGATCCCAGCGTCGGGTGTAAGCGAACAAATTACACTGAATGTTGATTTCGCGCCGACGCTCCTCGATTACGCGGGTATAGGAATCCCAAACGACATGCAGGGACGGAGTCTCCGAACGTCGTTGGAAGGTGAAACGCCAGCGGATTGGCGGACATCTATGTACTACCGGTATTGGATGCATCTCGCTCACTTCAACATTCCGGCGCACTACGGTGTGCGGACGGAACGGTATAAACTCATCTACTATTACGGTGAAGCGTTGGGGTCAGGAGGCGCAATCGACCGACCGACACCACCAGAATGGGAATTGTTCGATTTGGAGAAGGATCCGCACGAGATAAACAATGTTTACGCAGATCCGGCGTATGTGGAGGTCGTTGTAGGACTGAAGCAGGAACTACAAAACTTGCGGGATGTGTTGGGGGATTATGAGTAGAACGGAGCTGAGGACTACTTGATTCTCCACCTTGAATCCCTCTACTAAAGTATTGGAGTACCGCATTCTATCTAACTTCTGCCAACATTGTAAATTACCTTGAAATTTAAAGCAATCCTTTATACCATATCTCGCAAGAAATGACATCCGTATCCGACTTGAGGAAAAGACATGACACCGAAACAGAAATACCTCTTTGACCTGCGTGGCTATCTGCATTTAGAGAACGTCCTGACACCAGAAGAACTTAGCAATGCACAGGCAACACTCGAACGGCTTGTGCGGGCGGCACCGGATGAATTGCCACCCGGAATTAGCAGAGGTGGGGAAGGCTTCTCAAATGGGTTCTCTGCCGACAAATCGCTTGAGGCACTTACACTACACCCTGTTACGTGGCCCATCATCAAAGAATTGACTTGGAACAAACCCCGTTTCAATCGCGGATCGCTCGTTGTCAATACCCACGAGCGACAGGAGATGACACCGCTCCATTGTGCCGGTGAAGGTTTTCGTTGGACCCGACGGTATGGTGTCAGAGACGATCAGATCTTCACAAACGATGTCGTTGCTTTCTTCTATTTCACGGATGTCTATCCGGGGGATGGCGGTTTGGTAGTTTTACCGGGCTCCCATAAGCGCGAGTTTGCGCGCCCTGAAAACCTGTTTTTCCCTGAACCCGATAATCCAGATGCTCCGCTCCATCCAGATCTCGTCAATGTGACACCGAAAGCAGGAGATGTCGTGCTCATCACTGAAATGTTGACCCACGGTGTGCTGGTATGGAAACCGACGGATCGCGATCGGAGATTCCTGATTCTGCGGTATAAGACCCAATTTTTTCAAGACGAGCGTGGGATCCGGGAAGTTTTTCCGCCGGAAGTGATGGAGAGACTCTCGCCAGAGACAAAAGCATTGGCGGCTTATAGCTCAGAATGGGAAATAAAGGACCTTGTGAAACGGGATACTGTAACGTTGACGTAATCAGGCGAATTGCAATGGAAATCGTTAGAGCCGAACTCACCGATGCCGAAAGGCTTGCTGAACTGAATCAGCATCTCATCAAGGACGAGCGGCACCCGGATCCAATGAACATCGTCCAGCTCACGCAACGAATGAAAGCTTGGTTGGCTACCGATTATATCTGCTATGTAGCGAAGCAAAATGGACACATTGTCGGCTACTGCCTATACAGAGACGATGGCGGACACTACTATATGCGGCAATTGTATGTGGACAGAACGCACCGACGCAAAGGGATCGCTACGCAGTTGCTCGATTGGCTATACGAAAACGTATGGACGGATAAGAAAGTTAGATTGGACGTACTTGCTCATAACGAAGATGCCGTCGCCTTTTACAAGAGATACGGCTTTAGAATCGGTGTCTTTAGAATGGAAAAATAAGAAGTGTGAGGAAATCAAGGATGAAACACGACGAAGTAGACCGCACTTTTGATTGTGAGCCGACGCTCACCGATACACAGGTGCTACAGTACTGCCGGGATGGCTATTTTCAACTTCAAGGCGTCGTCCCCGATGAGATTAACCAGCGGACGTGTGATTATCTCAACGGCGATTTACCGATAAATCCGAGTTTTATGCCCGATGGATTGACACACGCCGATTTAGAGCGAATGCGGGATACGCACGAACCGAGCCCCATTCTGCTTGAAGATTGGTATATCGAGCATGTCCTGCTGAATCGTGAACTTGCTGGCGCACTGCGTTCATTGCTCGGTAAGAATGTCGGATTGCCAGTATTAGTCAGCAACCATCGTGTTGAGTGCCCGATGCCCGCACAAGGGTGGCATCACGATGCCGATCATGTCTTTGGACCTGAAACCAATTTCGTGGAGGTCTTTTACTTTCCACAGGATACACCGATGGAATTGGGTCCGACAGAACTTATGCCCGGCTCACACATCCGTTCCACAAGCCGAGATATAGCAGAGAAAGGGGTTTCGAGCGAGGGACCCGCGGGTTCTTTCGTTATTCACTCGCAAAGCATCCTCCACCGTCGCGGTGAATCCTCTGCAGAAGGTTTGCGCCACATGCTGAAATACAGTTATTGGCGGACGGTTCCACCCACACGGGATTGGAAAGAAGAACCCGAATTCGACTTCCAAATGGCAGAATATGGCGGACACGGCGTTGCAAGATACGTGGCACACATGTTCTACTGGCTCTGCGGTAAAGGTGAGGAATTTCGTCTCATCGGTGGACAAGCCTGGCCCTGGTCGAGCATCAATCAAATCGGACCCTCCTACGGCTTTGGGCACAAAGAAGGTTACCTCCCGAACTGGCGAAAGGACAACCCAGACGATTACGCTATCCCATAGGTAGAGCGATTTATCTAAAATACCTAACTGAAGGTGGTTCATAAATCACCGCTTCGTTCGCGAAAATCACTCAACTGAATTCTCTTTGTAGCACAATCTGTTAGATTGTGTCTTTGGGTAGCCGGATCCGTTAGACTACGGCTGTGGTCCGCAAACTAACAGTTTGCGGTACAGAGATGACAGAAATAATGAAGCACCTCCACCTCACTACGACATGCTGTGTCCCACAAGGTCACCGCCCCAATTCATCGAGTTCAACACGATAACGTTTTTCAGTGACGTCAAGCAACGCTTCGATGATTTTTTCCGTGCTCCCAGACTCCGCAATAAGGGTTTCCATTTGCTCTACTGCAAAAGATGGAACATGGCTAAAACAATTCTGAGAAGACTTGTCGAGATGATTTCCAACGTTTAAACTCAGTACCAATAAAAAAGCCCGTTCCAATTTTTCAATGCGCTCGTCCCGCGTCTTAAGTTCTTCCAACACATCCATTTGAATTTTCCGCTCCCCAGTCCATTTATCCCCCTGAGAAGGTGGGAGGGTGCCAAACTACCCGTGTATTCCGCTTTGCAGTGCCACCCAAACTGGTTTGAATAGTATATTACAATAAAAAAATAGAATTACAAATGGAAAAGAAGGAATCGCGATCGGGAGATCGCTCCTACAGAAGAGATAGGACTAATTTTCTGAGATAACAAGCACTTGATTCGCTTCAATATTCTGCAAAGTTTGGACCTTACCACAGAGCCACCGCACCGTTAGCATATCCACCGATGTCGCGGCACCCAACCCAAAATGTAGACGGAGATCGTTCTGACTGAGGTAGCCCGAACCGCTTTTGACCTCACGCATCTGAGTCAATCCCTCGGAAACAATAGTCACACGTGCCCCAATCGCATCTCGGTTGCAATGCGTCCCGATTAACTTGATAGCCAGCCATTGCGATGCGTTGCCACCGTCGTTCCGCAAAATAGTCGGTGCGTCTTTGAGGTTAGAGATAACAATGTCAATATCGCCATCGCTATCAATATCTCCGAAGGCGGCACCTCGACTGACTTTCTGCTGCGCTACTGTTGCGTCAGTACTTTCCGAAAAACGGATACCCCGATCACTCAGAAAAAGTTGATTCGGCTGTGCATACGTGCCAATCGGATCGATCTCCGCAATATTGTCATCCAAATGCCCATTCGCAACAAACAGATCCAACCAGCCGTCATTGTTAAAGTCGATGAAATCGACACCCCACGCCAAATACGGAAGACTCCTCTCACCGATCCCCTTAGCGAAACTCATCTCGGTGAAAAACCCGCTCTCTTCATTGTGATAGAGGCTATTCGTCTGATCCTGAAAATTCGTAATCACAATATCAAGATAGCCGTCGTTGTCAAAATCGCCGAGATTCGCGCCCATCCCGCTATAGGCACGTCCCTCCTCGCTGAGCGCGACACCTGCGAAAAGCGCGTCCTCCGCCATTTCAACGCCGTTTCGTTCGCTGAGATAAAGAAAATTCGGGGTGGTATCGTTCGCAACGAAAATATCGACATCCCCATCGTTATCCACATCACCGCAGACGACACCTAATCCTTTTCCACTGACTGTGCCGACGCCTACCTTCTCAGAGACATTCGTGAAGGTGCCATCGCCGTTATTGCGGTAGAACACATCGGCAGCACCGGGTAACGCCTCCGGTGTGCAATACGTCCGAACTCCCTGTCGGGTGCATTCTGGGTTCGTATCTGGGTCGAACTGAACATAATTGACGACATAGAGATCCAAATACCCATCGGCATCAACATCTACAAACGCACAGCCACTACTGAACTGATCACCATCAACGCCAACAGTGGCACCGACATCCGTAAAAGTGCCGTCTCCGTTGTTGCGATAAAGCACATTCGGACCGTAGTTCGTCACATAGAGATCCGTGAATCCATCGTTGTTGTAATCACCGACGCAACACCCTAACCCGTAGCCCGTATTACCGACAGACGCCTCAGTCGTTATATCGGTGAAAGTGTCGCCATCATTGCGATAGAAACGATTCGTTGGTGGGATAGACGAGGTCATCCCCAGCAAATCGCTACCGTTGACGAAATAGAGATCCAAATCTGCATCATTGTCAAAATCGAAGAGCGCAACGCCACTACCAATCGGCTCAATAAAGTACTTCTTGCCGCTTTGACCGTTGGCATGCCGAAATTCGATGCCGAGTTCCGCAGTCACATCGGTGAAACGCACACCTTGATTTTCTGTAGAAACGGATTGTGCAAATGAGGACTTCGGCGTGATGTGTAAGAGAAAGAGGATAACGGTAAAACCGATTGTCGGTATCGTCAATTTTTTGTAACGCATAGTCTGTGTATATGGTATAATAGCAGTCAGCATATTGGCTATCGGCAATCAGCCATCGGCTTTCAGTTAAGAGGTTTTCTGGTGAAGTTACGCCTTTTTGCTGATGGCTAACTGCTGAGAGCTGAGGGCTACTCCCTTGACGACTTATAAAAAAGGAGAATTTCTAATGGCTAATACTCTACGTTTTGGCGTTGTCGGTTTAGGTATGGGCATGAACCGCTCTAATGTGATTCACGAAACAGACGGTGCAGAACTCGTTGCCGTGGCGGATCTTGTCGAAGAGCGGCGCAAAACGGCTGAAGAACGCTTCGGCTGCGAAAGCCACGACGACGCGCTTGAGATGTTCGATCGCGACGATATCGACGTGGCAATGATAATGACACCGAGCGGTCTCCACGGAAAATTTGGAGAGGAAGCGGCACGCCGCGGTAAACACGTCATCACTACGAAACCGATGGATGTCAGCGTTGAAAATTGCAACTCCCTTATTAAAACCTGTGAAGACAATGATGTCAAGTTACTTGTTGATTTCGGAGAGCGATACGGCACACATAATCGTCGGATCCAGCACGCACTCGCAACCGGTGCACTCGGTAGACCCTTGCTCTGCGAACTCCGCATGAAATGGAAACGTCCGGATAGTTACTACGTCGGTTGGCACGGCACTTGGAAACTCGACGGTGGTGGCTCTATCATGAACCAAGGTGTGCATTACATTGACTTGATGCTCTGGTTTATGGGTCCCGTCAAACGCGTTATCGGCGCACACTTCGATGTCTACGACCACGAAAATTGTGAAACCGAGGACATGACCTCGGCAATCCTCGAATTTGAAAACGGCGCGCTCGGACACGTCCTGACGACGACGACCTTCCCGGGTAGCAGTGTTTCAATGATCCACGTTCACGGCGAAAAAGGCATCGTTGGTCTCGGACCGGACATGTGGGAGTTCGTCAATAACGATGAACCAAACATCGAACTGCCGCCGTATCCGAACAGCGTCATCGAGGACGCGCTCCAAGTCATCAACGACGGTGGTTCACCGGCAGTTGACGGCTATGAAGGCAGACGTTCTGTCGCACTCAACATGGCTATCTACGAATGTGCACGGACCGGCAAAGCGGTTGAATTATCATAGCCCCTTTCTGAGGCGGGTCTCGGTGCCCGCCCATCCTCCAGCAAAATCCGCTCCTTCATACCTCAATGGGAATCGCGAGCATTGGGGAAACACCCTAGCAAAAACACTCGCTCCTACACAATTTGAGTCTAAATTTCGCAGATTTTAAGCGTTTTTTTGCATTATCCGGTGCGGCTAGATGAAGATTAAGAATTTAATCGGGTAATTTCTCAACGTGCGATGAATCGCACTACTACGAACCAGCAAGATTTTAGTAGAAAACCAAATAACGCTATTTGCAATTCGGGCAAAAATTCGGTATAATATTTACTTGGAAAACGGATGCCTCACCAGTAAACGTGTACGAAACGAAGTCGGGATCTCTCAACAAAATATAAAAAACGACTCATGCAAACCGCAAAACTGATTACGATGGGCTGTAAGGTCAACCAATACGATACACAATCCATGCGCGAGACACTTCGCCGCAACGGATATACGATTGTCGATGATGAGACATCTCAACAGCAGACCGATCTCTATCTCATTAACACATGTACCGTAACAAACGCCGCCGACCAGAAAGCACGGCAAGCCATTCGGAGAGCGATCCGACAGAATCCGAACGCAAAAGTGCTCGTCACAGGTTGCTATGCTGAAAGCGACCGCGAGGCGATCGAAGATATACCCGGTGTGACGTTCGTTTTTGGCAACCGGGAAAAAGCGGATTTTCAGCAGTATCTTGATATCTTGCACACCGAAACCTCATCTCCGACAGCAGAGGTGCCTCACACGCTCAATCCACTCCTCGCTATAGAACCCGTTCAACACGATGCCATCCGTGAACACGCCCGCTTTAGCAAAGGTGTCAGTGAAGCCGGCAAACGCACGCGTGCGCTTATCAAAGTGCAGGACGGATGCAGTGCCTTCTGTACCTACTGCATTATCCCGTATGTGCGAGGTAGAATGACAAGCCGTCCCCTCAATGACATTGCCGATGAAGCCCATCGTATCGCTGACAGCGGTATCAAAGAGGTCGTCATCACGGGCGTGCACCTGGGTGCTTACGGCGCAGATACCGGCAGAGAAAAAGACATCGCTGACATTTTAGCGTACATTCACGACATCGAAGGCATTGAACGCATCCGCTTCAGTTCGATCGAACCGATGTATTTTCCAGATACCCTCGGCGAACGGATGGCGGCACTCCCAAAATGCATGCCGCACTTCCACCTCCCACTCCAAGCAGGTTCAGATGAGGTATTGCGGCAGATGCGTCGACGTTACACCACGGCAGAATTCGCACATCTCGTTGAAAACTTGCGACGCGTCTTTGGCGACGATGTCGGGATTACCACCGATATTATGGTTGGGTTCCCCGGCGAGACAGATGCCCATTTTGAGGAGTCATGCCAATTCGTCGAGGACATCGAATTCAGTCAATTGCATGTGTTCCGCTACTCACCCCGAAAAGGCACACCTGCGGCAACCTATCCGGATCAGGTGTCCCCACACGTCTCTGCGACACGCAGTCAAACGATGATCGCCCTTGGCGAACGCCTGAACACGGCATTTCGACAACAGATGCTTGGAAAACAGAAAGAGGTGCTCATTGAAGCGAGCAGAGAAGGGAAAAACAGCCACCTCGCAGGCTTTACTGACAACTATCTCCGTGTCCTCGTAGATGCTCCAGAGAGTGCGATCAACCAGATTCAGAGCGTCACGCTCGGTGCGTTAGAAGGGGACTGCATCGCTGCCGCCTAACCCTAAGATTCCTCAGCCTTCGCCTTCAAATCATAGAGAATATTCACTGCATCCAAAGGGGTTACTTGCGTAAGCTCCAGCTGTCGGATCTCTTCGACGAGCGGATGCGTTTTCGGTGTAAAGAGTGCCATCTGTAGGGAATCGCTCTGCAGCGTTTTTCGGGAGACACGGCGACGCGGTTTCGGCAGTGTCGGATGTGCTTTCGGAGGTTGTCCCGTGGCTCCATCCGCTTCAACACTGAGATTGTGCTGTTCAAGCACCTCAAGTATCTGCTGGGCGCGTGTAATCACGACTTGGGGTAGCCCTGCGAGTCGTGCGACGTGGATACCGTAACTCTGGTCTGCGCCACCGGGAACAACTTTTCGGAGAAAGGTTACCTTCTGTCCATCTTCATGAACGGCGACATTGTAGTTCTTGGCACGTTTATATTTGCTGGCGAGTTCCACCAACTCGTGATAGTGCGTTGCGAAGAGCGTCTTCGCGCCCATCCGCTTTTCATCTAAAAGATACTCCGAAACCGCCCATGCGATGCTGAGTCCATCAAATGTGCTGGTGCCGCGTCCGACTTCGTCAAAGATAACGAGACTATTGCGGGTGGCATTGTTCAAAATATTCGCCGTCTCGTTCATCTCAACGAGGAACGTGCTCTGCCCCATCACGAGGTTGTCCGATGCACCGACCCGTGTGAAAATCCGGTCTACCAAGCCGATCTTCGCAGCCGAGGCAGGTACGAAACACCCGATCTGTGCCATCAAAACGATGAGTGCCGTCTGACGCAGATACGTGCTCTTGCCGCTCATGTTCGGTCCCGTGATGATATGTAATTGCTCATCATCACAGTTGAGTAGTGTATCGTTGGGCACAAACCCCTCTTGCGTGAATAGTTGCTCTACAACCGGGTGTCTGCCATCGCGGATAACGATCTCGTCCACTGCCGCGACGGTAGGCTTTACATAGTTGTATTTCGATGCGATATACGCGAAATTCGCAAGAACGTCAATCATCGCGAGTGCCGCTGCAATTTTTTGAATAACCTCCGTCCATTTCGAGACCTCCTCGCGAATCTGACAGAAGAGTTCATATTCCAAGGTCTGTATCCGATCCTCAGCATTCAGGACTTTTGCCTCCTGCTCCTTGAGTTCAGGTGTGATAAACCGTTCGGAGTTCCGAAGCGTCTGTTTACGGATATAATGCTCAGGCACCATGTGCAGATTCGGTTTCGTCACGTCGATGTAGTAGCCGAAGACCTGGTTAAATCCGATCTTCAAGGATTGGATACCGCTGCTTTTGCGTTCCTCTTCCTGCATAGCGGCTATCCAGTCCTTTCCCTGTCCTACAATCTGCCGAAGTTCATCGAGTTCTTCACTATAACCGTTATTTATGATGTCGCCTTCACGGATTGTCGCGGGTGGGTTCGGATGGATGCCGTGTTCGATCAACGCAATTAAGTCTGGAAGCGGATCTAAAGTGTCATCGAGGGATACCAACAAGGTACTACCACAATTTTGGAGCTGTGTCTTAACGTCGGGAATCAGATGAAGGGAATCCTTGAGCGAATGCAAGTCGCGTCCATTCACAGAACCGAGACTGATACGTGAAATGAGCCGCTCGACATCATACATCTGTCCGAGTGCATCCCGCAATTCTTCCTGCAGACTAATCTGGGTTTTGAGTTCATCGACGGCACCCAGACGTTCCTCAATCTCTTTTTCATCGAGCAGCGGCTGTAAGAGGCACTGACGCATCCTTCTGCCCCCCATCGCGGTCACCGTTTCATCAAGGACTTCAAGGAGCGTGCCTTTCGTAGATCCGTCGCGAATGGAGGCTGTTAGTTCAAGGTTGCGTTGTGTATCGGCATCCAGGACCATGAAATCTGAGAGTGTATAGGTGTGAAGGGAGACGATGTGTTCGACTTCTTGTTTCTGTGTTTCGTTTAGGTAATAGATGAGTGCGCCCGCGGCAGAGATAGCAGTTGGAAGGTGCTCACATCCGAATCCGTCAAGCGAAATCGTTTGGAAATGTTCGAGAAGCTCCGTCCGAGCGGTATCCAATTCAAACCGCCAATCGGGCAAGTCATTGAGCGTCACCTTGAGTTCAGTTTTAAGACGATCAAACATCTCCTCATCTTCAAAGGTGTCAGCAAAGAGACACTCTTTGGGAGAAAAACGGTGGATCTCCGCCCAGAGACGTGATGGATCTGTGAGTTCGGTTACCAGAAATTCACCCGTGGAGAGATCTGCAACGGCAACACCGTAAGTGTCTTTGTTGAGATAAATCGAGACGATGTAGTTGTTCACTTTATGCTCCAGCACCTTTGGATCGGTCACGGTGCCAGGTGTAACGATTCGGACGACATCGCGTTTGACGAGTCGATTCTCGTCTCGTGCGAGTTTTGCGTCCTCGGTCTGCTCCAAAATGGCGACTTTATGTCCGGCTTTGACGAGTTTGTAGAGATAGGAGTCGAGGGCGTGGTGCGGGATACCTGCCATCGGAGGCGGTGGGGATTTTTGGTTTTTATGGCTTCTCGCCGTCAAGGCGATCTCAAGCAAGCGTGCGATGAGTTCAGCGTCTTCAAAGAAGGCTTCATAGAAATCGCCGACTCGACAAAGAAGGATAGCATCTTCATGCTGCTTTTTGATCTGTTTGTAGAGCTCCATCAATGAGGGTTCTGATTGTCTTAAACGGGGCATATCGTTTCCCTTGATTCTCATGTGTGTGGCTGTTTTTGGACGAAGGGTCAATTTTTAATACCGTATCACATTCAGAACTTTATGTCAA
>JAAXHD010000203.1 GCA_012271015.1 Candidatus Poribacteria bacterium | reverse complement strand
CCGATTAACTACGCTGACATCTTAGAAACCGGTGATAACGGCATCTATGATATCCAAACGCACGCTGCTGGTCCCGAAGGCAGTCTGCCCCTTACAGCAGAAATGCTCCTCACTCGACCGAGTGGGGACGTATTTGGCTTGACCCACAATGCCGCCATGGGCTGGGCTCCGACGGAACTCCGGCGAGAGGAATTCCTGATTCTCAGCACACAGGGAGGTATCCGTGCTCCTGATGGTACCCCGATCGCGCTTGGGTATCATACCGGACATTGGGAGGTCGGACTCCTGATGCAGGCAGTCGCGCATGAACTTAAGGAACTTGAGGCACTCCCGTTCGCAGGCTACTGTTCCGATCCCTGTGATGGACGGACACAAGGCACCGTCGGTATGATGGACAGTCTCGCCTATCGTAACGACGCGGCACAGGTTTTTCGTCGCCTGATCCGTTCCTTACCGACACGGAAAGGTGTCGTTGGTGTTGCTACCTGCGATAAAGGCTTACCCGCGATGATGATGGCACTCGCCGCGATGCGAGGACTACCAGCAGTTCTCGTTCCGGGTGGCGTGACGTTGCCACCTACGACGGGCGAGGATGCAGGGAAGATTCAGACAATTGGTGTCCGTTTCGCACATGGTGAGATTAGCCTGCAGGATGCGGCGGACATGGGGTGCCGTGCGTGTGCTACCCCCGGCGGGGGTTGTCAATTCCTCGGAACCGCAGCGACATCGCAAGTTGTCGGTGAAGCGTTAGGGATGAGCCTGACACATACAGCGTTAGCACCCTCCGGACAGAATATCTGGTCGGACATGGGACTCCGGTCGGCACGGGCTGTGGTGAATTTAGCCGCGAAAGGGTTAACGATGAACGATATCGTGACACCGGAGGCGATTCGGAACGCTATGGTCGTGCATGCCGCATTTGGCGGTTCGACAAATCTCCTGTTGCATATTCCTGCGATTGCGCACGCGGCAGGACTTCAACGTCCGACAGTAGACGACTGGACCGAAATCAACCAGCGAGTCCCACGTCTCGTCGATGTCCTACCAAACGGACCTATTGGACATCCGACGGTAAGAGTCTTCCTCGCAGGGGGGGTGCCTGAGGTAATGCTCCATTTACGTGAATTGGGACACCTCAACGAAGACGTACTAACGGCAACAGGCGAAACGCTCGGCAGCAATCTTGATTGGTGGGCAAACTCTGAACGCCGACTACGCGTTCGTCAAACACTGGAGGACGAAGATAACATTGATCCCAACGCGGTGATTCTGAGTCCGGATGCTGCGAAGGAAGCAGGATTGACGAGCACAGTGACGTTCCCACGCGGCAACCTCGCACCTGAAGGATCTGTCATTAAAAGTACCGCCATTGATCCGAGCGTCGTTGATGCCGACGGTGTGTATCGGATGACGGGACCGGCACGCGTCTTCGTTCGAGAATCCGAGGCGATACAGACACTCAAAGGTCAAGGTAAAGGGAATATCCAGCCGGGTGACATCATCGTGCTGTGTTGTCGAGGACCACAAGGCACAGGAATGGAGGAAGTTTACCAGTTGACAGCAGCGTTGAAACATCTTTCGTTCGGTAAGAACATCGCCTTGATTACAGATGCCCGGTTCTCTGGTGTATCGACCGGAGCCTGTATCGGGCATGTCGGACCGGAGGCACTTGCAGGGGGGCCCATCGGGAAGGTGCTTGACTGCGATATAGTTCAGATCGAGATTGATACCCGGCAACTGGAAGGGCGCATTGATCTGGTCGGACATGGAAACCGTGAACACTTCGGTGCTGAAGCAGGTGAACACGTTTTGGCATCACGCGCACCGCGTCCGGATCTCTCGTCAGATGAGGCTTTACCCGATGATACACGACTTTGGGCAGCATTGCAATCTGTCGGTGGTGGCACATGGGGTGGCTGTGTCTACGATGTAGACGCGATCCTCAACGCCTTGAAGTAGGGGGCCATTCCGACGAACCTGCAGGTTTCCGAAACTTGTCATGAAGATATTGAAATACTGGGTACCCCCTCTTCTGTACATGGTACTTATTTTTGTCGTCTCGTCTCTGGAGCAACCACCACTCCCAATGCCGGAATTTGAGTGGCTGACGATTGACAAACTCTACCATTTCATCGAATACGCAATCCTGGGTGCCTTGGTAGCACGGGCACTTGTGAAGGCGAGACCCTCGGTAGTACCAGCACGGCTGGTGTGGCATGTAGCGGCGGTGTTTTCTATACTTTATGGAGCGAGCGATGAATGGCACCAGACCTTTGTTCCTGGCAGATTCGCCACCCTGGCAGATTGGGGTGCTGATGTGTTGGGGTCAATCGGCGGTGTGTTAGGTGTTTATCTCTATTACAAAAAAAAGTATTTTTAATGTTCCTTGCGGTTCGGTTAGGTGGGGTTGGGATTTCACGGTCTCTTCCGTATATCCGCCTGCGCCGGTGTTGCAGGCTACTGATTTTGATTGTTTTCTGAATTGTAGTCCGTAACGTAGTGGAGGACGGATATAAGAAAAGGCACTTCAAAGTCAAGTGCGCGTTATTCCTCCGCAAGGTAAAATTTAAAAAAAGGAAAAATTAAAAATATGCATCCACTTGTTGACTTGAAAGTGCCAGAGGGGTCTATCGCTGTTCATTGGTTTGAACAGAGCAGTTTTGCGCTGAAAGATTCCGCTGGTACGATTGTCCAAATCGACCCCTATTTTCCACGTGAACGCCCGGCTGACCGATTTATTCACACCGAACCACCGCTTGACGAATCAGCACTTCCAACCGATTTCGTCCTCTTGACCCATGCACACGGCGATCATACCTGCCCAGAATCCATACGTCGAATCTGGGAGACCTCTGATGCGACGCGATTTGTTGGACCCGGAGAGAGCGCACACCAAATCGCCGCAGAGACAGATGTTGCCGCAGGAAATATTTCAGAGATTAACGCCGGAGAATCAACGACGCTAAAGAAGACCCTCACTGTGCATGCCGTCTATGCTAAGCCTCCTGAAGGCGATGCATCCGCTGACATCGCACCTCCCGATGTCACACACTTGGGATACGTGGTTGTCAGCAACGGTGTGACGCTCTATTTCAGCGGCGATCCAATCAATAATTTCGCTGAACACGACGAGTTGATTTCAGCGGTATCGACACACAAACCCGACATCGGTTTCCTGACAAATCATCCGACCGAAGGCGAATTTCCGTTCTACGATGGATGCGTCAAAATGGCAACACGGATTGGACTAAAGCATGCTGTTCCCGTGCATCGCGCCTGTTTCGTTACCCGCGATTACGATCCGAGCGAATGGGCGGCGCAGTTCTCAGCAGGTGGACCCGAACCGCTTATTATTCAGAGAAATTCACATATTATTTATCCATAGGCAGGACGGATGCCAGGAAGGCCTTGTCTGAAGTAGGATTCACAGGATTGTGTTCTTGGTAATACTATAAATCGCAGCCTGCAACAACCGAATCTGCGGAGAGGCACTTCCAACATGAAACTGTCCTAAACGAACCGCAAGGAAAAACTAAAAAATGTCCTTTCAAGATCAGAAAACTCCGCTTGTCGGTATTGTCATGGGAAGTGACTCCGACTTAAAAAAAATGGCAGAAGCCGCTAAAGTTTTAGAGGAATTTGAAGTTCCATTTGAGATAACCATATCTTCCGCGCACCGTTCCCCGGAGCGGACGATCGCGTGGACAGAAAAGATCAAAGAGGAAGGTGGAAAGGTAATCATCGCCGGTGCTGGACGCGCAGCACATCTCGCTGGGGTTATCGCAGCACATACGACACTACCCGTCATCGGTGTCCCGGTCGACGGAGGACCGCTCAATGGCGTTGACGCACTGTACGCAACAGTCCAAATGCCGCCCGGTATTCCTGTGGGAACGATGGCAATCGGATCTGGCGGTGCTCGGAATGCGGGGCTTTTTGCTGTCCAAATTTTGGCGACCCAATCCCCTGAACTGGAAGAAAAGTTGTTAGCCTACAAAGAGAAGTTGAGTGACGGTGTTGCGGAGAAAGCGGCGCGTCTTCAAGAAGTAGGTTATGAGAATTATTAATTTATGGATGTCTGGGTTATGCTTCCTTACATTACGCACAGGTCCTTGATGGATTTCAGCAGCCAGCCCATAACGAAGTGGAGGGCGGATATACGGAGAGGCGCGCTAAGTTTCAGACTCGTCTTACCGAACCGCAAGAAAAAATTAAAAATTGGAGCGACGACACAGAGTTGTTTGATATGATGGAAAAGCAGTTATACGCCGCTGTGATTTCGGATGCCCTTGATGCAGTCGGTTACCGCGAACAGGCACTGCGACATACCGTCCGTCCCCTTCACCCCGAGACAGTTGTCGTAGGGCGCGCGATGCCTGTGTTGTGTGTGGATGTCTACGAGATTCCAGATGAGCCCTATCAACAGGAGATCGCGGCAGTGGACAGCCTCAAACAGAACGATGTGTTCGTCTGCTCTACGAACCAGAGTACCCGTAACTGCATTTGGGGGGAACTCCTCTCAACAGCGGCACGGGCGCGCGGGGCGCGGGGCGCTATTATTGATGGGTTTGTCCGAGATGCTCGCCAGATTTTAGCAATGGGGTTTCCCGTGTTTACGACGGGATTGTCGCCTATTGATTCCAGTGGACGCGGCGATGTCGTCGCGTATAACGTTCCGATTGAATGCGGTGGTGTTCCCGTGAATCCGGGAGAGATTGTATTCGGTGATGCCGATGGAGTTGTTGTTATCCCACAAGCGGTGGAAATGGATGTGCTTGAAGCGGCGTTTGCAAAAGTAGTAGGTGAAAACCGGACTCGTGATGAACTCCGTGCTGGCGCGACGCTACGCGAAGTCTATGACAAATACGGGATTTTGTAATTTGTAGCACAAACTTTTAGTTTGTGATTCTTGCTGAGGAGAAAGATAAATGATCTATGAACTACGCACCTATCAGGTTGTACCGGGAAAGATGAAAAACCTGAACGATCGATTTGCAAACATCACCGTTCCACTGTTCGAGAAGCACGGAATGCAAGTTATCGGATTTTGGGAAACGGCTATTGGAGAGGCAACGACGACGGAACTTATCTATATGCTCGCTTTTGAAGATCTGGGACACTACCAGCGGGCATGGGATGCGTTCATCGCTGATCCCGCATGGCAGGAGGCAAAACGCCTCACAGAAGTGGGTGGTCCGTTGGTAAACGTAGCAGGTTCCAAGATTATTGAACCCACAGATTATTCGCCACTGCAGTAACCCCGAATTCCTTACTTAGCGTAAAATGGCGAGTTTTCCTATCTGTTCAATTCGGCTTCCATCTTCTATGTAGGCAATAACGCGATACAGATACACACCATTGGCACATCGCATTCCTATCTCATCTCTTCCATCCCAACGGGTCTCATTGGTACCCCGATTTGCGCTGGCATCGACAAGCGTACGGAGAAGTCTACCGTTGACGCTGTAAATTTTGATGGTGACGGTGTCCGGTGCTTGTGCGAGGTGATAGGTGAAAAAGGTCTTGCCATCGACCGTGGGATTCGGGACATTGAAGACCTCGCTGAGTGTAACCTCCTCATTTAAAGTGAAGGTGGTAACGAGTTCTGCCGTATTTTCGCTGGTATCTGCCGCGATGATATGAAGTTGATACTCGCCATTAGGAAGATCTGGAGCATAGGTGATAGCCGCGTTTGTGGGGACAGCGGGATCAAAAGTTTCAGCGTAATTGCTCGTGTCCAATGGTTCAGGC
>JAAXHD010000019.1:31383-54654 GCA_012271015.1 Candidatus Poribacteria bacterium | reverse complement strand
TTTATAAACTATTGCGTAAGTCCTATAAAAAATAGGAGCAAAAAAATGAAAACGTTCCTCTTTAAAACACAACAGACGCTTGAGCGGCCCCTGACAGAAGTTTTTGAATTTTTCTCCAATGCACATAACCTCGCTGAAATTACACCGCCGTGGCTGCATTTTGAGGTACTCACCCCCGCACCGATTGAAATGACAGTCGGAACGCGTATCGACTATCGGTTGAAACTACGTGGCTTCCCGATCCGTTGGCAGAGCGAGATTACGGAGTGGAATCCACCCCACTTTTTTGCGGATGAACAACGCCGTGGACCTTATCGTCTCTGGCGGCATACGCATACCTTTGATGAGGTAAAGGGGGGTGTTGCTGTAGGCGATACCGTTGAATACGCGGTTTGGGGAAATGAGCTGATTGGTAGGCTTTTCGTGCGTCCCGATATAGAAAAAATCTTTGCGTATCGCGCCGAACAATTAAACGGAATCTTCCATTAGCCGGGACGCCTCACAGGAAAAACAGTAATCCCTCATAGAAACGGATGCGTGCGTAGTAGCGCATCACGCGTTCTACGTGCGATAACGTCTCATTGGCACCTTCAAAGTACCCATGAGGCGGTTTATCGCTTTCCCAGACCTCGCGATGCATAGCGGTATGTTGTTTCGTCAACTGGCTGAGTGCAATGCTCACGGGTTCCCAGAGAAGTGGATCTCCCGTCTTATGGTAACGGACGAGTGCTTGTGCATCGCGTATCCGTCCGAGACCACCGTTATAACTCGCTAATACCAACCGATGCCGGTGTTCGTGTGGGCTTTCTGAGAAAGCGTTATACAACATCCGTAGATGACGTGTCGCACCTGCGATGTTCTGATTCGCATCAAACGGATCTTGCACGCCGAGTTCCTTTGCCGTGTTTGGCATCAATTGCGTCAACCCCAGCGCACCCACTGCGCTTTTTGCCTCTTTGTTAAACCCAGATTCCTGCACAATCAGGGCGCAAACCAGGCGAGCGTCCAACGTTTCTTTTGCCGCGTGTTGCTGAATTAACCCTCTATACTTGAGAATCTTCGGGGTCAGTACAAGCAACCGTAGATCCAACGGGACGTTGATGACCAAACTGAAGACGAAGATTATAGCAAGTGTCGTAAGAATGATAATGAGTGTCCGTTTACGTCGCATTTCTGTTTACCAGAGATAACCGATCTGAATTGCGAGTCGGTGTGCTTGGTGTGTCGCGCCTTTACGATGCTCAGCGTTTTGCGTGTAGTGCCATACGTATAAAAACGAAGCGTTCCATCCATTCAATGGACGATAGGAGACCCGCCCACCGACTTCTGTTGTCCGGGCAACAACACCCGTCGGGAACGGGAGCGTCCTGAAATCTTCCCCGTGAAACCGATCTGCGATTTTGCCTTCACCTTGTCGGGTGAACACAGTGCGAATCTCTGCTTCAGAAGAGACGGTCAATTGATAGGTGGCTGAAAGTCGAACTGTATCTGAATCGGTGCTGATTGGGTGTCCGATAGTGTAGCCAAAGTGTGTGAACTGATTGTCAGGCACCAGATGCGTGTAAGCCCATCGGTTGACGCGTGCGTATTCGCTGTGAATTCCGAGATGGCGACCAAGGTGTTGCGGATACCATGTCGCTCCCAAGAGCCACGCGACTGCGTGTGGATCGTTCGCACCGGGAACGTATTGGATATCGTCGATAACCCATTCACCATACAGTCGCACACCATCAATAGGACGGATTGCGGCATCGAAGGCAAACATGACGTTATCGTCGGCTTTGGCGTTGTATTGTAGCGCGTAATAGAGAGTGATCGGGTTTGCGTATTTCCATTCGGGCACCTGGGCATCGCCCCCGTAAAGCACCCATTCCGCGACACCGATTTCCACGCGATCGTTAAATTGGTAATCGAGTCGGTGTCCGCTGATATAACGTTTCGCGAGATAGCGTTTTTCGCCGTCATCATACCAAGTAGCGTCGAGTTGTGCCGTAAAAGCCGTCGCTTTGAGTCGTTTTCCGAGTCTACTGGTGAGTCGAATTTGGTCAAAGGGTGGCGAGTTATCGGAGATGCCAACAGTTTTGTATGGACTCGCACCCCAGAAGAGCCAATCTCTACCGACAAGCAGATCAAGGTGTGCGCTATTGACTTGCAAGTACCCCCTCTTAAAGTCGCCGGTGTAATCTCCGCGCCAACGTTCAAGACGTTGTCCGGCTGTCGTCCCGTCCAGCGGTGGACTCTCAAAATTATGTCCCTCAAATTCAGAATAGAGCGTTAGGCGCGGTGCTTCTCGTTTTTCAAGTTTCCCGAGTGTATAGTGAAGTCCCCATTCAAACGCCGGAGCCACTTTTTCTTCAGTCATCCGGAGCTGGGGCAGGAATCGCATCCGCCGTCCGCCTTGGATCATGAGTTCTTTCGCGAATTCCCGTTTCAATTTTTCTAAGAGTTTCCGATCTATCTCTGATAGAGCAACAGCACCTCTGCGAATGCGAGATTCAGCCTGCCGTATCGCTTTTGCTACATCTGCTCTTGAAAGTGGTGCCGTGTGTCGATGGAATCCGCCTGTGATACCATCGGTTTCCAACTTTGCGAGTGCCTCTGCAATCCAACCATCGAAATTCAAGGGAACATCGGGCGCGCCGAACGCCGTACTCATAACGAGCGTAGAGGCGAGGAAAATAGTTGTCAGTGCGGTTTCCTTCGGAAACCTTTCAGTCTTCAGTCTTCGGTGAAAGAGGCATCTGATGCAATCAAACCACTTCTTTATCCGATAACTGATAACCGACAACTGACAACCCCTACTCCGCATCACTCATCTCCAATTTCTTAACATAGGCATCGATACGTCGGAACTGCCAGGTCCATTGTACGTTGTAGAGGAACTGCCGCAGGTCGAAGCGGTTGTCGTCTGGTGAATAGGATTCAGCATGATAGGAAGGCGTTAGCGTTGTCATTTTGTGTCGATTGATGGAGTAGTATCTAAAGAACCTTTTGACTTTCTCGGCAACCTCGTGCGGTGGCAGATGGTCCCACTCCTGTACCAGTTTTTCAAACATGCTGACAGGACCGCACTGCTCCATTTTTCGGAGTTGCCCGAAACGACTCAATTCGGCGTAAGTCATCCCCATATCGTCTTCATCGATTTGCGTATAGGTCTCGGTGATCGGTTCCAGTTCTGCTGTCGGTGGTGCATCAACAATTTCCGAGAGAGCGGTATAGCCGAGATGGTCTTTAGCCCAATTCAGGAATCTTCGTAAGTCGTGTTTACTAATTCCACCGATCGGGTTGATGTCCCCACTGCTGCAATCATATTTTGTGAGATAGCCCCGCAATGCCTCATCGACATTACCCGTGCCCAATACAAGGAGCGTACCTTCCCGATTCCGCACCCACGGCATCATCTGAGCGAACAGGTAGCTCAACACCATCCGTAACCGTGCCTGTATGTTCTGAAGTGCCTGATTCTCTCTGTAACTGCCACCTTCAACCTTAAATCGAGGTGTCTTCTGCGTGATACGGGTAAAGAGCACCTGTAGTGCATTGACAAGTCCATCCATATTGATGTTGAGATGATATGCCCCGATCTGCTCCGCGAGCAGTTTCGCGCGTTTTTGGGTGTCGCGAGAACTATTCTCTGTGCCGATGTAGCACGTATAGAGTAGACGATGGGCGAGCACACGTGGATCCGTAAAAACGTCTGAGGTTTCGCCGTCATCCAGCCAACGTTCTACATCACGAATAGTTGCGGTATCTGTGTCGCGTATCGCTTTTGCCACCAATTGACACATTGAACCCACAAGTGTCGCGACAGCACCACTGTCAGCACCACCAGAAAGCGGGATGAAATACCCCGCTGCACCAGATCTGCGTAGATAATCCCAGAGCCAGCACGCCGGACCCAAAGCGATCTCTTCTTCCAGTTCGTGCGTATGTGGTTTGATTTTTCTGCTCACGTTCAGGACACTGCTCCCATGGGCAGGTTCAAAATCGAAGTCAATATCTATCTGCGGCAACGGCTCCATTTTGCTCGCTTGTACAGCCCGACTCGCCTTCGCACCACGATACGCGCGCACGTCCTGAAGGTTCACCGTCGCGGTGACGACCTCTACATCTTTGAGCGAGAATTGGGAACCTTGGGCTAAGATCTCACCGTTTTGGGCGATCAGCGCACAGCCGTCGAAATAGAGCCTACCCCCGTCACACCCTTGTTGGTTAGCATAGAGATAGATACCACCGTTTTTAGCACTTGCGTTCCTGATGAGTGCGATGCGCGTGTCTAATTTCCGTAACTCGTGGTGAGAACCTGATCCATTCGCTATGATTTCAACACCGGCGTTGCCGAAGTGAATATGCGGACTCATCGGCACAAAGAGTTCCTCACAGGTCTCCGATGCCAGGAGTGTATCGGGGGTGGCAATCGCCGCGATACCGATAGGGACCATCCGTTGTCCAACCAATTCGGTAATCTCGCGGGGCAGTGTATACGGTTCGGTGCGCCAACCCCGTTCCCATGCCGTGAACCAACGATGCTCCCGATAATTACCGTCGCTCGCCAGGACCATCTTGGGGCGAATTAACAGGAGTTTGCCGTCTAAGACGAAGACTCGGCAGTTATACCGAACATTTCTGTGCATAACGGGCATCCCAATGTCACACAGGATACCGTCTGTATATCCGCCTTTGAGGATACATGCCAACGATTCCCAAGTGTGCAGTAGCGTGTCCAATTCCAAAAAATGGTCTTCGCAGGAGTACCCCGTGATCTCCAATTCCGGTCCCAACCGATACCGAGCACCGCGTTCTTTCGCAATCTCTATGGATTCAATGATGCGCGCAGTATTCCCTTCAAAATCGAGACTCCATTGATTCAGGTTGCACGTTGCGAGGACTGTTTTCATTTTTTTAGGGTTGTCGGAAAATTGGTTGTCAGCAATCGGGCGATTTTTCTTACGAAAACCCTTCAGCAATCGGAAACCAAGAGGGTATCTTTACGAAAACATTCTTTGCTGACCGCTGACGGCTGATGGCTATCTCCTACGTCTTCTGTGGTTTCTTTCGCGCCGCGGGAAACAAAATATTGTTCAAGATAAGTCGATATCCCGGTGAATGTTTGTGCAAATCGAGGTTCGTCGGTATTTTTCCCTCACCGACGAGATGCCGGTAATCCTCCGGATCGTGTCCACCGAGGAACGTAAAGGTTCCTTTCCCTAATTTACCGTGGATGTATTTCGCGTAGTTGCTACCTTCTATCTGCCCTAAGATAGTGACGGAGCCACGAATCTTGTCCAGATTAAACGATGTCGTCTGTCCGAGATACCCCGGCACAACGCTGACGTGATTCTGCGTGAGCATCGTCGGGATCGGGTCGTGCTTTGCGGCGAATTCAAAGAGTTTGAAATCCTCTACCCCGCTTTGTGCGTCCCGATCAGGGTTCGGGTTATCTATGTCTGAGAATTCGTATCGGTATGGGTTCGTGTAAAGACTAAAATTTTCAAATGCCAAAGTACGCTGAAAGTCGAGTCGAGCCTCGGCATCCGAATCGATCGGTGTCCCATCCAATTCAGGGGCAACGATATCGACTGCACCACCGAGCGTCGCCAAAGCAATGTCAAGGGTTTCTGGGGCAGAGCACATTGCGAAGATAAAACCACCATTGACGATATAGTCAGCGATCATCTGTGCAGTCTGCCCTTTATGCTGTGCCACCCTTCGGAATCCTGCTTCTGTGGAGGCTTTTTCAAACATCAGCATCCGCTGCTGATACCAAACTTGGGTAGAAAATGCGGCGTGAAACTTGCCGTGCTGACCGGTAAAGTCTTCATGATGGAGGTGTAGCCAATCGTAATTCTCTGTCTCTAACACGCCACTTTGGACCTCTTTGTCCCAGATTTCGTCGTAGGGAATCTGGGCGTAATCCAAGGCGATTTTGACTGCATCGTCCCAAGGGTCTCGGTACGGAGATGCCTCTGATGGCGCATATACAGCGATTTTGGGGGCTTTTTCCAATAGGATCTCATCCATGTTGCTACCTTCGAGGATAGATTCCTTTATACTGTGGTAGTCAGCGTGGTTCATCGGTTCAAAACGCACACCCATTAACGCCGCACGTATCCGGACATCTTGCCAATCCGGTAGGACGAACGCACCACCGCGATAGTTAAGCCACCAGTAGCATCGGTACTCACGCGGCACCTCTAATGCCCAGTACGTCAAACCGTAAGCCTTCAGATGATTGGTTTGTGCCCCGATTTCCATCGGTATCAGAAGCCATTCCGCCACAGCCACGTTTACTGTAATAACACACAATATCAATATAAAAATTAAAATTTTTAAACTATTCAATTTGCTCACCTTAGTTCTTCTGTAGGAGGGGCGGAAACACCCAAGCAAAAACACTCCGATTCCCAACAATATTAGCCATCAGCCCGCTCACTTGGTTCGCTTTCAGCATGGATTTTCTACGAAAGAGGTTGTAGGTTCGGTTTTTCTTTGAAAAACCTTTAAGTTATAAGTAAAGAGATTCTCGTTTATCAAATGCTTCTCTTAACTTATAACCAATAACCTATGACCGCTCTTTGTAGGAGGGAACTCCGATTCCCGACTCCTAACTGACCGCTGATTACTGACTGCTGGTTGCGGGTTCGTGTCCAAACACGATCTGTCCATTGGACATGAGTGGTGCTTCAGTCGTTTTTGGGTTCTGCGTATCAATCTGCCAGAGTTGTCCGTTATTCTCATAGAGAATCCAACGTCCCTCCGGCGGTATCCATACCGGATGCGAGCCACCTTTTTGTGTTAACCGCCGCTCCGTTGGTACGCCTTCATCTGAGTAAGTAGTGAGCCAAACCTGTTGATAGGTGCCTTCTGTTCGCGTGAACGCCAACTGGTTCGGATTCGCGGGGGACCATGTCGGTTCCGTATCATCAGCAGGAGACACCACAATCGGTTCCACACTTGATGTCACTTGGTCGAAAGCGTATATGTTTCGGTTCTGTCCCGCGTCGTCCGGATTTTCGATTGTTCCGGCAGTAACGTAAGCAAGCACTGAACCGTCTTTGTTCCATGCAGGTGTGAAACTCTGTAATGCCGTTGATGGCACAACAAACTCGGATTCAGTCGAAAGATGCCGTATGACAACGCGACTCCGATTCCCATATTCAGGACGTATATAGGCGACGTATTCCGCATCGGGCGATATTGCGGTGTCTCTTGCCATTTGTCGACTGTCAAGTAATAGAGCACCGTTGAGTTTCTCACGGCTCCGAACGATAACGTTACCTTCCCTATCCTGAAAGATAAGCGTCCCGTCGTTCGAGACTGTTGGATTGTGTCCGGCACCCAATGGCGCGTTCGTCCCGTCCGGGGCAAGTCCCCAGATTATATCGTCATAGGCAAAGTAGATATGCGCTGGTAATTGTTTGGTTGTTTGTGCCTTTTCTGAAATGATGTCTGCTTTCGGAGTGAAACGCTCTTCATTACCGAATTCCCAGCCTGCCCCATTGGCTCTCCAGAGAAAACCGATCCCCTTTGTCCAATATTTCCACTCCTCGTTCATGCGTCCATTACGGGTGAGCCTAAAAATATCTTCAGGTTCACCATACTGTTTTTTGATTTCCCAACGTCCGCCGTCCTCAATCTCTGCCATGTTTCCCTCTTCGTCGATGTAGCTACCAAGAATGTCTATATCAATATGCGGCGTTGTCTGTCCTGAAAATACACTGACCGCGGCGGGTTCACCGCGCGTCGGACGACGCGTGCCGTATATCCCGACGCCATCGGTAATTCCCGTTGTTCCGTCATTATTTGCGTCCATCACTGCCATGACGTAGTAGGTCCCCGGTAGGACTTTAACCTGATAACCGCCGTTTCCCGTCAGAGAAATGGGCATGGCGATCGGTGCGCTGAAATCAGGGCTGTAAGAGAGGGTCAAAATTCCCCGTTGAACGGAATGTCCATCCCACATTATGTGTCCTGCGATTCTGCCCTGTTCGATGTGTGTTTCAATGCCGGGAGGGGCGGCGTGGAGATGTCCGTTCGCGTCGTAACGCGCGCTTATCACGAGTTCGATGTCGAGGTTTTCGCCCTCCGTCAGTACGATCGGAGTTGGTGGCTGTGTCGTGATGTCCACAGTCCCGTAACCACCCAAGCCGTCGCCCTCACTGTATCTGCCGTCTTTATCTGCATCGAAATTAACGATAACGTAGTATTCACCCGCCGGAAGCGCGATGCGGAATATACCACCAGTCGCGGTTTCTCCGCTCGCAATTGGTATGACTAAAGCCGGTTCGGCGTATACTTCAATTTGTGCCGTTGCATCTTCAGGAAGCGATACGTGCCCTGTCAGTATACTCGTATTTTCGGTCGTCGTCTTTTTACGGGTTTGATAAGTCGCGGTAATCGCTATCTCAATATCTTCAGTGAACTTATTGGGCGAAATTAGCACAGGTTCAGGGAATTCGCCGCGCTTCCGCATATTTTCCACACCGTAAAACCCGAAGTCATCGCCTGTATCCAATTTATTCGTGTTGTTGTTGTCAACAATCGCCATCAGGTAGTACTTCCCCGGCAATAGGTTCAATGCCCACGCACCTGTATCCGTCACTGGAGCAACACCGGCGCGATATTTCCAAGATAGATCCGTATACGCCAGAATCAATGCTTTTCGGTTTCCAAGCGAAACTTGAGGATTCACAGGACCTTGACCGAGCCTAAGTGTGCCGCGACAACCGGATGTTGCGGTCCGCAAAGCCGTCTGGAATTGCTGAAGTTGACTCGGCTCATATTGAGAAGTTGGAACAATTTTGATTTGCCCTTGGGTGTACGTCGCGCGTGCTGTGATCGGGATCTCTAAACCTCGAACCTTTTGTCCTTTATCTACTTCAATTAACTCGTACTTTTGCGCTTGGTCGGTCCAATCGGTTATACCGAGGATACCCAAACCGTCGCCTGCATCGAAGTTCCCCGATTTATCGACATCAACATAAGCAACGATATAGTAGCGACCCGGCTCCACGCGAATCGTGAATTGTCCATCGCCGAGTTGTGGGATCCCGCTGGTATACAATTCTCTGAGTTCCTCATCTCGGTAGACCGATACGCTTGTGTGGGATAGGTCGTGTCCTTCCCAGGTAACGCTTCCTGATAGGGTTGCTGTCATCCTTCGGGTGGCGGCGTTTTCTTGGGCAGAAGGCGGCTGGCAAAGGACATCACCAATGAATCCAATGCTGATGACGAGTAGTAACGGTATCAATCGTTTCATTTTGTATTCTTGTGCACCTGTTTCTTTTCTGTTGCTATTATTAACCTAAGTTGCCACTAACAAATTTTGAACATTTCAATAGAGTTCTTCAGGCACTTTCCCCACCCCGTAGGGGTGCTATGTCTATAGAATTAGATGATTATATGGTAACACATGCCGATATAATTTACAAGTGGCGAATATTCCCGTTGCAAAGCCGTTCAGTTTTAATAGTCTTTTCTGCTGACCGATGATGGCTGATCTCCGACTGTTGATAGCTACTTTGCTGACAAATGATAACTCTCGCTGCCGGGCAAACTGACCCCAAAATTCATTTGCTTTTACACCGATGATGTGTTATAATATATTTAATTTATTCACCTATGCGGGTGGGAATACGACCCGTGTGCTGTACTCAAGAGAATCTACCCGCGTTGAACCCCAATTTGAACCTAAAAAGGAGCGATTGACAATGAGAGTAAAAGTCTATTACATCTGTGCTGTCCTGCTGATGTTGAGCCTCTCGGCACCCTTAGTCTTCGCAGATCCAGGTGCCCAAGCAGATAACCTGCTTGGATGGTGGCTATTTGATAGCGAAAAAGACGAGATCGGGAACTGGGACGATATGGATCTCCACGGGGCCGAGCTCAAAGGCGGTCAGTTGATTGTTGAGACTGGGAAATGGGCACACGCACTTGAATACGACGGACCCGATATCGAAGAGAAGACTTTGATGACGTGGGTTGCGCTGGACAGCCTCGCCGCAACCAAAGGTTCAGCACTCACGTTAGATAAAGCGACAGAAGACCAGTTCAATGCCATCGTCTATGCCGAGCGCCAGCCGAATCAATGGATGTCTGGGAGTAGTTGGTTCCACCGCACTGAAGACTTCCCAAAAGCACACAATGAAAAGAAGGAAGGCGAAATGGTCTACTTAGCCTTCACTTACGAAGATAAGGGTGGAACTTACAAAATTACCGGATACCGCAACGGCGAGAGCCTTGGCAGTTATGAGAAGGGTGAGATCAAAACTTGGCCCACAGGTGATGCTGAAATAATTTGGGGAAAACGGCATACAAACGGACTTGGTGGTCCTGGTGATCTCAACGCACACATTGAAGAATCCCGAATTTACTCCGTCGCGTTGACTGAAGCTGAAGTTAAGGGAATGGAACCCGAGAGTCTCGATGTTGTACCCCAAGGGAAACTCGCGACGCAGTGGGCAAAGTTGAAGCGGAAATAGGTTCTTGATTATAGGGTGAAACCTAAATGGATTCGCCCTATTTTATGTTGGATTTAACGAAAACTGCCGACCGAGATGGACGTTATGAAAATCCGACTCGCACTTTTTCTGATGTGCCTCAGTCTTTATGCCGTTCCTTTTGCGACGGCTGAAGAACACGTTTGGACCTTTGACAACGATGCCTCCGATTGGACCCCCGCGAACGGCAGTTGGGCAGTCGAAGAAGGTATCTATAAACAAACGATGCGCTATGGTGAAGCACAGAAGGCGTTGGTTAACGGGGTAGAGTGGACAAACCACACGCTGGAAGCAAAAGTCCGTGTTGATGACGGACACTGGGGTGGTATCGTTTTTCGAGCACAAAATGAATTTGAGTACTATGTGTACCTCATTTGCCCAAAAGAGAACAAGTCTGAGTTGTGGCGGCACAAGCGCAGCACCGCTTTTAAAGACGGATTTGAAGCACGCGACGAAATCGAACATGACATAGAACCTATCGGTCTTACGATTACACGCAACGAGTGGTTCACACTCCGCGTTGTCGTTGAAGGGAGTCGCATCGCAGTCGCTATTAACGATATAGAGCAGGGTGTCTTTGTTGATGATACTTACCCCGTTGGGAAAGTCGGGGTCTGGACGTGGGATACCCAAGCCAGTTTTGATGATGTCAGCGTGAACGGCTCCACGACCGCCTCTCTTACGGCAATTGAACCCAGAGGAAAACTCGCCGTGTCGTGGGCAGTCCTAAAAAGTAAGTGATACCACCGCATGGATTCTGTGACTTGCGTGGGAGGGGTTTGTAACCCCGAATTCCTCCTCAATACATCATAAATATGTCTGCATTCGCAGAATGTTACACTTTTCGCCAAATTATTTTTTTCGCGCGGGAAACCGCACAAGAAATACCGATAAACCCTTACGGTTATTAGGTTTTATACCGATAATCTATCTAACCCAATGTTACACTGGTGTAACATTTTTTTAAGAAAACTCTCATTATCTAAACGCGTTTTTCAGGCGCACATAGGAGGAATTTTCATGGCAGATGTAGGGAGTGCTGCACCGAATTTCACACTTACAGGTGCAGTTAACCAAGAAGATGTTGAAGTTTCATTGAGCGACTACGCAGGCAAAAATTTGGTGGTTCTTTTCTACCCGCTCGCTTTTTCCCCAGTCTGTGCTGAACAGGTACCAGATTTCAACGAAAGTTTATCAGCAATTCAATCGAAAGGGGCTGAAGTCGTCGCAATCAATCGCGATTCAACGTTTGCCCATAAGGCGTGGAGTGAGGTGCTCGGTGGCGTTGATTTCCCACTCCTCGCAGATATGAATCTTGCTGTCTCTAAGCAGTTCGGTATGGCAATCGAAGATGTCGGCATTACCACGCGTGGGGTCTTCATCATTGATAAGTCTGGGAATATCGCCTTCAAACACGTCGAAGCGGCTCCACCCGACAATACACTGTCAGCTGAGCAAGTTCTGGGCGAGTTGGACAATTTGCAATAGGTATTTCGGCGTAACCGGGACCGTCCGAACGGTCGGCGTGCCTCGACCCTACGGAAAAGCGGGCATCTGGCGAAACTTGCAAACCGTGATTCTCTACCGTGCCAACGCCCGCTTTTCGTTTTAATTTTCACAACATTGACAACGCCAAACGGATATGGTATAATACCATTAATGCGGGTGTAGCTCAGCGGTAGAGCGTCAGCTTCCCAAGCTGAGGGTCGCGGGTTCAATTCCCGTCACCCGCTTGTATATTTGCCCAGTTGAATATTTGATAGGACTTACGCACTGTAGCATAAACTGTCAGTTTGTGCTATGTAAGGAGACACTAACTCACACTTACGTCTACAAGTGCTACCGTCGTAATAGACGGAACGCCTCATTTTGCGTAAGTCCTGTTTGACTTAAAAATCGCCTAAAATTGAGGAAATCCATGGCACGAGACCAACGATTGACGAAAGAAGAAATCCAAGAAGATAAATTTATTGAAGGGCTTCTGAAAACCTACCAGTTCCTTAAAGAGAATCTGCGAACGATCGTCATTGTCGTAGGAATAGTCGTTATTGCTATTGCAGGCTATGCGGCATATTATCAGAATCAGGAGAACCGTCGCGCCGCAGCAACGATCGCGTTGCGCGAAGCCACCGAAGTCTATCGAACCGCCGAAGCGAGCCTTTTCGATGCGGAGAAATTAGCGGAAAGTGAAGAATCTCTCGCAACCGCACAGACGCAGCTTCAACAGGTCTTTGAGAAATATCCGAATACCGCTTTTGCTGACAAGGCACGGTATCAATACGCAAGTTCACTTTATTATCAGGGCAACTACGCAGAAGCACGCTCGCAATTCCAACGAGTCATTGAAAACCATCAACCCGAAAATCAGATGTACAGCCTCTACGCACAAAAGGCAATAGGCAACACTTACGAACAGGAAAGCAACTACGAAAAAGCCATCGTTGCCTACCAGGCAAAAGCATTCCCGCCTACACCAGAACTCTCGCCAGAGATTCGGAAGTTCGTTCTTGCCGAAGCCAAATTTAATCAGGGAATTGTTTATGAAAAGTTAGGGGACGTTGATGCAGCGCGTGCCGCATATAAAGAGATCATGGATGAGTTCCGAACAACACTTGAAACAGGTATCGCACAAAAAAGCCTTGAAGCAATTGAAGAAGCAAAAGGGGTTATCGCTGCCATCGGTGAAACGTTGGAGCTCTCAAATGCAGAGAAACTGGAAAACGAAAAGCACTATTATAACGCTTATGTCGCGTATGCCGACGCGATTCGCGCCTATAAAGTCAGCAAAGACATTCACGGTGGGTTGTCCTCGGAACTCCGAAAGCAGATTGGAAGTTTTGAAAAAGAAGCGATGACAATCATAAATAACATTCAAAACGCCCGTCGTGCCGACGATGAAGGCAGAGAAAATTCAGCACTCTACAGCTACGATCTGGTTGTTGAATTTGAAAAACTGGGATTAAGTCGCCGTCTTTATGAGAACGCGCTGCTCCACTACAAACGCCTTGAATCTGCCCAGTAATTTGTAGGTTTACCAACATTTTTTATACCGTTATTAAGGAGCCGCAATAATGTTTTATAAATATGGTCCTTCGCCTTTTTTCGCTTCCAAAACCGTCGGATTGGCTCTTTTGGGAGTGCTTTTTTTTACCTTTATCCCGTTTGTATCATTGGGTGAAGCGGCACTGACAGGGAACCTCGCGTATGCAGTCAACGGATTCGATGAAAACCTTGGGCGCTTCGATTGGAATCTCTATACAACAGTGCTCACAGGGACTAAAGATTTAAGAGCCATCCCTTTAAACGTCAAAGGTATGTATCCCTCGTGGGGTCCAAACGGAGATCTCCTCTATTTTATCCAACGCGATGCTGGGCACTCTAATGTTTATTCCGTTAAGCCCGAAAATCCGAAGAATAAGAAACTAATTACACCGTCGGCTGGCACGTATCGGTTTCTTTCCGTTTCTCCGAATGGCAAAAAACTCGCCTTCAACGGTTGGACAATAGACCAGCTTCCTCAAGACAATCAGATTTGGGTGTTGGATATCGACAGCGGGGAAATGGAAGTTATGACAGCAGTGCCACACCAAGGATGGCCCTATTCATTTTGGGGAATGTCCTGGTCACCGAATTCTAAACGGCTCGCCTTCTCGCTCTCCAGACCCGGCTGGTTGGAACATCTCTACCTCTTAGACGTTGAGACCAAAGGGATAGAACTCTTGACCGAACTCCATAAAGACTTTTATCCGGTGTGGGCACCCGATGGACAACGTATCCTCTTCCTCAGATGGAATAGAGAATTCGATACGTTCTGCACAATCGACGTTGAAACCAAAACAATTGAGACCTTGTTTGATGTGGACAAAGCCACCGGTTATTGGGCAGATTGGTCGCCTGAAGGAGACTTTATAGCCTATTCCCGATGGGGTTCCATCTATCTCTATGATTTCGCCACCAGTGAAACCGAAGTAATCGTCGAGGTTGATGGGAGTGTCTTTGTTGTTGCTTGGTTGCGAGATGGGGAAATATTGCCGGTTGAACCGCAAGAAAAGTTAGTCACAACTTGGGGGAACCTCAAGCGTAAAAACAATTAAAAGTAGTAGGCACACTCCGTGTGCCGTAACAATAAAGATTTATCGATTGCTGTTCCGATCTTCGAGCACACCCGAAAAAGGAAAAACCGGTGTTAGCCAGTGTTAAAAAAGCGTTAGAATACGACAAAATCCGTGCACTTCTAAAAAAGTACACCGCTTCTCAACTCGGAACGGCGCGTGCTGACACCCTCGCGCCATCTACGGATGTCGATAAAGTTCGCTATCTACTCACGTTGTGTAGTGAGGCGAAAATTTTTCATCAAGAACATGGTGGAATACCGCTGAACGGTTTAAAGGATATCCGAAAATCGCTTACCCACGCTGCGAAAGTAGGCGCGCTTTTAAATGCTGAGGAACTTCTTGATATCCGAAAGGTCGCACAGATTCCCGAAGACATCCATCGCGCCTTTGAGAAACGCGACCGGGAAGAGTTTCCCAATCTCTTTGCTATTGTCGATGCATTGCCTGTGTTTCCAGAATTAGTTGAGGCGGTTAGTTACTGCATTGATGCTGAAGGGGTCTTGCTGGATCGCGCAAGCCCTGAGTTACGCACCATCCGTCGCAAATTGTCGCGTCTTCGTGAAAATATACACCAAAAACTGGAATCGACGCTGCGTTCACCAGAGCACCAAAGAGCAATTCAAGAGCAGGTCATCACCTCTCGGAACAACCGGTATGTCATCCCAATAAAACAGGAAGCACGTTCATCTTTCCGAGGTGTCGTTCAGGGGCAATCCACAAGCGGTGCCACCTTCTTTGTAGAGCCCTTGGACATCGTTCAGATGAACAATGAACTCCATGAAACCGCTGAAGCCGAACAACGTGAAATTCGACGCATCCTTCTTGAACTCACAGATCGCGTGCGTGACAACTTGCACGAATTAGAACTATCTTTGGATCTGTTGGCAGAGTTTGATTTCTTGAACGCAAAGGCACGTTTTAGCTTCGCGCTAAACGCTGTTGAACCGAAACTGAATACCCGTGGTGTCGTCAAATTGATTGAGGCACGGCATCCTTTGTTGGAGTTCCATCTTCAGAATGAACGGAAATCCGATGCCGATTCCCATAAAGATGAAAATCTACCGACGCATGTTGTTCCAACAGATGTTCATATCGGCAAAGCGTTCAATACACTGATTATCACCGGTCCGAATACCGGTGGCAAAACCGTTGTTCTCAAAACGGTTGGGCTTTTAGCACTCATGGCGCAATCCGGTTTGCATATTCCAGCAGAACGCGGGAGTCAGGTTGCTATCTTCGACCATATCTTCGCTGACATTGGCGATGACCAAGGCATAGAGCACAGTCTGAGTACTTTCTCCTCACATATCACGAAGATTGCGGAGATGCTTAGGAAAATCGAGTGCGCCGAATATACGGAATATACGCTTGTGTTGTTGGACGAGATCGGTGCTGGGACAGATCCCAGCGAAGGGACTGCCCTCGGTATGGCACTCCTTGATTGGCTCGGAGAGAGACAGGTTAATACTATCGTCACAACGCACTATGGTGCCCTCAAGGCGTATGCTCATACACAACAAAGTATGGAAAACGCTTCAATGGAGTTTGACTGGACGACCCTACGTCCGACCTATCGACTGCAGATAGGTATACCAGGAAGTAGCAATGCCATAAAAATTGCCTCACAACTTGGGATTCCTACTGAGATTCTTGATGAAGCACAAACGCATTTGGGGAATAATAATGTGGCTGTTGAAGATCTCTTGGTGCGTTTGCAGGAAACACAAGATGAATTGGAAACAGAACGAGCACTCTTACAAAAAAAAAATCAAGAAGCTGAAGTCGCATCCGAGAAACATACGCACCTCCTTCAAACCCTTGAAACCCAACGGGATACCTTGAAACAGCAAGCTGAAAGTGCGGCTCGCGATATCGTTGCCAACGCACGCAAAACCATAGAGAAACTGGTCGCTGATATTCGTAGGCAACAAGCCTCTACAGATAGTATCCGAAACGCTTTCTCAGAGATAGAAGCTGCTAAAAAATCACTCAAGAAAGAACCTCCGAAAAAACAGACGAAACAACCGAAGCTCAAAGTTAAGGTCGGTGATAAGGTCAGAGTCAAGAAACTCAACCGATTTGGAGAAGTCACGGCTATTAAACCGCGCGGAAAAACGCCACTTCAGATTCTGGTTGGAAATATGCGAATGCAAGCCGCCTACCACGAAATCGATTCTGTGCATCCAAAACAAGAAACATCAAACCTCTCAACGTCTGTACTCGATATCCAATACAATAAATCCAATTCAATCAGTAGTGAGCTTAATATCCGAGGGCTGCTTGTAAAAGAGGCATTGGACTTAACCGATAAGTATCTTGATGATGCGTATCTCGCGGGTATCCCGACAGTTCGTATCCTTCACGGCAAAGGGACCGGCGCGTTGCGAAAAGCCGTTCATGACGAGTTGCGTGAGAATCCACGCGTAACCAAGTATCAGCTTGCTCCATTCAGTCAAGGCGGTGAAGGTGTAACCGTCGTCACATTCAAAGAGTGAGGTCGTGATAAAATTGTATCCTAACTAACCGCGGTAGGTGCGGTTTTCAACCGCACCGGGTTTGAAGAAAACGGGTCACTATAATACATAAAGGCAGATTCACCATGAAAAGTCCACAAACAAGAGGCTCTGTGCCACGCGAAACCATTGATGAGATTCAGAGCCGAAGCGATATCGTTGAAGTCATCTCTGAGTCTGGTATCATCCTGCGTCCTGCGGGTCGAGATTACAAGGGGCTCTGTCCGTTTCACGATGAAAAGACCCCCTCTTTCACGGTCTCACCGCAAAAGCAGATGTTCTACTGTTTTGGATGTCAAACGGGTGGCAATGTCATCTCTTTTGTGCAAAAATATGAAGGTAAAAACTTCATGGAGACGCTGGAGTGGTTAGCGGGTCGGCTGAATATCGACCTACCGAATCAAGACGTTCGCGGAAGTGTTGATCGAAAACGGTTCACATCTTTAGAAGACCTCAACCGGTTTGCTGTGGAATATTACCATAACCAGTTGCTGATTGATAGAGCGAGCGCGTCGGCGATGCAGTATCTCAAGCATCGGGGTGTCCAACTGAAAACACTTCGTTCCTTCCAGTTGGGTTACGCAAAGTCTGGGCACCGCGAGCTTATTAAAGTCGCAACAGATAAAGGTTTTACTATCCAGCAACTCATTGATGTTGGGCTAATTAAGGATGAAGATAGAGGGCCGCAGGATCGATTTTGGAACCGGGTTCTTTTTCCGATTTCCAATGAACGGGGTGTACCCGTCGGCTTTGGTGGACGCTCGCTTTCCGAAGAACATCAGCCAAAGTATTTGAATTCTCCCGCGACAGTTCTGTATGATAAGAGTAATATCCTTTATAACCTTGACAAAGCGCGTCAGTCTATCTACAAAAAGCAACATGCATTTCTTGTAGAGGGATATATGGACGTTTTGATGCTTTTTCAGGCTGGGATTGAAAATGTAGTCGCGTCTTCTGGTACCTCACTGAGTGAAAATCATGCGAACTTGTTGAAGCGGTTTGCCCCGGAAGTTGTCATTGTCTATGACGGGGATGCCTCCGGTTTCCAAGCCGCACAACGCGGGTTGCACCGACTGCTCGCAGAGGGATTGCGGGTGCGTATTGCCCTGTTACCCACAGGAGAAGATCCAGATTCATTCACGCGACAACACGGGGCTGCCGCGTTCACAGAACTCACAGACAAAGCGATAAATCTCATCGAATTTCAGATTCAAGCCGCCATCCAACGGCAGGATATTCATCGGATTGATGTGAAAACACAGGTCGTTAAAGAGATAGTGGAGACACTCCTGAACCTCGAAAATCGCGTAGAACGAAATGAATACATCAAATACGCGGCAAGGGAACTCCATGTGGAGGAATCCGTACTTTGGCAGGAATTGCGGGATGCGGGGTTCAAAGAGGCTCCGATTTCCAATCAGAGGAGACGGACCAAGGCGAATAACCAGAGATTGACACCCCGCGCACAAATTGAACGTCAATTGATTGAAGCATTAATCCAAAGTCCGGCGTTAATCTCTTATGTTAAATCGCAGTTTCACTATCAAGATTTCACGGAACCCAACTTTGTGAGAATCGCACAGTTGCTATGGGAAACTTGTAGGGACAACGAGAATGTAGATATCCAAACCCTAATTAATGAATGTCCTGACGAAAAACTTAGCGCGTTAATTTCAAGCGCGGTTCTACAGAAAACGCCTCCACCGAATCTACGAGCACGCGTGGAGGGATGTCTTAAAAAACTGCAGCATTTCCTCTTGCGAGATCTTGAGCAGCGTGTTCGCTCGCACGCACTCGCTGAAGGAGCAGATGCACGGGAAACCCTTGAGGAATTGGTAAAACTCTCAAAGCAGAGACGTGCCTGGCACAATCGTGATACTGTGGATACTCGTGGTGAAAACCCAAATGAAGGAGGGAGTTGATGATGGATTTAAAGGATCATCCTACTCTTGATTATCTCGATACCGATGGTAATGATGAACTTGGATACGAAGATGAAATGGCAGAAATCGTCGCCTCAAGCACAGGTTACACGGACGATTCTGTGAAGGTGTACATGCGCGAAATGGGGAAATTTCAACTCCTTGATAAGAAACAAGAGGTTGAACTTGCCAAACAGATTGAGGCAGGACATCGGACGGCTCATGAAGCAACCTTCGGCACAGCACTTGCCATTACAGAGATTCGGAAGCTCCTCTATAAAATTGTCACGGCAAAAAAGCGTGCTTCTGATATTATCGATATGCCTGTTTCCAGTACCTCGACCCAAAATAAGGAACGGAAGTTACGCGAACAAGTCAAAAAGGCGTTGGGTGTACTTGAGAAGTTGGAGATGGAACGCCTGACTGCTACCCCACCTCCGTCTACTGAAAACGGTGGGAAAACCGCTGAGAAATCAAAAACACGGACCAACCTCATTAAAACGCTTGACGAACTTAAGATTGACCGAGAGGAGATTTCTAAAATCTCTGACCTCGTCAAACAAGCCGAGTATCAGATTAGCACCTGGGAAGGTGAAATCCAGTACCTTCAGCAGGCACATAACATCCCCGATGAATGGCTTAACGGAAGCAACGGGGCTAATCATCAGTTTGAAACCGACGCTGCAAAGTCCGCCTATGTAGACATCGTTCGTCTACAACGCAATATCCGCCAGCACATGACCGAAATTGGGGTGCCACGGGAACGGCTCAAGACCCTCACAGGGCAGATTGATAAGGGTGAATCCGAAGCGCAAGACGCAAAAATGGCGATTGTTGAAGCGAACCTTCGACTTGTTGTCAGCATTGCCAAGAAACATAGGCACCGCGCATCTGGGCTTGAATTTCTCGACTTAATCCAGGAGGGAAATATCGGGTTGATGCGAGCAGTGGACAAATTTGATTATCAGCGCGGATATAAATTTTCTACCTATGCTACATGGTGGATTCGACAAGGTATCACACGTGCTATCGCTGACCAAGGACGCACGATTCGTATCCCTGTCCATATGCACGAACGAATTAACAAAATCAGGCGTGTCCAGCGTTCACTCTTACAGGAGTTAGGCACTGAGCCATCAGCTGAACAGATTGCTGCCGATCTCAGGATCTCTACCAGTAAGGTCAACGAAGCGTTAGCAGTCGCACCTGAAACAGCCTCCTTAGATACCCCGATCGGTGAAGAGGATGAGAATCCGCTCGGTGCTTTCATTATGGATGTTGACTCTCCTTCCCCTGTCCAAGAAGCGGAATTGAATATACTCAAAGAGCAGATTCAAGAAGTCCTTGCCGAGTTAAATGAACGCGAAAGAAAAGTGATTTCGCTCCGCTTTGGCATTGAGGACGGTTATCCAAGGACACTTGAAGAGGTCGGCAATATTTTCGAGGTAACACGCGAGCGAATCCGGCAAATTGAGGCGAAAGCACTTCGGAAGCTACGACACCCAAGACGAAGCCGTAAACTCCGAGATTTTGTTAATTGATGGTTATGTCTGCTATTAAAATATTTGAAATTTAATCCGAAATATGATATAATTTTTTTACACTGAAAATTGCTTTAAAGGGGCCCATAGCTCAGTGGTCAGAGCCGCCGGCTCATAACCGGCTGGTCCTAGGTTCGAGTCCTAGTGGGCCCATATCCCTGCGTGGGGCGTTAGCTCAGGGGTACGAGCGCTACCTTCACACGGTAGAAGTCACTGGTTCAAATCCAGTACGCCCCATTGTTTGTGTCAAATCGAGGAGAGGTAGATGGAAAGTAAGGATACCCCTAATTTCGTCCAAGCAGGCGTCAAGGCTATCGACTGTGACATCCATAACGAAGTCCCCACCTTACAGACGCTTTTCCCTTACATGTCTGATTTCTGGGTCGACTATTGTAGCACCTCCGGCTTTAGAGGTCCCGATGCAAATGATTATCCGCGTCAGGCACCGCTAACGACGCATCCCGATGCACCGTCTCCGTGGGATGTGGATCTCGAACATGTCCGTGAACACCTACTTGATGCTTGGAATCTCGAATACGGTATCCTCAATTGTGCCTATCGTGTGCAAAGCGTCCACAATCCCGACCTCGCTGAAGCTATCGCACAGGCAGTAAACGATTGGCAGATAGAACATTGGCTCGATCCCGAACCTCGACTCCGTGCCTCTCTTGTGATTCCAAGCCAACTTCCAGATCTCGCGGCTAAGGAAATTGAGAGAGTTGGCGGTCATCCGGGGTTTGTCCAAGCGATACTCCCTGTCCGTTCACGTATCCCTTATGGTAACCGCATTCATCATCCGATTTACGAAGCCGCCGTCCGAAATAATCTCGCGATCGGCATTCATTACGGCGGTGCTCCGGGTACTCAGCCCTCTGCGACTGGCTGGCCCTCTACATTTGTAGAGGAATATAGCGGGATGACACAGGTCTTTCAAGCACAGGTGATTAGCCTCGTTGCGGAAGGCGTTTTCGATCAGTTCCCTGAACTACGTGTCGTACTCATTGAGAGCGGTTTTACGTGGCTACCGGCTGTTATGTGGCGGATTGATAAAGAGTGGCGGGGTCTCCGAAGCAATACACCGTGGGTGAAACGTCCGCCTTCTGAATACATGCGTAAACACATTCGATTTACTTTACAACCTATTGATGCACCACCGACACCGAAGCAACTTCTTCAGATTATCGGACAATTGGAATCTGATGAGATGTTAATGTTTTCAACAGATTATCCGCACTGGCAGTTCAATACGCCCAACGATGCTTTTCCAACGGAACTACCAGGGACGCTCGCTCGTAAGATTTTACACGAGAACGCACGTGACTTTTATCAACTTTAGTCCCTTTTCACTTTTTAAGTCTTTTGGAGAAAAACGCAATGAAAAACACAGCGACGAAACGTTCTAATGTAGGGCGCAGCTCGCAAGTCCATATTGCAAAGTCAGTTATTGATTGCGACATCCACAACTCTGTCCCACCAGGGGGGCTATCCCCTTATCTATCCGAGCGGTGGCAGGAGCACTATAAGACTTTCGGGCTCCGTGGCCGCATCGGTGGTTATTATCCACGGGCACTCCTGAATGCCGCACGGCGGGATGCCTGGCCCCCCTCAGGACTCTCTCCGGGCGCAGATTTGGGGTTCATGCAGGAGCAATTGTTGGACGCATTCGATATTGAGTATGGCGTGCTTACCCCGCTTATGCCTGTTGGTGAACAGTTGAACCTTGAATTTGGTGATGCACTCGCACGGGCAGTCAACGATTGGCAGGTCGCTGATTGGGTGGAAGTTGACCCACGCTTACGCGCCTCTATTGTCCCTCCTTATGAGGATGGAGATCTTGCGGCTGAGGAAGTCCATCGCTGCGGTCCCAACCCGGCGTTTGTTCAACTCTTGCTCCTCGCACGGACGAGGGATCCGCTTGGAAACCGAAGATACTGGAAAATGTACGAAGCCGCCTGTGAGTATGACTTACCCATCGCTATCCACTTTGGAGGCAATCAGGGTATCATTACAGGTGCCGGGTGGCCCTCCTATTACATTGAAGATCATGGCGGTATGCCGCAAGCCTTCCATACCCAAGTCATCAGTTTCGTCATGGAAGGTGTATTTGAGCGTTTTCCGACACTCAAAATTGTCCTCATTGAAGGTGGATTCGCATGGCTGCCACCCCTGATGTGGCGACTTGATGCCACATGGGAGAAGTTGCGCGTGGAAGTGCCTGACCTTAAACGGAAACCCTCGGAATACATCCGAGATCACTTCTGGCTCAGCACACAACCGATGGAAGAGCCACCGAAACGTGAGTATTTCGAGCAGATGCTTGAGCAGATGGACATGAACGATAAACTCATGTTCGCCAGCGATTACCCGCATTGGGATTTCGATGCGCCTGACCGTGCTTTACCCAGTTTCCTGAAGCCGGAACTGCGTCGCAATATCTTGTCAGAGAATGCCCGCGAGCTTTACGCGTTTGATAAACTGTAGTGAAGACTTCCCCTTAAAATAGGTAGGCGCGCTTCGTAAGCGCGCCAATCCATTACTGACTGTTGATGACTGATAACTAACTCCTAACGGTAGGAGGGATCTCCGAATCCCGACTCTTAACTGATTTCCTTCTGACTTCCTGTCCGCCTGATAAGGGGGATTTAGGGGGTTGGGGTTCCTGACAACTGATAACCAATAAC
>JAAXHD010000019.1:0-31327 GCA_012271015.1 Candidatus Poribacteria bacterium | reverse complement strand
GCTATCCGTAATAGTTGTCCACACCAAGGCGGTCCCTTGTGCAGTGGGCTGGTCACTGGATTTTTAGAGTCCCCCGTGCCGGGTAGTTATAACTATACCCGTCAAGGTGAAATTCTCCGATGCCCATGGCACAGTTGGGAATTCGACATCAAAACAGGACAATCTTGGTGGAGTCCCACCCAACGACGCGTCAGAAGGTACGAAGTCCAGGTTGAGAGCGGTGAGGACATTGAAGCGTCCAATTCTGGGCGCGAGAAAGGTCCCTATGTCGCTGATACCTTTCCAGTTACCGTTGAACAACAGTACGTTGTCATCGAAATCGATTAGTGTTTCATCCATCTTGAATTTAAGGGTTGGTTCGTAGTAGTGCGATTCATCGCACGTTCCCACTCAATAACGGGCAATAAATTGCCCTACTACAAACGAAATTGGACACCCGAAATTTGGAATCAAGCAAGGGACTAACTATCCTCTTCCTCTAATCCGCTGATTAACTTTTCCTGATTGCCTGGCGAATAGAAATACGATCCCGGTCGCCAGTCTCCGATGTCTCCGATTAACCGACGTTGACGCGGCGTGCATCGCTCCATCAGTTCAGGTGTTGCCTTTTCGTAGTCGAACGGACGGAAACAGTGATGGCTGTAACAGTAGATTAGCGTTTTTCGGGCGTGTTCCGATCGGTTTGCGACAACACCGTGCCACAACGCATGCGGGAAAACGGCGGCATCTCCTGCCTTTACACACAACTGCACCGCTTCAGGGATATAGGGACCGTCCTTGATGCCTGTTTCTGGAAACGTCCGATTATGACTCCCCGGCACAACGGTGAAGTTACCACTGTCCGGTGCCTCAAGATCCGTCAAGAAATAATGGATTTTGATCTGCAGGGGTGAACTTGATTTACTGACCCGAATCGTTCGCATCGCCTGTCCACCGTCCGTATGCAGATACCCTTGGTCTTTCGGATTCGGTGGACGAACGATGACTTCCGACATACTCAGTTGGATGTAGTCGCCCAACAATTCACGCACAATCGGAAACGTCACCGGATGATCCATCAGATCGACGAAAATATCGTTGTCCTCCATCACATTCCGCTTGTCGAAAGCGGAATCGGCAGTGACATTTTCACCTTTCCGAAATTCCGCATCCATTGCATCTACCGTCGCTCTCAATGCTTGGATTTCTTCGGAAGAGAGCACTCCTTTCAAAACGAAGTAGCCCTCTGTCCTCCACTGTTTACGCTGATCCTTCGATAAAATTCCCACTTTTATATGATCCTCCCATAGGTGTAAATATCTTCCAATACACGCCGTTAGGAAATCGCACCAGCAATCCGTGGCTGATGGCTGACCGCCGACTGCTAATAAAATAGATGACAAATTATAGGGAAGTCGGAAAATACATAGACACTCTCAGAAATACAAAATACTCGCCTCGCTGGCGAGGTTTCCTAGGGAAAACACCCAAGCAAAACACCTCGCTAATCTTTGGGTGTATAATTAATTGTGGACTTTACTATAATTCATGTCAAGCAAAATAAGGGTCCTATTTTTCTGTAGGAACAAACTGTGCTCGCGATTCTTACTGACGGCTGATTGTTTCTTTGTAGGAGGGATCTCCGAATCCCGACTTATCTTCTTGTGGATCGGCTTTATTGATATCTAATCCACCATAAATCGCCCTGAGAAAAAGATTGACTTATGTGCAAATGTGGGTATACTTAACACTAACATGAGTGCAGTGGAAGGATAAGGAATTCTGAAGCAAATGAGAAGATTTGGCACTGAAGGGCGAGTCGAGCCCGCGCAACACTATTTTGTTCCCCGCACAAACGAAATTGTCGACTTTATCAACCGCGTTAGAGCCGGCAAATACATTGTCCTTTTCGCACCGCGACAAACCGGCAAAACAACGTTCTTCCGCCGTGTTATCGACGTGCTCAGCGAAGGGATGAGAACGGAATCACAAGCTGAGGCTGCGTCTCACCAAACCGTCCGACAGAACGCCGCTTCTTCCACATCTGATGCAGCCTATTTCCCAATTCGCCTCGATTTCCAGGTGTGTCGCAATTTATCAATCCCTGAGTTTTACACATACCTATCAAAAGGGATCCAATCCCAAATCGAAAGCGTTTTCCAGGAACACGGGAGTATGCATTCTCTGTCTCAATTTTTAGATGCCACCCCACTCACCAACCATATTTCGATGATTGACTTTTTCAGAGATCTTCAGAGGCTCCTACAGAACCTGCGGATTGTCCTGATGATAGACGAGTTTGATGGTATTCCACAAAGTGCCTTAAGCGATTTTTTGTATGCGCTCCGCCTTATCTATCTATCCGATGAACCTCGATGTCCGCACAGTGTTGGCATCATCGGAGTCAAAAGCATCAATCAACTCAATTATGATCGCTCTGTCTCTCCATTCAATATCCAAGACGAATTCCGTTTGCCGAACTTTACGCTTGAACAGGTACAAGAACTGATCGAGCAATATACGGACGAAGTCGGACAGGTTTTCGCATCAGAGGTTATTGAGTCGATTCATAAGCAGACCGCCGGACAACCCGTACTCGTCAACCGATTTGCGCAAATTCTCACAGAGGAATTAGACATTCCAAAAAACGAAATGATTACAATGGCGCACTTTACGACTGCACATACCCAACTCCTCCGAGGGCGGAATACCAACATCGAGCATTTAACAACCAATATTCGCAAGGACCCGCGTTTTGAAAATGTTTTGATGCGAATTATGGCACGCGATGAAGGTATAGACTTCAATCTACGCAATGACATTATTGGGGAACTTGCCACTTACGGGGTTATCAAAGAGGGAACTGATGGGAGGTGTGAGATTCTCAATCCGATTTATCTATATTGCATACTGCAGGCATTCAAACCCCTCGTGAATGGATTGGAGGATGAATACTTCCCTGAAGACACCAGTGATGACTTTCGGGATTACCTTGCACCTGGGAATTCGATTGACATGGTGTCGTTACTTGATAACTTCCGGAATTTCATCGCGCGCGCAGGTTTCAAGATTCTACAAGTGCCGGATACACCGCAGGAATCCGTCGGACAGCATCTTTTGATGGCATATCTTGACGCGTTTGTCAGACGGATCGGGGGTATGATGCACATTGAAGTTCAAACAGGGCGAGGGCGGATGGATCTCATTGTGACGCACGATCAGCGAAAATACATCGTCGAAACAAAGATTTGGCGAGGCACTCACTACTATCAGGCGGGGAAGCGGCAGCTCGCGAGGTATCTCAGGGTGGAGGGTGTGACCGAGGGGTTCTACGTCGTGTTCGACCATAGACAGTCCCCCGAACCGCGTGTTGAGACCTCGATCGTTGAGGGCGTGACGATTCACTGCTATGTCATCGCGGTTGTGCAAGAAGCACCTTCACACCGGATGTAGCCGCTTATGGATTACTATAGATTGGGCAATTCTTGTGAAGTCGATGCCATCTTAGAAAATTATTTGCTTGGGTAGATTGGAGGCTTGCCGAATGGGCATTGAGTTTTCGTGGTTTCCTTGATTTTCGGAGGGAGTCGCGGGGTAAAATCGAAATCAGAGAGCCTTCTATAGTTGTAAATCAGTGCCTGACAAAATATTTTTTGTATGATGTAACCTTTCGCCCAAAAAATGTGTCTTTATATAATAGACGCCAGTTTGAAAATAAATCTGTAGGTCGGGTAGAGCGGGAAATACACACGAAAAACTAGACAAGGTGGACAAATCCGCCGTTTTTCAAAACACTTTTCGCCGAAATATCGGTAGCGAAACCCGACATCCCACTTTTATCAAACTCACGTTAATAGAATTTATGCCGGTCGCTCTTTTGTAGCATAATCTGTTAGATTGTGTCAAAAAACCATCTGCGTTTTTTGTCGATTCGTCCTTTCAGCGAGCGTCCTATCGTCAAAATTGTGTAAGTCATGAAGAAATAGATATTGTGTTTTGAGGAAGGATAGAAGAGCAGAAAGACTACAAGGAACACCGTATCCCCTATCTTCCAACTTTCCATCCTTCTAACTTCCGAACCTACTTGCGGATACAAAACTTGAATGTTAATGCTTAAACTTGCTTAGGATGTGTTTATTCCGTACGCGTTTGTCGGAGAGGTTTCTAACCCAAAATCGCTCGTTGTGATTTCTTGACAAAAGACTTGCTATTTTTGTGTATTTCATATATATTTAAACCAAGATTTAAACGTATTTCGGCAAGCATAGGCGGGCGAAGCTATAACTGTCCAAGAACTCAGATGGTTCCCTAATTTTTGCTTCCATTTTACGAATAAATTGTATTTGGAATCTTTGGCTGAATGCGTTAATTATCCCAAGTTCACGTCCTGAACCCTGAAAAGGAGAAAATGATTGGTAAAAATTGTTCTCGGTGGTCCACCTAAATCTGGTAAAAGCTGCCTGCGTGAAGGATTAAAACAGGCTATCCTTGGCTTTAGACGCGACAGCCCCGGTATCCCATATCCGTATGTAATCACGGCGTGCCCAGATGGTGAGGGCGCATGGTTCCAAGAGACCATGGAGAAATACCCTGAAATTGCCAAAAGGTCACGTTTCAATAGACGCAGACGGAATCTCTGGGGTGCGAGTGAAGTCATCCGTCGGACTTTGACGCAGTTTTTACCTCACACGGATGTCTATATCGTTGAGGCGTTTCCAATGCCGATTTGCGACGAAAAACGGGCGAAAGCGTCAAAGTCCGACCTGAAATGGGCAGATGGATCAGGGACGCTTGCCACTTATGGACACGCCGCAACGAAAAGCCTCGGAACCTTCTTCGGATTTCGGGGACACTTGCTGACGACACACCAAGGCGTGCCAGTCGATGTTGCCATCGCCGGGGCGAATATAGATGACCGGGAAGTCCTACGCCTGATGGCTGAAAACCGAAACTATCCCATCCTTCTCGGGGATAAAGGCTACGTCAGTGAGGCACTTCACAAGGAGTTGCTGGCGACTGAAAACACGTGTTTACTGCCAACACACCGGCGGAATCAGAAACACCAGTATCCCCAGGACTTTCGCAAACAGCACGGCAAAATGCGCAGACGCATTGAGACGACGATCAGTCAACTCACCCAACAGTTCGGGGTTTCTCGGATCCGTGCCCGAAACCAGTGGGGACTTCAAACCCGAATGAGCAATAAGATCGGGGCCTGTCTGATCGGGACTTTTCTCAACCAGTGTTTAGGACGACCTTTGATGAAACTCAAAGACCTCGTCCTCACATAAACACAACTCTATAAAAATCTAATTAGCACAAGGCGTATGTCTTGGATCGTGATATGTTAGGTGTTATTGGAAATCTTTTCAAACCTTGCTCCAGGGAAGATTAAGTTCCATACGTAGGGGCGGGGTTTCCTCGCCTGTCTTGTAGTGTCCAATCCTGCGAATCCTGCAAATTCTGATTCCGACAGAAAAAACCTCTATTCACTTAACCTTCTCTCTCGCCTCCAGAACCTTAGCAACCACGGTCTCAACATCCGCTTCATCGACAAACGGAGAGAGGATATATGACTTTAACGCGACAATCGGTTCACCATAAGTGGTGTATCGGTAACAATCGGTTGTGGAAATAACCACACCCCTGCCCTCTATCGCCTCTGCGTGTACATATTCAAAAATCTTTTGGTTATAGTCGTTGTGTTTGAGCAAACTGTCGCGATACGCAGCATCCTTAAATTCCTGATTTTGGATTGCGAAAGTATCCACACCGTCTGGATAGGCACGGAAAAGGGTGACGGTTCCAAAATTCTCTCGATTCACCACAGTTGTGCCCGCATGTCCGCCAAGATGTTCGCGCAAGAGTTGCGCCATTTCAACGATATGTCCGAGAATCGCTTGCAACCCCTGTTCACCGAACAATCGGAGATTTGCAAGCGCAGCAAGAACCCCCGTTCCCGCTCTTGAGGTTTCAAGCGTGTACATGCCAGGACGGTGGTCCCCAAAGTGATAAAGATAGGGCATCTGTTCGGGATGACGTTTCACCAAATCCAGATCCGTTTGGTTTTTGACGAGGAGGAGACTGGAGATGTAGGGCGCGAAACCCGTTTTATGAAAGTCAATACCAAGAGAATCGGCGAGGGCTAAATGCCGTATACGACGGCGCGTACCTGCCAACGCGCGGATGGTACGCGGACGAAAATCCAACGGGTTCTCCTCAATATCGTAATCGTTAAACATCGACCACGCCCATCCGATGACCGCGTCGGCGTGAACGTGGGGTTGGTAGTCCAGTTTGAATTCATCAACAAGTTTATCACGTAACGCCACGATACACGCTAAATCATCTAACCCAAATGCGTCCGTAGTGCCCAAAGTCGCGATGATAGCCGCGATCTTTTTTCCATTTTCCAGTGCCTTTCGGAACTCCTGCTCAAGTAAGTTGATATCCATTTCGTTTTCAAATGTCGTTGGAATCGTCAGGAGGTTCTTTGTTCCGATGCCGAGCCAACCGACAATGTTAGCGGCACAATAATGACCTGTATCCGACACAAACACAATTACGTCCTCAGAGGTGCCGTTTTCGACGGTTCCTGGGTCGGCTTTTTCCAAGCCAAGTTTCACACCGTAGAATGTCGTTCCGGTACCGCCGAAAGTGAATACGCCGCCTGATGTTTCCGGATTGTATCCAATCATTTTTGAAGTCATACCGATGACTTCGACCTCAGCCAATGCCACGAGGCGACTGTATTCATCCCAGGCGAGGTTTGGGTTGTACAGAGAAGCGAGGAGTACACCTATCAGACTTGGAATCGTTGGGGGAGCAACAACGTTCTGTTGCGTGCGAGGGTGCCCGAAGATAGTCATACCTCGGAGATAGCCCACGAGGTCGGTGGTGACATCCTCAACCGAGGACATCGTCTCGGGCAAGGGGGTTGCTGTGCCGCTTCAAAGTCAGCAGGGATAACGCTACCGAGCATTGGCAGATGTGTTTTGAGTTCATCAACCTGGTCCAAGGCGCGCATGATAGAATGCACAAAATAGGAATTATGGATGGGGTCTGCTACAGGTTGCGGAAAAGCCAGCCGAATGTCTTTTAAGATATCGCGATAGTTCACGTACTTCCGATCTCCAATCGTTAGATTTAGTGCTAATTGTCAGAAACAGGACTTACAGGATTACAACCGGGGCAATAATTTATGAAATACTTTGACTATCTATCTTGTGTTAGAACGCGTAGATTATACCTTACTTCCAACCTATAAGTCAAATTAAATCTGTGGGACAAAATTTTTGATAAAACAATTGACTTATGTGCAAATTTAGGGTATACTTATGAACCGAACTGGAGGGACCTTCAGTGTTCTAGGTCATCTCTTATGATATCCCTGACAATCGCAGATGTAATCAACTGAACAACACCTTGATGAAAGTCCTGATCGGCAAGCACATGTTTGCCTGCTACTTGCCTGATACGCTCAAGCCAGTAGAACTGAAGATTATCTCCGTTTTTCCAAACCCGAAGGCGAAAGCTATCAGTTGATACACGCCCTTTTTACCCACTAACACAACCACGCAGCCTGGAAAGCGATTATGGATATGTGCTTTCGTTAGTTAACAATACGAGTTGTGCTAAATAACGATTTGTAATATATTGTTTCACACTTCCATGACGTTTGTGAGTTTTTACCATGAGTCGATTCCTTTTTGAGTCCCGTAGGGTGTATTGGCTGGGGTATTTCTTCAATATGTCTATAACATAAAGTTGAATATGTGTGAAAATACTAAAAACGAACAGTTAGCGAACACAAGTCGTTCAGACCATATTCAGATATCTGTGACACTGAAAATAACAACGAGTCAATTCGCACAAGTCGTTACTATAAACGTGAGTTTGATAAAAGAGCAGGCCTCTTGTAGGTTGGGTTGAACGCGGACTTGCTCAAAACCCTACAAAGCAGAGTCCCCCAACGGAGAGCCAAAACACTGACAATCCTAAAGACCGAATGAAACCCAACGCATTCTTCTACCTATAGCACTTCGCGTGTTGGGTTTCGCTATCCCTATCTGCAAGAATCGGGCTTGAAAATCGGTATGCTTAGGGTAAACTGGAGGCCTTTGGGTCTTTGCCCGCTCAACCCAACCTACATCTATATGGATATTTTTATTTTCAAACTCACGTTACTATAAAGGTTGTCATTCGCCGGTTATGAAGGCTTCTGACACCGCCAGAAACATCTTGTAACTGATAACTGAAAACTGATAAGAAAAATAAAACACATGACAAATAAATTCGGGGCAAGTAAAATAGATGCAGGATATTAAGTGCTTCTGTAGGACGGAAATCCCGAATTCTGACCACTGGTTGTCCTCTATCATCCTGCAAATCCTTGAAGATCGAAGATACCTGATTCTGACAGGAAAAGCAGTATCGGTAAAAATAGGGAGCACCGATAACGGACAACCGACAACGGACAACCCTTAAAGGGAGTTTTGAGCATGCAAACGAATCCACAGTTAAAGGAAAGCCACAAACTCACCGACGCGCAGATGCGGGAATTTATTGTGAACGGGCATCTCACGATAAAGGCGGATCTGCCGCGCAGTTTCCATGAAACTATCTACCGCAAAACACAGGAATACACGGCGAAAGAGGGAAATTTGGGAAACAACATCTTGCCGCGCGTTCCCGAATTGCAAGCCGTTTTTGAAGAACCCGCTGTGCGTGGCGCGTTTACGAGTATTCTGGGCGAGAATTACGCCATGCATTCCCACCGGCATCCGCATCAAAATCGTCCGCATAGTGATGGACAAGGGTTTCATAAGGATAGCTACTGGGGGTATCAGAAGGTCCGCCACCACTGTCCCCGTTGGGCGATGGCGTTCTACTATCCCCAAGACTCGCCGCTTAAAATTGGACCCTCCGCGGTCTTACCGGGAACGCAGTACTACGACACGCGTATCACGAAAGATAACGATGGTGAGCTAGCACTCAGTGGCGAAGCTGGTACCCTAACAATCATCCATTTTGACCTCTGGCATCGCGCCATGGCAAACCAGACGGACAAAACGCGTTACATGATGAAATTTCAGTTCGTTCGGATGGACGCACCTCAGGGACCGGAGTGGAATGTAACGGATCCACACTGGAAACTAAAAGATGCTGATCCAGCAACTCCTGTGCATCAAGGGACATGGCGGCATGTCTGGAATTGGGTAGCAGGCGGGTCCAACGGAAGTGCAGCACAGCCTGTTTCCAATGGAAACTTATCGAAGCACATCACTTCATTAAGTGATGACGATGCCGCTGTTCGCTCCCGTGCCGCTGATGACTTAGGGATGTTGGGTGAATCCTCCGCAGAAGCAATTCCACACCTCATCCAGGCGCTGTGCGATGTTTATGAACCTGTCCGTTTGAACGCCGCGTACGCACTCGGATCGATTGGAGCACCGGCTGTTCCCCAACTCATTGAAACACTCTCTGTTGAAGACCAAATCATGCGACGGATGGCCGCGTACGCGCTCGCTGCGGTCGGTGAACCTGCTGTGTCTGCCCTGATCGAAGCGTTGCAACATACTGAAGACGTTGTTCGCCTCGAAGCCACCTACGCTTTGGCACAAATAGGAAATTCCGCGGAATCTGCTATCCCAGCATTGATGGAACGCACGAAGGACGAATGTGATGAGGTCCGCCGCTATCTCGCCGAAGCCTTCGGAGGCTTAGGCCCCATTGCCGCTCCCGCTGTGCCTGTTCTGGCTGATATGCTTGCGAGTGATCCCGACGGACAAGCACGGTTTGAGGCGGCGTTAGCATTAGCACAGATTGGACCTGCTTCAAGCGATGCCATTCCAGTGTTGGCAACGGCATTCAGTGACGAGAACCGGTACGTCCGAGACAACGTTGTCTTGGCACTGAAACGAATCGACACACCCGAAGCGGAGTCGGCACTGTTTGACTATCTGCTGATGGCGCGGTGGTGTCCGATTACAAATCGTGAAAGCACATTCTAAGGACTTCGTACATGAATTATGAACTCATCATTAAAAACGGAACCGTCGTCGATCCCGCGCAGGGCATCCATACGCGCAAAGATGTGGGATTCGCGAATGGACGTGTCTCAGCAATCAGCGACGATATACCGACATCTGAGGCACGGGAAGTATTGGATGCTGAAGGATGTTTCGTCACACCGGGCTTAATCGACTTGCACGTGCATGTTTTCTACGGTGTCAGCCATTTCGGGATTGAACCCGACCCTACGTGCTTGGCACGCGGTGCAACGACAGTCGTTGACGCGGGTTCAGCGGGAGCGGACACATTTCCCGGTTTCCGTAAATACGTCATTGATGTGAGCGACACCCGCATCCTCGCGCTGTTGAACATCTCTTCACAGGGGATGCTCACGCAAGAGATCGGAGAATTGGAAAACCCGGACTATGCAGATGTTGGAAAAGCGTGCCAAATGATAGAGCAACATCGCGACATCATTTTAGGAGTCAAGGTGCGTTTGACGCGGGAGACGATTGTCGGTGCGAGAGCAAAAATGTTGCCGTTACATAGGGCGCGAGAAGCCGCCGATGCCGCAGGGTTACCCCTGATGGTGCATCCACAAGACGCGTGGTGTGAGTCCATAGATGATATATTGGCACTGATGGGCGAGCGTGATATTTTAACGCACTGCTTCCACGATATGGAGTGCGGTATCTTGGATGAAAGCGGCAGGATTCGGGATTCAGTCCATGCCGCGATGGCGCGTGGTGTTATCTTCGATGTCGGACATGGTGCAGGCTCTTTCAGTTGGGATGTCGTTCAGAAAGCAATGGCGCAAGGCGTTGAACCGACGACAATCTCTTCCGATCTTCATATCTATAACCTCCACGGTCCCGTTTACGATCTCGTCAATGTCGTCAACAAATTCCTGTATCTCGGTATGTCGCTTGACGATGCCTTGGCAAAAGTCACGAGTATTCCCGCAGATACCATCCTGATGCCGGGACAGGTCGGGACGTTGGCTGTCGATGCGTGGGGGGACGCAGTGATTTTTGAGCTGCGCGAGGGTGAATTCCAACTCGTAGATGCCCACGATCAGGTGAGAGTCGGCAAACAGATATTGGAACCGATTGTTGTTGTCAAAGGCGGACAGGTGTATCGCCAATGGCACACCCACGGCTAAAATTTTCCAATCACAGTAGGTGTGGTTCCCAACCGTACCCTATCTCAGCAATCAGGTAGGTGCGGTTTCTAACCGCACCCAGTCTCTTCCAAACACTTACAGACACAACCACTTACAGCAAATCCACTATGGATGCTGTTCTCCTGCTTTCGGTTTCGCTTTCGGCGCGTTGGAATCAGATCCAAAGCGGATATGAAGGGACGCACCGGGGGCGTGTTCCTTTCTGAAAAGCAGGTGCTTTACACCCCCGAAAACAACTGTTGATCCCACCAGGACGACGGCACCCCAAATCAATATCTGCAAAATCCATTCAGTGAACGAAAAGAGACTACCCGTCTGTTTCGGAACCGATAGTGGACCGAGTGCTATCAGGATAGTGCAGATAATCGCATTGAGCGTAATCGTGCCTTCCGTTACCAGACGGTGTGGACTGAAACCGACCAAAGCGCGTTCAAAGTTGAAGATAACCATCCACCATAGGAATATGAAATAGAGCAGTTGTCCCTTCCCCAACCAACTCGTCGGAATGAAGGCGAGCGGTTCACGGAAATGGATCGACAAAATCCATACACACGCTATACCGATGCCGATATAGAAGAGTTCAAACCAACCTACCCATCCCCTTGAATGTCGAAACCAACCGACAACGGGCAGACCAAAAAACCGCTCCGGTAGACCTTCAACCAAGTCTACCCATGTCCCTGCCGCTTTCCTATAGTTGACGTAGGTCAGCAGAATCAGCACAGTGAACACAGCAAATATCTCCATCCACTGCGGAAAATTAGGGTTGGTTTCCAAAAGCGGGGCTCGGTTAAGAAGGAGACCGAACGGTATTGCAATCCCAAGTCCGAACAGAAAGCCTTGGGTCTGCTCCATGACGCTGTGCCAATTCGTGTGGCAATTCGTTTTGTTACCCACCCAAATGTAGATGAGTTTCAGCAATTGTCCAAATGAGAATGCAATACCGCCTCCGAAACCCGTCATCAATGTAGCGAAAGCCACACCGCTGAGTTCATAACGCGAACAGTATCCCAAGATCCCGATAATCATGCCGACACAACCTGCCCAGTTGTCTCCGCGCGGTGGTGTCATACGGAGGCGACAAACGTTTACCAACAACAAAAACCCGCCGAACCAGCAGATCCCCATATACAGGACGAGATTCGTGCCCATATCCAAACCGCCACGGAAGAGCGCGACAATAAGTGCCGCGACGATCGCCACCAGCGCGGACACCCAATCCGTGTCGTACCAATAGAGCGGACTTTCGTGGCGTTGCATCCGTTTCGGCGCAAGGACTCTATCAATAATCACCGCCTGAAGCGACCAACCGATGAAGACTGCCGCGATCGGGGTAAAGAGCAAGGACAGTTGGGTATGCGTCAGGAACGCAGGTAGGGCAGTTCCAGCACCACCGAGGGCTGCCCACAGGAAACCGATAACGAACAGATTCGCGAACCCGTAAAACACAGTTGGTGAGTGCGATGAATGGCTATATCCAACGACCATCATATATGACATACTTCCGCCAAAGGACCAACCGATTGCCCCAAACATCGCGAAGTAGTGGACATGCCGCCACCAATCCTCTCGTCCAGAGAGCAGCGCAATTGCGATTGCAGCGAGTCCACCAGCGAGTGCTGCACCATATTCATGCCCGAAGTTACCACGTATGCCCCAACCAACACAAACGGACAAACCACACAGAAGGACCATTTGCCACGGAATAATTGCTATGTCCATATCTATACCCCCATTTTTCACATAATCTGTTGCATCTTTCTGTAGAGCGAGCGTTTTTGCTTGGGTGTTTTCCCATGCTCGCGATGCTTCCCTCACAATTTCTTGCATCTATTATGAGAGGATTCGCTTTTATTGTCAACTTCTCAACCACATCAGTTTTTCTGTAGGAGGGATCTCCGAATCCCGACTGCTGACAATTGATAACTACACATTGCATCTATTTCATGTATATGATACGATAAACGCATATACAAAGCGTTATCTGCTGGAGGCTAAATGTTATGAGTCGTATACGGATAGGTGTTATCGGATGTGGCGCGATTGCTCAAGTGCATCATCTCCCGAATCTTACCGCACTTCATCGAGAATTTGAGGTGCCGATCGTCTGTGATCTCTCTCGTGGTGCGGCACAAGCCGTCGCAAAGCGGTTCCATGTGCCGCAATTCGTGACAGATTACAATGAATTGCTAAGCACAGATGTGGATGCTGTTCTGCTTTGTCACGGCGATCCAAAGACAGAAGTCGCACTCGCGGCGTTTAAGGCAGGGAAGCATGTTTTTATTGAAAAACCTGTCTGTTTTTCGCTTCAAGAAATGGATGCGATGCTCTCCGCGCAGCGTGAGGCTGACACTGTCGCACAAGCGGGATATATGAAGGTGCATGACCCGGCTTTCCAACTTGCCAAGGTGGAAGTAGATGCAATGGAAAGTTACCGATTCGTGCAGATTAACCATCTCCATCCAAATAATAGCTTACATCTGAGCCAATTTGATGTCGAACGATTCAACGATGTTCCAGCCGACGCATTTAAGCCAGCGGGTGTAGCCCGTGAGAAAGCACAAGCAGAGGCCATAGGTGATGTCTTATCACAAGTGGAATCCGATAGCGACATACAAAACAAGGCAGCACGAGTGTTCTACTTGCTTGCGGGCAGCATGATTCACGACATCTATAGCCTGCGGGTAATGCTCGGTTCACCAAGTGAAGTGGTGAGTGCGGAAGTCTGGGCTGATGGACGCGGTGTGACGATTGCGTTTGGCTATCCCAATGGCGCACGCTGTGTCGCGACATGGGTAGACCTACCAGATCTCTGGGACTTTAAAGAGACTTTGGAAATCTATGGCGATACCAAACGCGTAATCGTATCCTACCCCACCGGTTTTTCACGAGGTATTCTGTCAGAGGTAACAATACACGGGATAGACCCCGATGGCACGACCTATAGCAAAACACCGGCTGTCGAATGGGAGAGCGCGTTTGTACGCGAGTTACGTCATTTCCATGCGTGTATCACAGAGGGTGAACCGTGTTATACTGCGCTGGAATCCGCTCGGAACGATATTGCACTCATTATTGACATTGTGCGGTGCTATGTACAACGAAAATCTGTTGGTTGTGTGTAACGCACTGACGAGAAGGAGGCGAGGGTCTTGGGGGAAATGCAGAAATACCCTATCAAGGGGAAATTGAAGAAATTGAGGAAATTGAGGAAATTGAGGAAATTGAGGAAATTGAGGAAACACCCTATCAAAAACCCCAAGCAAAAACCCCAGGCAAAAACACCTCGCCCATTCATCGCGTTCTATCCCTTATTCCTCTTCCAAGGGTTCGGCAGGGACAACGGGTGGTTCCACTTCTGCTGGCATCATGCCATCACCCATGTCTTCGCCTTTTATCGTAACGGTTGTATCTCTGGAACCCGTTACAATAAAGCCGTCGAGAGTGAGTTCTGCTTCAACAGTCGGCGGCGGTCCAATGTCTTCTGGAATTGGAAATCCATCTAATGGTGGAAACCCTTCAGGGAGTGGGAAATCTCCGGGTATTTCACCGTCTTCACCATCACCATCCTCCTCGCCATCTTCGGGTATTTCCCCGTCTCCATCACCGTCCTCCTCACCACCTTCAGGTGGCAAGAAGCCTTCAGGGAGTGGAAAATCTCCCGGGGGTAGCAGACCTGGTGGAAGTCCTGGACTACCGCCAGAACCCGAAGGGGTCAGCGTTACCGTAATTAAACCTGGATCTATCTGATCCTCTTCCATCTGTTGGATGAGTTCATCCAGATTTTTTGGGACAGGTTTTTCCTCCTCGTCTCCGAATCCATCAAAACCAAATCCGAAATCGGGAATGGCATCAGGCGGTAGTCCAAGCTCCCCGAATCCAAAAACGTCTAATGTACTTCCAGAAACATTGATATTTGCTTCACCAGCGGGAAAATCTTCAGGGACCTCTAAGGGTAATCTCTCTCTGAATCGTCCGTTCGTCTCCAGCAGTACTCCAGTGCGGAACGAGGACAACTGAGATAGGGACACTCTCACCCGGTATAATCTCTTCAGGCGCGATAACCTCTGCAACCTCCGCTTTCGTGATTTGCGGTTTGTCTGTGATAGAGATAGATACCGCTTTCAATGTCGCTTTGCCTGCACTGTTTGTAAGCGTATCGCTAAAAGCCTGAACAATCCGATCGACGTTTAACAAGACATCCAGAAATGGGACCGGAGAAGCACTCCTGAAGGGTTCAGTATAGACGGTGTCGGTTTCCTGAAACTGATGTGAAAACTACCAAGCCACCCAACCACCATCGACTGCGATCGTTTGTCCGGTCACCCAGTTTGCCGCATCTGATGCTAAGAACAGCACTGCACCGACAACTTCGTCTACCTCACCGACACGCCCCATCGGGATACGGCGGACAACGTCTTCATAAAATTCCTTGCGTTGCAAAAGGACATCCGCGAGCGGAGTCCGTGTAAATGCCGGTGCCACAGCGTTCACTGTAACGTTATGGGGTGCCCATTCAACGGCGAGTCCTTTCGTTAGCAGGACAACACCACCTTTACTCCCTGAATAGGCAGTTCGCAAGGGTCCACCTACCAAGCCCATCGTTGAAGAGATATTGATAATCTTTCCATTTTCCCGCTCTATCATCGGTTTCACGAGCGTCTGCGTTAGGAAGAACAGTCCTTTAAGATTGAGATCATAGATCGCGTCCCAATCCTCTTCGGTTAACTCAAGTGCGGGTTTTGGGCGGTTAGTGCCAGCATTATTAACGAGGACATCGACGCTACCCCAGACATCGAGTGCCGCTTGTGCGCCTGTCGCAACTTGTGCCATATCGCTGACATCGAACACAACCGATTCCGCTTCGCCTCCGTTCTCACGGATCTCGCTCGCGACCTCCTCAAGATCAGACGGGGTACGGCTGTTCAAGATAATTTTCGCTCCCATCTGAGCCGCGGCAAGTGCAATACCTCTGCCGATGCCCTTGCCGGAGCCTGTGATTAACATTACCTTATCTTTCAATTCAAATCCTGGAAACGCCATATTTTAGCCTCCAATCGCTAATTTCAAAGTATTCTCTAATAACATTGCGCGGGTCATGGGACCAACACCGCCCGGGACCGGGGTAATAAATCCCGCCACTTCTTTAACTTCTTCAAATTTAACATCCCCGACAGCACGTCCATTGACATGGTTAATACCAACATCAATGACGATAGCATCAGGCTTGACCATGTCCGCAATTACAAACTCCGGTCTACCGACAGCGGCGACAAGAATATCCGCTTTCTGAACCTCTGCTGCCAAGTCTACCGTTCGGGAATGACAATAAGTAACAGTAGCATTTCGATTCAACAGCATCAATCCAACAGATTTGCCGACGAGTGGACTTCTACCGATACAAATGGCATGTTTGCCCTCAATCGGTTCACCTGTTAGTTCAATCAGGCGGATAATCCCTGTCGGCGTACAAGGTGTCACCCTCTCGCGATTGATGACGAGGTTGCCTAAATTGACGGGGTTCAGCCCATCTGCGTCTTTATGGGGGGTAATCTTATCAATGACTGCCTCTTTATCTATGTCCTGTGGAAGTGGCATTTGCACCAATATTCCATGGATATCCGTTCGCGCATTTAGGGCTTCAACGTGCTCAATCAGGGTGTCTTGATGAATGTCTGCCGGTAAGTGATGGACTTCGGAGTGGAAATGCACCTTTTCACAATCACGTTGTTTGTGTTTGATGTAAAGCGTTGATGCAGGATCATTGCCCACTTGAACAACAGCGAGGCCCGGTGTGAATGTGAGTTTTTTTAATTTTCGCCGGATCTGGCTCCGGACGCGCTTTGCAAGTTGATTACCATTAAGGAGCTCGGCTGACAAATCCCTTTTCCTCCAATTTACGCTTCTCTTGGTTCAGTGTATCATCGCAGATTATCCGGCTCTCCTGTAGGAACATCGCTGCCTTACGACTTTCGCTTCCATAGGAGGGATATCCGAATAGCGATTTCTGACTGTTGTTAACTGCCTGCTGATGGCTGACTATTGTTAACCAATAGTATACCATATATCCCGTTTTCAAGCACTGTTTTTTCAGGGAATCGTCAGAAACATCTACGATAATAACCGTTCCTCAATTTATTCAATGCAGATGTTCGTTTATACAAATTGTTGACCTTTTCTCATGGATACTGTATTATTATCGCAAAAAGGTAGGTGAGAAAAATGATTCATGTAGGTGTAGGACATTCGCAAAGTATCTCAACTGTGGAAGCCGCGGAGCGCGCAACACTGATGGCAATGGGAAACGCGGGTATCGCCAAAGCCGACCTCGCCATCGTATTCGCAACCATCAATTATCAAACGGAATATGGAGACTTGTCCAAAACGGTTCAATCTAACTCCAATTGTGATGAACTCATCGGGTGTAGTGGGATGAGCGTCTTGACTTCAGCAGGAGAGTTCGAGGAAGAACCGGCTCTCGCGGTTATGGTTATCCGTAGCGAGCAACTTTCAGCGGTATCGTTTAGCGCACAAGGCTCGGCATCTGAAGTCGTCGAGCGGATACAAAAAGACATTCAGTCTGGACTTGGTGATGACTCTCTTCTCGTAATTTTCCCGGATGTTCGGACAGTGAATCCGGCAGAACTCGTGAAGCATATTGGTGATGACGGGACAGAATTACCTGTCGTGGGTGCCGCTGTATCTGGCGATGCAACAGGGGCACAGATGTATCATTGGAAGGGCGAAGAAGCAACAGAGGGCGGGTTGACAGGTATCCTCTTAACGGGTGATTTCAGCACGGAGATCGGCGTTGCACAAGGATGTCAACCCATCGGTAGACCCCGTGAGGTCACCAGAGCAGAGGGGCGCGTTATTTTTCAATTGGATGGTGAACCGGCATTGGAAAACTTTAAAGGAGCGTTGCAGCTGCTAACCCAAGAAGATATTCGTCGTTCAGGCGGCACAGTTTTCGTCGGGATGGCAATGGATCCGGAAAACAAAAATCCGATCCGCGGTGATTTTTTGATCCGTAATCTTGTCGGTATTAATGAGGAGCATAACGCACTGGCTGTATCCGAAGAGGTAACGGAAGGACAATTGGTGCAGTTCCATCTGCGAAATCCAAACGCTGCCGCAGAGGAAATACAGGCGATCATCACACAATTAGCCGAGAAAACACGGCAACATCCACCCGCATTCGGACTCTACTTCAACTGTTTAGGTCGTGGTAAAGGGTTATATGGCGCAGCAAATCACGACATCAGTGTTATCCAAGAGAAGTTCCCAGGATTACCCGTTATCGGATTTTTCGGGAATTCGGAGTTCGCACCGATCGGTGGACGGAACTTCGCACATGCCTATACCGGCGTATTTGTGCTTTGCACCACAAACTGAATTCAAGGAAATAAAAATGAATGAAGAACTCTTTGTCAGTCAAGAATTTACACCCGTTAACGGATTTACATCAGGGATCGAGGGACCCGCCTGCGATGCATCGGGAAACCTATACGCTGTTAACTATGAGCGACAACACACTATCGGCAAAGTGACGCCTGATGGTACTTCGAGCGTTTTTGTTGAACTCCCACCCGGTAGCATTGGCAACGGCATCCGTTTCAACAGTGAAGGCTTTATGTTCATCGCTGATTACACCAACCACAATGTCCTCAAAGTGGATATGGACACACGGAACATCACTATCCATGCCCACGAACCGACAATGAATCAGCCCAACGATCTCGCTATCGGGGCGAACGATATTCTCTATGCGAGCGATCCGAATTGGGGCGCGTCCACCGGACAAATCTGGCGAGTGGATACTGATGGAACGGTGACCTTACTGGAAGCAGATATGGGAACAACAAACGGGATTGAGGTGAGTCCCGATGAAAAGACGCTTTATGTCAATGAATCCGTACAACGTAACATCTGGGCTTACGACTTGTCACCTGAAGGTGAGGTTAGCAACAAACGCCTCCTAATTCAGTTCCCTGATTTCAATATGGACGGGATGAGGTGTGATATTGAGGGCAATCTCTACGTCACACGGCACGGCAAAGGCACTGTCGCGAAACTCTCACCCGCGGGTGAGGTATTGTTGGAGGTCCAGTTAACGGGTAAGCTCTGCTCCAATATCGCTTTCGGAGGTTCAGACGGACGCACCTGTTACGTCACGATGGCGGACAGAGGGAATGTAGAAGTGTTCCGTACCGACCTTCCCGGCAGAAGTTGGCAGTTATTCCACTAAACCCGTTTCACACTTAATGAAACCTAACCTCCTTGACAGGTGCCTCGATTTGTGGTATCATTGTTACGTATAACTATCTATTATGGAGGTAACTTGTGAAACAACTGTTTATTGTCTTAATTCTTGCTTTGGTTTGCAGCACGTATGCCGCTGCTGATTTATTGGAAGGGCTTGTCCTGTACATGCCGCTTGACGAGGGTACGGGCAAAGCGACCGAAGACTTCTCGGAAAACGGATTTGAAGGTGAACTCAACGGCGGTGCGAAGTGGGTTGATGGAAAATTCGGAAAAGCACTTGAATTTAGTGCATCATCCGATTTTGTCGCTGTTGAGGACGACGCGGCTTTCCACATTGAAGACGAAATCACACAAGCCGCATGGATTAATCTCGACCGACTGCCGAGTGCACACGCTATTGTTTTTGGCACCCGCATGGGGGGTGGTGGAAGACATATCGGATTCGGCTATGGGATGAATCCCGGAAACGGCATCAAAGTCTGGACGAATGGTGCTGGCGGTGGGTTCTTAGACATCAACGATAACAAAACCGGGCTTGATACCGGTAAATGGTATTACCTGTCCTATACTCATACCTCGGACAACAAAGGTAAGGTTAAGATTTACGTGGATGGCAAAGTCACACACGAGCAAGACTCTAACAACCCAGTCGCACCGGCAGGAGCTACGAGCCAAATTCAGATCGGTACATGGAGTGGTGAAGCGTGGCCCGGTATAGTTGACGAGGTTCGGCTCTGGAATCGCGCGCTCTCTGACGACGAGATGGAACAGAGTATGGAGATGGGGGCTGATGAATTTTTGGCTGTGAATCCAAAAGATAAACTCGCCACATCTTGGGGCAAAATTAAGAAACTTCGCTAACCGAAAAGAGGCGGCAATCTTTGTCGCCTCTTTCTTTTTGGAAAGCCTACAAGACGTCGAACTCTATGGAAAATTACGAACCCGTCTTAAAACGTCTCGAAAAAACAGCAAAACAGTATACCAATATCGCGCCAGAAAATGGACAATTGCTCTCTATCCTCATCCGTTCCATTCAAGCGCAAAACGTGCTCGAAGTCGGGACAAGCAACGGCTACTCTACAATTTGGCTCGCTGCTGCGTTGAAGGAGACAGGGGGTAGACTCATTACCCTTGAATTTGATCGAAAACGGGCAGAAGAAGCACAGGCGCATCTTCAGGAAGTCGGGTTAGACAGTATCGTCGATGTCCGCATCGGAAACGCACTTGATGAAATACCGAAATGCGATGCTACCTTTGATCTTGTGTTCCTTGACGCAGAGAAAGATGAGTATCGACGTTATCTTGAATTGGCGTTACCTAACATCCGTCCCGGTGGGCTGATTGTCGCTGATGACACCGTAACAATGCGCGATGAAATGCCCGACTATATCGAATTCGTCTTTAGTACACCCATGTTACACTCTGTTGATATTCCTTTGGATGACGGGATTATTTTGAGTTATAAAACCGAGGTATAGAAGTTGATGGTACATTTATAATCTTGATGAAGAGGTATTTAAAATTTCCGTTCAATCTCAACTTTCAGACAAATCCACCCGTTTCACTGAATCCGTCATCCGCGGTATGACGCAACTCTGCCTGCGTTATGATGCAATCAACCTGTCCCAAGGCACACCCGCGTATCAACCCCCTCCAGAAGTCAAAGCCGCCGCAATTGAAGCAATCCAAGAAGGTTATAACCAGTACAGCATCACTTGGGGAGCCCCCGCGTTTCGCGAAGCAATCGCTCATAAAATGACGACCTTCAACTGCATCCCTACCGATCCCGACAGAAACGTGACTGTCACATGTGGTTCAACCGAAGGCATGCTCTCCTCGCTTCTCGCAATCATCAATCCCGACGACGAGATTATCATCTTTGAACCCTTTTATGAAAACTACGGACCGGATACTATCATCTCTGGGGCAACACCCGTCTATGTGGCGTTGCAGGAGACACCAGCATCTGACGGAACTATCCGTTTTACCTACGACGCGACCGAACTCCGAAATGCCTTCTCTGCTAACACAAAAGCGATCGTCATAAATACGCCGAATAACCCACTCGGCAAGGTTTTCACCCAAAGTGAGCTTCAGGAGATCGCCGACCTTTGCTGTGAATACGACTGCCTCGCGATCACTGATGAAATATATGAGCACATGATTTATGATGAGAAATCCCATCTCAGTATCGGTTCACTCCCACAAATGCGGGATCGGACGATTACCGTGTCCGGGTTGAGCAAGGCATATTCTATGACGGGCTGGCGATTAGGTTACGTCATCGCACCGGAGACATTGACCGATGCCATTCGCAAAATGCATGATTTCCTGACAGTCGGAGCACCGCATCCGCTTCAGCGCGCTGGTGTCGTTGCCCTCAATTTGCCTCCGAGTTACCATGATACCTTGGTCGCGAAATATGACAAGAATCGTAAATATCTCGTTGATAACCTCGCGAAAGCGGGGTTTCTATGTCATGAACCGGAGGGTGCGTATTACATCATGACCGACATCACCGATTTTGGGTTTCCTGATGATACAGCCTTTGCACACTGGTTGGTGAAGGAAATAGGCGTAGGCGGGGTGCCGGGCTCGAGTTTCTACAGTCGTCCACACCTCGGTAGGACGAAATTTCGGTTCATGTTTAGTATGGCGGATGATATCCTCGCCGAAGCCGCCGAACGTTTGATGCAGATAAAAGCGAAAATCTGATAGGGTAGTAGGCACACTCCGTTGTGGGAGGGTTTGTAACCCCGACGCTTCTATGGAGGGAATTCCCATTTCCGACTGACTTAAAAGTAGTAGGCACACTCCGTGTGTCGTTCACTTTTCCATCAGAGACACCGATATGGACATCTCCCTTGAAAACGAAACGCAACATATTTACAGAAAAGAGATTGAGGCATTGATTCAGCGGGAAGAGAAGTATAGAAACCTCGGTCCTGCTGAACTTGAAGCGATTGTGCGCGCATTTGAACTGACTTTGACCAATGGGCGTGAGAAAGTCCGAGCCCAAATGCTTTACGACCTTATTCATCAAAAGAGAGACGACTGATATGCAGTTAGAGCGGATCCGCCTTAAGACTTTCGGCTGTTTCCAACAGCGCGACTTCGAGCTTCAAGACGGTATCAATCTCATTTTCGGTCCCAACTTCAGTGGAAAAAGTACGCTCGTCAATGCGATCTTTTTTACGTTAACCGGAAAACCGATTGTCCCTCGCGTGGATACCTCTGCTATAAAAAACGCTAAAGCCTATAGCGGCACGGCGGGTCTCCAATTCATCGTGGATGGTGAACGTTATCAACTCTACCGTGCGACAGGGAAACGTATCCAACTCCGTTCAGAGAAAAACGGCGCATGGCAGATCGTTTTTGATGAGAACCGGGTGAGGGTGACGGAAACATTGTTACAAGAACGGTTTGGCATTATGCATGAGCAACTTGCTCTCACTACATTTCTCCGTGAAGGCGAGATTTTTGAGTTTCTTGCCCGTCAATCCACGAGCCGCCGCGATATTCTCCATACGCTCCTGGGTATTGACAGGCTCATAGAAGTACGAGAGCGATTCATTGACACACGCCGCATCGCGAAGCGTGAGCAGGGAAGAATTCGTGCGCATCAAAACAGCTTGCGGTTCAATGCGCAGAACGTCGATCAAACCGAACTTGAACGAATTGAGGAAAAGTTGAAAGGCTTAGAAGCCGCTTATGGTGCCGAAACGGGAGATACCGCATTAATCGCAGAATGGCTACAGCACCAGGAGCGTTTACAAAAGCGTTTGGACATGCTCACACACGAACAAAACGCGGTATTGAGTGGTTTCAACGATGTCGCACATCTGCGCGAAATGATAACTAAAATCGAGACTGGTATTCAGGAAGCCGCTGGATTAGAAAAAAAACGAGAAGAACTTATACAACAGATTGGTAGCCTTGAGTCACAGATTGCGGCATTGACACATGTCTGCGACACCCTTCGTACCCTGATTGAGAGCGATGAACAGCACTGTCCGACCTGTTATCAGAAGGTTGAGCGTGAAGTCGTGCAACAGATTATTGACGAGAAAGAGAATGAGAAATCACAACGCCGCGCCGAATTGGATACTCACAAGCAATCGTTGGATACGGAAACCGAGAATTTAAAGAATCGGCGTGAACTTGAACATCGGCTCCAGACTTTTCGAGGACTTTTAACACGGTTTGAACAGCACTCCGGCGAAATTGCGGAAATTCAGAACGAACTCAGAGATCTGACGACACGATTGATGGAGAGAGGCATCCAAAAGGGCAAAGAATTGTCTTCTGAAACACCTATGGGTTTGGACAAACCGAAGTTGAAAGCCCAAATTGATCAGGAACGGAAACGCCTGGACCAGCTCAAACAGCAAGAAGCAGTCCGTTTGGATCGACTTGGCGCGCTCCAGCGAGTGAACAGGGATGCCGCCAAGGTTGAAAAGACGCTCCTGAGTTTAGAACTCGCCTGCGCTGGGGTTGACAAAACCATCGAGACCCTCCAGCGTCAGATTCTCAAACCCGCTGAAGAGGAGTTGCATCACTGGCTTGAAAAGATGGAACTCTTTTCTATTTCTCGCGGGAGCGGGGGACAAACCCGCGTTGACTTACAACGCCAACACCTACTCCCTTCGTTGACGATAGATGGTGTTGATCGGAGTTTGATGCTGCTCAGCGGTAGCGAGAAGATGTTCCTCTACCTCTGCTTTAAAGTTGCACTCGCCAAGGTATTAGGCAACCCTGGTTTCTTTGTCTTCGACGATCCGACGCTCCACTTAGATGAAGAACGAAAGGCGTTGATGGTGGATTTTATTTCTCAACTCGCTGAAGAACATCAAGTCGTTGTGACGAGTTATGATGAGGATGTCCGTTCAGGTCTTGCAGGCGCGAATCTCATTGAAATGACCAGAGAAGCATAGGGGGTAGGTGACGTCGAAATAAAGGCTTGACACAGCCCCGAGAAAATGTAATAATATCCTCACTGATACTGCAATATCCCAGTATCGGTATCTCTTTAGCCTACTCTGCGCCAAGAACCCGTACATACAGGGACTGATCTCTACGACCACTCCGCGAGGACGGCAAAACATACAATGAATCAAGAAAAGTTTGAAGCACTCCTATTAGATCAATTCTCGAAAATTAATGACAGAATGTCGTCTATTGAAAATAGGATTGATGACAGAATGTCGTCTATTGAAAATAGGATGTCGTCTATTGAAAATAGGATTGATGACAGAATGTCGTCTATTGAAGCAAGACTCTCGTCGCTTGAGCAAGGTATGGCATGGGTCCGCGGAAAGCTTGAAGGGCGGGGCGAATTCTGGATGGATATAAAGTCTTGGATCGCTATCGTCGTTGCGATCGCTGCGGTTATTTTCGCATGGCTGAAATAATGGGAAATGAACTATCTAAAACTGCTCAAGATAGATATCCCCATTGTCCTGTTGCGTGTTACTCCAGACGACAACCCACTTCCCCTGTTCAACAGTTACCACAAACGGCGGATAATGTTTCCCCTGACTTGTGGAGATAGCGACCCCATTTCTCTCCCACAACGGTTTGCCTTCTAAATCAATTTGCTGACGGTAGATAGCATCACTGCTCTCTTCGCCGAAATCCTCTCGAAAATCTAACCACACCACAGAGAAACGGTTTTTCGCGGTGCGCACGATGAAAGGTCTGTCCTGATGTCCACCGGCTGTGCAAAGAGGTATGCCATCCTTCTGCCAGACGAGGGTGCCGTCTGCCCGGATACGCTGCATATATAAATCGGAATAGACATCGCGCTCGTCCCGCCAGACGACGATGAAACCGCCTTCTCCGTCGTTCACAACCGAAGCATGTTTCTGAATCCCCTGCGCAGTACAAATAGGAACACCCGCGTCCTCCCACAATTTACGACCGTCAGGTGCAACTCGTTGAGCGTAGAGTTGATCGTTGATAAAATTTTCGTAAATCTGCCAGAGGACAATAAACCCGCCTTCACCGTCAGCAATCACCCGCGGTTCACCTTGCATTCCTTCTGCCGGTGAGATGAGTCGCGGCGCGTCCCACAACGCTTCAGCGTCTAAGCTCAGTCGGTATGCCATAATGTGCCAAGCGTCATACCCGATGACATCCCACCAAACAATATAGAAGCCCCCTGTCTCGTCCGCAAGTAGAATCGGATCGCTCTGGAGGGATTCCGATGGAAAAACGGGTATTCCGTTAGGTTCCCACATCATTTCGCCTTTAGCGTTGATCCGTTGGAGGTACAGATCTTGGAATTCGGAACTTCGGCGTTCATCTTCCCAGACGCAGATGGCACCGCCTTCACCGTCGCTCAAAATCGCTTGTGTCGATTGATCCGCACCATTTACGCAGACAGGTATACCATCTGTTTGCCAAAGGACATCACCTTCAAGATTCACCGCTTGAGCATAGATATCCCAATTACTTCTGGCACGCCTGTCGTTCCAAACAACGATCGCGTGCTGCCCGTGCCGGATCACCCGTAAACGTCGCTGATTCCTACCTACCTTGCAGATTGCGACGCCATTTTCTTCCCAACGCGTTGTGCCACTACTATCAACGCGCTGCGCATAAACATCCCAATCCTTACCTGTCCGGTAATCCTCCCACATAACAATAACACCCCCCTCACCATCGTCCACGACCCATGGGAGAAATTGTCCATCTTGGGCTGTCGAGACAGGGATTTCAGCAAAAGCAGATTGGCAGAGTGTGCAGAAACCTCCAATCAGGAGAAACGTCCCTACTGATAACAATTGGCTCAATCGGTGAAAAGCGTTTTGGGTGTCCATAAGTTGATTAATGTTCCTACTGTATTCAGGTCCAGTGCTTCCCAGTGTTGGATGGGCAGTTCGATATGGGCAAGTGCCGCGGTTGGCATCCGTCGAGCCTGTCCAGTCAAGGAGCCTACGAGTTGTTCCATCGTCGGATTATGCCCCACGACCATAACGCGTTCATACTTATCTGGTAATGTTTGTAATGCTTCAAAGTAGACACCTACGACGGTATCATAAAACACGTCTAACTTTTTGACTTTCCCCGGATAGCCGCACGCTTTTGCCACTCTACTCGCGGTTTTTCTTGCACGCTTTGCTGATGAAGATAGTATCCTGTCGGGAATTAACCCTTGTTCACGTAGGTGTTTCCCCATGCGCGGCGCGTCCCGTTTACCCCGAGCATTGAGAGGTCGGTCGTAATCAGAGAGTTCTGGATAATTCCAACTGGATTTTGCGTGCCGTAGAATCAGGAGCGTTTTCATATTTTAATTTTTCCTTGTGGTTCAGTCAGGTGGGTTCGCGGATTGACGCACCTTTATGTACATCTGGGGGAAATGCCCAAGCAAAACCCCTCCATTTCATTACGGACTACGCTATTCGGACGATGCAGAAAGCTTCACAAGTGTTCTTCATTAAACCTCGTTTCCCGGGCACCAACTACCATTAGCGTGGTTTGTATCCGCGCCGTCCCGTGAATATCCAAGGAATTAAGGGCTTTACGAGGCACTTCTCGTATCGTATCATAATTGGGACGAAATGTCAATTTTTGATTTGCAATCCCGAGTCTTTTGTGATATTATTTTATAATGCGCCTGTCAACGCATTTAGGAGAATATCCGTTATAGAGTTCAACACAATTAAACTCTGGAGGAAATAAAACATGTTAGTCAAAATTAACGGAATTCTCACAACACTATTCTTTGTTATGTTACTGGGTAATATCGGTGGATGTTATGTTGATACCAGTGATAGGGATGATGAGCCACCTGCAGTGCCTCGAGGGGTCAGAACCATTACAGGCGATGAGCAGGTTATTGTTGAGTGGTACCCGAATGGCGAATATGACTTGGCAGGCTACACAGTGTGGCGTGGACGCGACGACACAGATTTTAATGCGTTAGTAGAAGTGTCGGAAAATACCACGCGCTATACCGATACGACGGTGCGAAACGGGGAAACTTACCACTACGCCGTTTCCGCTTATGACATTGATGGGAACGAGAGTCAGTTGAGTCCCGAAGATGCTTGGGATACGCCACGCCCCGAAGGGCAGAACGTCGTCCTTGATGACTACACCCTTGCCCCCGGAAGAAGCGGATTTGATTTCTCTCGACCAGAAAAAGGAAGTATCCCGTGGGACACCCCTGCGACCGATGTCTATTTCGGTCTTGATACTGAGGTAAACGTCACTTATCTCTATTCCGACAATGATACGTTCATGCAAGATTTGGGGTATCATGAATACTTTGATGGCGTTGATATTGTGCCGGAGATGGGGTATACAACACTATTTGTCGAACTCATTGAGGGACACGTCTATGCCATTTATACACCTGATGGAAACTTTGCCAAGATTCGGGTGCGCAAACTTTCTGATGATGCTGTCGTTTTCGATTGGGCATACCAAACCGAACCAGAAAACGTCCAATTGGCACCATCTCTCAAGATCCTTCAATAAGGAGCACGTTTCATGCTAAGAAAAATTGGGGCGGTGAGGATGCCGCCCTTATACACGCTTCTTGCGATTATGATACTTTTCATCACCGGATCTGTTTCAGTAATCGCTGAAACTACATCCACTGATGAGAAATCCGATACGGAAAATCAAGGAATACAACCCCTTTTGCGTAATTATTTCTCGGATACTGCTGAACCTGAATCGGAGTATCCGCTGTTTCGGGAACACGCGAAACGCTACTATCCCGCCCTTGATCTCAAAAAAGCGTCGCGATTGTCAACTTTTATGCCCGGATTGGGACAAGCTTACGCCGGCGATTATACAAAGGCGACGTTTTTTCTGACTGCTGAGTTAGGGACCTTTGCACTTGCTGGCTATAACATCGCACGCGCTCTGCATTACAACGATCAAGGCGTTTTTGAGACGGGATTTCAAGACATACGGACGGGTGAATTCTTGACATACGAGCAGGGACGGACTCGGATGAAGAACCATGCATTTCTCAGCGGTGTTCTTCTCGCAACAGGCATCGGAATCCACATTTGGAATATTTTTGATGCCCCGAAGACAGCCGAAGCGTATAATAATCGAAGGTTTTCCGTACAAGTGCAACAAAGGGATGATGGTATCAGTTCTCTAATCTTTACACATAGGTTCTAAGATCTGCGGAATGACTGTCAGAAACCGTCAGTAGTCAGAAAAAGCCGCGAGTCCCGTTCGTGCCTATGTGACGTTTTCTATTCTATCAAAAACTTAGTGTTTTGCTTGAGTATTTCCCCTAAGATATACGGAACGAAACATGAAATCAAAAACTCGCTTCATCGAACCGCAAGGTAAAATTAAAAAGTATGTAAAGCATCTAATTTTCATCTTTTCACTCATAGGAACGCTTGCCTTAAACAGTGCTTCCCGTTCACTTGTTGAAAGTCCAGACATCTCTCCCACTCCGCTACAGGTCGGAGAAAAATTAACCTATAATATTAGTTGGAAAAAGATACCTGCCGCCAAGCGAACAGACTGGATCGCCAAGGAGGAGTTACTCAATGGGGAGACTGTTTACCACATCCAGTCTGAGATGAAAACCCGTTCACTTTTTAGAGTCTATAGTTTTCAGAGACAAGAGGAGACTTATTTTAATCCGATCACCCTCTCACCTGTACGCTTTCAGAATCGCCTGCAGGATCAGAAATATCGTGCCACCGTCACGGTTGATTTTCGAGAGGAGACGGCAGAATATGAAAAAATCTCTCGCCCGAAGCCGAAATCGCCTGAAAAACGCGAGGCAAAGGTCATAGAAATACCCACTGGCACACAAGATGAACTGTCAACACTCTACTTTCTACGTTCTAAAGAATTTGAACTCGGCAAAGCGTATGTCTTCCCGATTATCGCGAAGGGAAAGGTTCAGAAGGTTACCCTCACTGTTGAGCGTAGAGAGATCGTAAAAAGTAAGGCATTGGGCATCGTCAAAACGCTCGTCTTGCAAACTTCATCTGGTGACCGCTTCTGGCTCACGGATGATGAACGTCGGTTACCTGTCAAAGCGGAGAGCAAAATAGGGCAATTGACAGTGAAAGTCACTTTAACCGATGTCGAATTTACAAACTAAAAATATCCGTTAGTAGTCAGTCTGCTTCGCAGTGAGAATAGTCAGAAAGAGTCGTGAGCACAATTCGTTCCTGATGGTTTCGATTAACCGCAAGGTATAATAAAAAATCGAGAGGACATTGATTTGCAGTATGCCAAGTACCTCATCTTCATCTTTCTTTTCATAGGTTGCCTTGCCGTAAATGCTGCTGACCAATCGCTTGTTGAAAGCCCAAACGTTTCACCTCATCTACTGAAGGTCGGTGAAACGTTAACTTACAACATTAGTGTGAAAAAGGTGCCAGCTGTCCGACGGATAGACCGGATTGTCAAAGAAGAATTGCTGAATGGAGAGATCATTTATCATGTCCAGTCTACAATGAAACCTCGTGCCCTTTTCAAATTCTATGATTTCGAGAGGCAAGACGAAACGTATTTTGATCCGAAGACACTCTCACCTGTCCGTTTTCGGAGTCAGTTTCGGAAGCAAAAGAGTCGGACCACTGTGGCAGTTGATTTCCGAGAGGGAACGGCAGAATATGAAAAAATCTCGCGTCTGGATCCGAAATCGCCTGAAAAACGCGAGGCAAAGGTCTTAGAAATACCCACTGGCACACAAGATGAACTGTCGAGGCTCTACTTTTTACGTTCTAAACAACTGGCAGTTGGTAAAACCTATTTCTATCCGCTTATAAAGGAGGGCAAGCTTCAGGAAATTACCCTCACTGTCGAGCGTAGAGAGAAGGTAAAAAATAAAAAATTGGGTGCCGTCGAAACGCTTGTCCTGATAAGTTCAACAGAGAGTCGCTTCTGGTTCACAGATGACGAGCGTCGGATACTCGTCAAAGCAGAATCCAAAACGGATGGTTCGACAGCGGTCCTCACTTTAGTCGGCATCGAATTTTCAAAGGAGTAGTTATCAGTTATTGATTATCAGTTTGCCTCGCAGTGAGAGTTAAAAAGGGGCTTTGTAACAATTCACCTTTCCTTGGAATATTCTAAATTGGGGAAAATTGTTACCAGTCCCTTCCTCTTGTTACTGACATCTGATGACTGATAGCCAATTAAGGAAACAGTAGTGATAGAACTTTTACGCAAAACAGAAAATTACCAGACCTTGGTAGCACTTCTCAAAGATGGTAAGAAACTCCCGTGGCTCAGAGGATTAGCAAACGCGTCAACTGCGTATCTTTTGGCGACGCTGATTGACGATTTTCCAAATAAATCCTTCCTGATTATCCTGCCTTCACAACGTGAAGCCGAGCAAGTTTTAGAAGAGATATGTACATACACGGCGTACCCTGCTTTAGAAGCGACACAGATACTCGATGGGCAGTCCAAGATGAATCTGTTTCCCATCTGGCACCGAAAAATTTTTGATGGCATCGCGCCTCCTAAGGAAATCGTCGCGGATCGAATACGATGTCTGGAACACTTACTATATAAGGAACGCAGCATCATTGTAACATCAAGTCAAGCGATGCTTTATAGACTCCCACCACGCCAACGATTTGCTGAGGCATGCTGTGTTCTTAACCTCGGAGATGAGATAGATCCAGACGAGGTTGCCGCGATGCTCATCCGCGGGGGATACCAAAACGTTGAACTTGTAGAGGTCAAAGGCGAATTTGCCCGTAGAGGCGACATCTTAGATGTCTATCCCCTGACTACCAACACCCCAATACGTGTCGAGTTTTTTGGTGATGAGATTGATACTATCCGTTCTTTCGACCCGATTTCGCAACGTTCGACTGAACCCATCGAATCGGTTACGCTTACACCTTTGCGAGAAGTCCTTTCCACTGATGTATCTGT
>JAAXHD010000020.1 GCA_012271015.1 Candidatus Poribacteria bacterium | reverse complement strand
CCTCGAATATCAGCGACAAACGCTCGAAGGCTCTCAACGTAACGCGGTCGCGGTTCCACAGGCACTGTCTGCCAGCCTTTTGCGTATCCATCCCGTGCCTCATCAAGACACAACCGTAATGCTGGAGGTTCAAGCGGCTCAAGAATTGCGCTGCCGCGTGTTCCGTAGACTTCCAATCGCCTCGATTTACCCGAATCCACCTCCAATGACGCTGACTCAAGAATTGCCAATGCTTTGGGATATTCAAACACTGCCGCTGTATTGTTCCGATACCACGGCACGTCATGTCCGTCGTGCCTTGAAAAGGGGGTTACCCGTGTGGGCCGTCCCAGCAATGCAACGATAATGTCGGTGAGATGACAGGCGAGGATAAACATAATACCACCGGAGTGCTCACCGAGTGAATCCCAACGTTGCCAATGAGCATCGCTTGAGGGTCCTGATGAGATACGTCCTCGAACCGAAAAAATTTCGCCGAGTTTGCCGGAGTGCACCCAATCAAGGATAAACTGAAAACCGGCATTATATCGGAACATATAACCGAGTTGAACGAGCAACTTTCTGTCTCGTGCAATGTCCAAAACCTCTCGAAACGTGTCGAGGTTATCACCAGCAGGTTTATCAAACCAAACATGCTTGCTGTGCTCAAGGATCTCCCGTGCAAAGGTGAGATTCTGCGACACCCGCCCCTGCGCCGCAACCCCAACGATTGTCTCATCTTCGAGTATATCTTCTTTAGACGTAAACCAGTGAACGCCTTCATAAACATCACTTTGACCGAGGGTTTCTCGGACCTCTAATGACGGCTCAAAAACACCAGCGAATTCAATTTGATCGCTCTCTTTCATGACGCGGGCTTTCCCCGAAGCGTGGTCGTGGGAAATACCGTATTGCGCAAGCCTCATTTTCACGTCTTTTCTCCTTAGATAGTATCATGTTGGAAACCTATAATTACCAAAAACAACGAGTAAAGTCTAACATGATTCTATCATAGAATCCCCAGTGATGGGTGCAGAAAGTGAGTGCGATTTTTGCCCACTTATGCTAAACTCTTTTTAATTAAACCTTGCGGGTAAATAATAGGGTTTGTGCTTTAGTGGTTTTCGCTCAAGAGTCGCCTGCACCGTTGTTGTAGGCTGCCGTTTAAGGCATAATTTGTTTTTCCTTTACATGTGGAAGGCACAGCGAGAATCCCAATTATATATAAAAATCTGTAAAAAAATCGTAGGGATGAATGTTTGTAGAAGATAACAGACCAGAGGCACATAATTAAAAAAGTTGAAAACCGAACAGATTCAACTCCATTTCTATACGAAGCCGGATTGCCCACTCTGTGACGAGGCAAAGGTAGTACTGCAAAGCATTGAAGCAAAATTATCGTTTATTATGGTTGAGGAAATCGACATCACCAAAAATCTGGGATTATTCACGAAATATAAGCATCTAATCCCCGTGCTTGAGTTAGATGGTCAACAACTTTTTGTACATCACGTCACCTGCTGGAAATTAATCTGGCAGTTGCGATGGTATCGGTTTTGGAGGCTTTTCGCGAAGCTTACAAACTAAATTTGCTGTAATAGGACTTATTATATAGCGTCGGGGTTACAAACCCCTCCCACAAGAGGTAAGTATACTGGCTCAATTTTGCGCAAGTTGGCAGAAAAAACGAGGAGATAAGCATGGCATTTCCATCTCATGGTACAACACACCGATCTACTGTAACGGGGACACGCGGTATAGCGACGAGTGCACATCCACTCGCAAGTCTCGCTGGGGCACGCATGTTGCTTGCCGGCGGCAACGCATTTGATGCCGCGGTCGCAGTCGCTTCAACGCTCAACGTTGTTGAGCCTTATATGTCAGGGATCGCGGGTAACGGATATATGTTGCTCTATAATGCGAAGGAAAAAAGACACCGCGTGATAGATTATCTGGGTACTGCACCTTACGCCGCGACGCTGGATGTCTATCCAACACTCGAAAGCCAGCAGATTGGTATCCGTGCGGGTATGGTTCCCGGTGGATGCGGTGGGTGGCTTGCCCTCTTGGAACGCTACGGGAGTATGGATCACTCGGACATCTTCACACCGGCGATCGAATTGGCAGAAAACGGCTACGCCGTCACCGTCAAGAATGCGGAATTCATCGCAGGGGCGCGTCCCTACTTCTCCGAAAGAGCAGCAGAGGTTATCGCCTCACGGGGCAGAACACCACATCCCGGCGAGGTTTTGGTGCAACAGGATTTGGCAAACACATTCCGTCAAGTCGCTGAAGGGGGTGCAGAGGCATTCTACCGCGGCGACATTGCCAAAGAGATCGTCCGTTTTTCCGAGGAAACCGATGGACTGATTACCGAAAAGGATTTGGCTGACTTTGAGGTAGAGTGGCAGGAACCTATCTCCGTTACTTACAAAGATTATGAAGTCTACTGTCCACCCCCGCCGTGTGCAGGCATGCAGTATTTAGAGACACTGAATATTTTGGAAGACGATGCCCTCGGTGAACTCGGACACAATACCCCAGAATACCTACATCTGCTGATTGAAGCGATTAAGTTAGCGAGTGCGGATAGAGCCGAGTATGCGCCGCGTCCGAACCCGCCGATTGAACGCTTGTTATCCAAAGACTACGCACGTGCTCAACGCGAACGCATTGGTGAACAAGCCGCAGTCAGCGGTGGCGAACGCTGGTCGAAAGACAAACTTCCGGGTGAAATCCGAGCGGACGATTGGACGACCGAGTGCACAACCCATTTTGACACCGCCGATGCAGAGGGCAATATCGTTGCCGTGACACAGAGTCTCGGACAACCCTTCGGCACAGGTGTGATCCTCGGCTCAACGGGAATGTTTCTCAACAATTTCATGAACTGGTTCGACAGAATCCCAGAGAGCCCGAACGCCGTTGGGCCGCATAAACGGATAGAGATGTGCATGGCACCGTGCCAAGTTTGGAAGGATGGCAATCCGTTCGCGGCGATTGGCACACCCGGGAGCCACGGCATCCTTCAGACAACACTACAGATGGTGTTGAATCTCATTGAACACGGGATGAACGTTCAAGCGGCGATTGAAGCACCGCGCGTTCGCTTGGTAAATCCGGGAACGCATGTCAGCATGGAAGGACGTATTCCTGTTGCTGTCCGTGCCGCATTGGAAGCACGTGGACATGAGGTAGAGGTATTGCCTGATTGGACAGCTGCCGTTGGAGGTGGTCACGGTATCGCTTTTGATCCTGAAGAGCGAAGTTTTATGGGTGGTGCTGATCCACGGCGCGATGGATATGCCATAGGCGTATAGCGTGTAGACACATTTTTTTACACTGTAGGGGTAGGTCTTGTGCCTACCCTCTGAGATTCAATCGAGGGTTAAATGAACCATCCGAAACACATTGTTGCTGTCTCGGGGTTGATAAGTCATCTTGATGGCAGAATTTTGCTTATACGGGGTCCACGCCGGGACTGGGAGTT
>JAAXHD010000065.1:12154-30215 GCA_012271015.1 Candidatus Poribacteria bacterium | reverse complement strand
TAAACCGTCTCGTATCTCATCAATCGTAGTTTGAAGAGGCATTGTCCTGTTTTCCTTTCTTCACACACTACTCAAACACAGTTTTACAGAACATAGATTTGAGCAATGCTCTACCTTTTGTTAGTATTCACGTTGTTCTTTAAAAGCTCGGTGCAGAAAATATACTGTAGAGATGCCGAGGCCGATAAGGATAAAGAGGATAACAATCGCAGTGCCAAGGCGGCTCTTTGACTGAGCGTCAGTTTGAGTTTCAGATTTAGGTGCTTCGGGTGTTGTTTTTATTGGAGGCGTTTGCGGTGTCGGTGTTGTTATTTCTGGTGAAGGTTCGCGAGGCGTAGGTGTGGGGATTGTTACTCTGTCCGGTTTCGGAGTGGTTCCTATTTTCGTAGGTGCTAAAGGGATGATGTCAGTCACGGTTGTGCTAGAGGATGGGGGCAGAGTACCAACAGTCCAACCCGTGCCAGTAGTTTCACAATGATAGTACTTTGTGCCGTTGTAGGTAACCGAGGCACCAGTAAAGTTGCCGCTGACACCGAGAGCGATGTGTCCGGGTGTAAAAATAAGTGCTGTCTTTTCGCCTAAACCACGTAAGATAGCCGCCACCAAGATAGTGGTGTCTTCGCAATCGCCACCCCCTTCAATCAGAGTTTCAATAGCATAGCGTCTGAATTCATCGTAACCTGTCGTCACGTCGTCGAGGGTATACGGTAAAGACTGGACGAAGCTCAGGACAAAGTCTACACGATCCTGTTTTGACCACTCGCGATGCCGTTTGAAGACGTTCTGAAATTCACGCGTAAGGTTACCTGTTGTTGTTCGCCCCTCTTCGACCATTCGGGGAATATCGTAGCGTTCTTTACCGTCGTATGAATTATAGTTCTCAATATCAATTGTCATCAGGATAGTATAAGATTTTCCCTTAAAATTCCAGACGTACCGTTTTCCGAGTGTCTGTCGGGTATTCGGAGGACGCTGCTGCACAACGCCTTCTATAATCCGAACGCCGCTGAGCGCGTCTTGTGCCATACTGTTTATAGCAGTAAGTAGGCTGCCCAGAAGTAGGGCGATAAGCAGTCTCATGAACATATAAGCTATCCTTCTGTTAATTTTCCTGCTCAAGTCGATAAAATAACAGAATTTCAATGCGTCGGTTTTTGGCTTTTAATGCAAGAGTTCTATTATGCTGCCTGAGTTTCTGTCGGTTATAAGTGCGATCATCAGTTGAACGTTGAACAGGTTTGTACTCACCGAAAGAGGTTGCTGACATAAGGTGCTTCGCCGGATCTATTCTAATGCTGCGTTGTAGAAATTTATAGACCTCAATGGCGCGCAACGCTGCGAGATGCAAGTTAGAAGGCACATAAGCCGGTGGGTCAGGGTCTGCGTGCCCTTGGATCTGTATCTCCTTGATGTCCTTTAAATTCTTTTCTATTTTACGACCCACAATCCGAAGTGTTCTCTTTCCTTCTTCTTTCAGATCATATCTATCTGGCTCAAACAGAATACGGTCACTAAAACTATAACGCTGCAGGGTCGCCTCGTTACGAATCAGAATTTTTGTGTCGCTATCACCTTCAAGGCGAATTTCGAAAGAATCAGTCTCGGTTTTTTTGGGTTCAACATTGTACGCATCAGCAATTGATCGGATTATCGTTTCCTGTTTTTCTTTAACTTTAGCGATTGCTTCGGCTATCTCTTTCTGTTCTTTTTCAACGTTAGCCATTTCTGCTTTAGTTTCTTTTAGTTCCGCTCTCAGATCGTCTGTTCCGATAGAAAATGCAGCAATCACAGCAAACACGACAATCACCAATATCAAGACCAGCGTCAGCATTAAGTCCGAAAAAGAGGGCCAAAAATTGAAATCTAATGTATTATCTTCCATCTTTTTTTCTTCGGGAAAGTGGGTTGAGTCTGCTTAAGAATGAACGTTTCTTCCGATGTCGATCTGATTCAGGCGTTCCCGATGAATTTATCTGCCTCTCCAATTGACTAACAGTACTTGCTAAGGTTTGAGAGTTCTGGGAAATATCACCAATAATGGTATTGAGTCTCTCAATATTCGCATTCAGTGGCGTAACATCGGCTTTTTCCACTTTTTCCACGAATTGTTGTGAAGCCGTGCCTAACGTTTCAGCATGTTTTTCAATTGCTGCAATGGAGTGGCTGATATCGCCTGAATCTGATGTAAAAGAAGTAATGGCAGCATCAAGATTTTTAATGTCTGTAGTCAGTCCACCAACATTCGTACTCAGTGTATTAACAGCCTCTTTTTGATTTTTACTGCTCTCATCTAATTGCGTCAACAAGTTTTTAACACTTTCATTTAAACTTTTGACACCGGTGAGTTGTTCCTCATATTTTTCGTTCTGTTCTTTTATTTTTTGCTGTAGATCGCCGACGATTCCTCGCATAAAAGTAACTAAATCTGCAAATGTTCCTCTCATTTGGTCTGCAGACTCTTGAATCGGTTCAGGAAATTTTTCCAACTGCTCATTAAGCGTTGTTAATCGTTCATCGAAGACCCCTTTAATTTCTTCGACAGTTTCTGTAAGGGGAGTATCAAAATTCTCTAACTGCTCATTAAGCGTCGTCAATCCACTGTCTAAGTCCTGTTGAACGCTTTTGAAACTCTTGATCAACCTTGTCGTAAGGTCATCTAATTGGTTTTTTAGTGTCTGTTGAATATCCCCGATCTCAATTTTCAGCTGACTCTGCATCTTTACGAACTGCTGTTTGTTAGCGTCGTTTATGTCTTCAAACCATTCGCGATTCTCTTCATATATACTTGTATTTGTCTCTGTGACCTTGTTAATAAATTTTTGTAGTTTTTCGTCAATTTGTTCAAGTGAATTGATATAGGTAGTTTCATAACTTTTTAGTGCTTCCGGGACTCGGGTAAGAACTTTTGAGAGTTGGGCGAGATTTTGATTATGCTCATTTGACTTTTCAATCTGTTGGTCTAATTTTTGGTTCGCCGTTTCTTGAAGCTGATTTAATTTTTGATTCGCTGCTTTTTGAAACTGTTGGTGGAGCTCACGAATCTCATCTTGGAAACCGGTGAGATGGGTAACACTGGATGAAAATTCTTCTGAAAATTTGTCCAGATTTTCCGCAAAACCTGTGTTAAGCACATCGGTGGCAGTGCTGATGTCCGATGCTGCTTTGTTGATTTGCTTTACTGAATCAGATAGTGGTTCCGTAATAGCACTCGCTTGTGCAAGACTTTCATTAAATTCATCTATATTACTATGCACTTTTTGGACAGATTCACTAAACTGTGCTGCGGTCCGAAAACCTTCTTGCATCTGGGATTCGCTTTGCTGGAGCGTTTGGGCGAGTTTTTGGGATGTCGTCGGATAAAGTTTCGGAACCCAGATGGTTAGGGTCAACCGTTCCAGAACTGCTTTGATAGGGTGGCAAGCAAACTGTAAATAAGCACCGTAAAGAATAACGCCTAAAATAGTGAAAAAGATCCCACAAATGCTCGGCGCAAGAGCCCCTTTCATTCCTTCAAGAAGTATCCCCAATGCTTGAATCATCCCTTCACTATTTTCTGCGGAGGTTTCACTTGCCATGTTTGCTTTCAAAGCAGGAAAGAGTCCTGTTAAGCTATCGGCGAGTCCAAAGAGTGTCCCGAAGAGCCCGATCACGATGAAAACTGCCAACACGGAACGAAACAGGCTGTTCCGTTTAAATAGCTCAGATGTGGTATGGTTAATTAACTCACCGACTTCAAGACGGCTTTCATCCCAACCTGCCAAGAAAATCGCATTGAGATGTTTCGCGATGGGAGACCCTCTGTCAAGACTGCCTTCCGTGCAAAATTTGCTAAACGTGTTTTCAGGATTGGTTTTCTGATCGTTATCTTCGCGCCCACGATCTCGTTCCTGTCGGGCAGTGACGAGCGGTTGGACATTTTGCTTATTTTCGATCTGTTTTCGTTCTGTCCGCAACCAACGCCAATATCTGATCAGTTCTATAAGCCAATAAAAAAAGAAGGTTGTCAAAAACGTTAAGATACCTAAAGCAATCAGGTTCGTGGGAAATAGGTATTCCCTAAAGAATTGAGGCATAAGTGTTTTCTATTGAGTAGCCTTAAACGGTTGGAGTTCTCTTATCGGTGGACTTTCAATCGCTGACAGATGTCCTTTAGACCTCTTTTAATTGTAATATCCCTTTTGATTGAAGCCTCCAGGTTTCTTTGGCATCATCTGGTTCAAAAATTGCAGGTTTGATAATCCTTACAACCTCGTAACAACCGTCTGGATCATCAAATTCAAGTCCATCACATTCAAAAACATCAACAAACGCCCCGTAATGAAGGATCTCATGGACTATTCGCAATTGATAAGCAGGAACGACTACGTATAATTTTTCTTCTTCAACATAGCATCCTAAAAAATCACCAGCGGCGGTGTGAGTTTTAAATACAGGGTCTACCTGCTGCTTTACGCGACGGTCTGTTGCATTTTCTACATAAATCTTATAGGAATTGTAATAATATTGTAAAAAATCGTTTCGCTTGTTTTGGTCTTGAATGCCAGCATTGTAGCGGTTACAGAGATCTGCGATAGCAGATGTTAGTTCAAGGTCACCTGTGTCTTCCTCTATCTGTTCGGGAGATTCCAATTCTTCTTGAGATAGTGCCGAAACCTCATTTATGGGTTTATCTACTTCTTCTTGAAATGGTGCCGAAACCTTATTTATGGGCTCATCCAAAGACGGTTTAAGAAGTTTGAGAATTTCTTGTATACTATCTTGATTTTCGGTCGCTAACTTTTCCATATCAGATGTTTTCGCAAGTTTTTGAATACGGCTGCTAATATCTGACAAGTCCCGCTTTAAACTGCTATTAACATCTAAAAACGTCCCTATCCATTCCCTAATATCGTTCAATTCGGAAACGAGATTTCTATATTGGAAAAACAACCAAGTGAAAGATAACAAAATTACAAACAGTAAAATCCCGAATATAACGATAGATCTAGTGAAGTGATTCGTGGGCATTTCTTGCTGTTCAATCAGCCTAGTATTCATGTCACGAATGTCCTGCTGGGTTACCAGTGGAGGGTTTTGATTCTGAGCTTGCGGTATTTCTTGGGTTTCGGATTGCGTGTCGTCCTGTTCTGCCGATGCAAGAAACGGGCAGACGACGATAAGACACACCAGAATACCGTGCCAAAGGCTTTGATGTACGTAACCAATTTTAATGCCTTGCATCAAAACTTCTCCACGCCGTTATTTCCAGTTCTCAGTTTCCAGTTTTAATAAATTCTTTAATACAAGAATAAACAAAGGTTCAACAATACGTTCTCCGGGATCAGTGAGAGCGAGGGTTTGAAGAGCACCATTTAAACCGCTGGCAAGTTTATGCCTCAATCCGGCATCAAAATAGACAGATTGATCGAGTGCTTTGCCAAGTCCAGCGTTGAATTTCTCGATAAACGTTTCGATTCCTACTAATTTATCACCTGATCTCAGGCCGTTCCCAAGGCGTTCCGCTGTCAGAAGTTCTGTCCATTCATAGTCTTTTCCATTTTCTGTAAAAACTTCTCCTGCCAAAAAGTCAAACTCAGTATTAGGGACCTTAAGGATCGTTCCCGCGTCAACCAATCCTGCGGCAGCCTCATGTTTAGGATTTGGTGTAATCTCAAGATCGAAATAATTTTCTGGGTCGAAATCTGATGCGGTAAGGAGAATATCTTTGAGATGCCCATAACCGTGGTTGTTTGGTTTAAACTCTCCATTTGCTAACCAGTGTAGAATCCGCGAACCGTTACCGCCGATATATATATTCGGCATCGTCTTTCTAAACTCGGTTTCCCTACTGAGGTAATTAAGAATCAATCCAACATAATAGAAAAGCCCCGAAATCCCAAGGCCGATAAGTGGTACGAACGGAGTGGCATTAATTTCTCCTCCGTAGATTCCGAATTTTGCTTTCAAATCTTTTGGAGAGTTATTGATGGATGCGTCAATCAGTGTATCTGCCTGACTATAAAAATCATTGGGGTTGCTTAATTCTGGAATTGCTTCCTTGGTAACCCCAACATCTTTCAAGAAATTGGGTTTGTGTTTAAGCAGGTCTAAAAAGATGTGTCTACCTGCGAACCTGATTGATGTTTGCCAACATAACGTATTGTCTTGCCAGATTGAGATGTCCGAAGTCTCTCCACCGATGTCTATGCAGACCGATCCATCAGCAAACCCTCCAAACTTACCGGCAAAGAATTTCCCGGTGACGATACTTTCCGTTTTGAGGTCCACACCCTTTATTTGAAAGCCTGTTTCACTTATGTTGTTCGCGGCAGCTTCACAAATAATCTCAAAAGTAGTCTTATCTGCATCGGAGAAAGCGATTGGATAAGAAAAGTGCCAATTTATCTTGCTAACGCTGTTAGCAGCTGCCTCTGCGGCACATTGAAGGCAAATTTGTTCTAAGTACGCTTGAGTCCGCTTTCGATCTACCGGATCATCTGACCATTTAAGGTTACTAATGACATTTTCAGGCAATTTAGTTTCCTCAACAAAATAGATACGTCCATCCTCCAACGGTTTTATACGGTCTTTCGGTGGTATTCCAATAGAATTTTCTTGAAATAGACTAAAAAGCGGCGTTTCTGCATCCTGATCGGAAAGAAAGTCATTTTGTACTCTAGCGCGCAGAGTTTGAGAATCGGTAATTTGTAGCAGGCGATCCCTTAACGTGACAGATTCAGGAGAACCACCATCTGGTGATTCTGCTTTATAGACGGTGGTACTACTTGTGCCGAAATCAATACCGACGTTCCAAGTTTTTGCAGCATCGGGGACTGTTACCGGAGGCACTTTGATAAACAAAAATCCCGCGTCCTCGTTCTTATATTTACAAATCATCATTTCAGGAAAAGCAGATGTCTTTATAATTTTCATATCTTCAGGTGGGCCATCTGCCGGAAAAGGAGAGGCATAGAAGGTGTCTTGTCGTGCCTCGTTAAAATAGGTATAATAAACTTTCCAGTTCGGTGCTCTAAAATTCGGCCAAATTTCCAATACCGGTAAATTTTGAATTTCCACAATTTGGTGCTTATCAAATATGGGAGCATCACCGTCTTTCTGATTAACATAGACCCGGGAAACGGAAAAGTCCGGACCACCATCGGGGGAAGGAAGCTGTAGACTTACCTCAATCCCAACAGGAGTCGTTTTAAATGTAATCCGTTTGTTTAATTCATCTACACTGAAATCATTTAACAATTCCTTTGCGATGGGGAGAATTGGTGTAACAGACTTTCCATCTACATCTTTAAGTGTATCGCCACCTCCAGGCAAAAGAACATTCTGATTATTCTGCTTAAGAAACGCATCTGGCCGGGGGATTACAAAAAGTTTTTCAGTGAAGTATTCCTTGGGAGCTATCGGGAAGTTCATACCGGTGAAGATTCCCACATTCATTCCCAGAGGCGTACCAGCCAATTTTGGCTGCCTGTCAGGTGCTCCCCCTAAGTCCTTTATAAAATCAAGAATTCGTGGAGCCAGATTTGCCTTTATAGGAGAATCAGGGAGTGGGGTAATTGTCTTTTTATGAAAGTCATTAAGCCAACCGGCTACGGAAGTTTTTTCACCATCGTTCAGATGGGGGATTGGATCGCAGAGGAACGGCGGATCATACCAGTGAACATCATTTACTGTAATATGCTTAATATAGTCAATAGACGTACATACAAGTGTTGTTGGTGAGGTTATACCGATTGGATTGTCCTTGAACAGAATAAGGTAAAGTTTGTCCCACGTCGTCTCGGCATCATCTAATGTACGCTGCGGCAGTAACCTGTGTAATGCCTGGAGTAACTCTGGAGTCTGTTCATCGTCGTTATCAGGAATCGTTATTAACTTGGGATCCAATCGAAACTTCCGTTGCTCCTTAAGTGCTAACATCGCCAAAAGTCCGCGCCATTCGCCCACAACGCATTCATGCATCGGATGATCTTTATCATAAAGTGCTATTTCAAACAGCAGCGGCCGTGCCCACATACTCGGAATGCTATCAATGTCAATATATTTGGCATCAACCTTTGTAACTTGAAGGTTATCAGCAATGTTATTAAGGGCAACACCAGGTACCTGTGCCCAAATTCCTGTTTTAGGGAGGACTGCTAATCCGTCACCATCTTCCTTTAAAGGTGGTAGGAGTGGAAATGCCATTTAACAATCTCCAATCTGTTTTGCGTGTACGCATTATTACTCATAGAATAAGTTCAGAAATCTATTAAATCTTTTCGCAGTTTTGGTATAAAGCATTCAGAAACTTTCCAATATCAGCACCATCACTTTTTCCCTTAGCACTGCACATATTTCGCCAAACTCTGTTCAAAGCCTTAGCCCTTAAAGGTTGCATGGTGGTATCCGATGAGATACGATTAGTAACTTCTGTAAGATCAAATTTATTAAGAGGATTAAATTTTCCGTTATTGTCTTTAGAGTGTTGAACATTAACAAACCACACAAGGAAATCTTCACAATAGTTCTTGACACTATTGAGCGATGCTTCTGTCTTAGCGTCGTTAAGTGAAATTCTATTGGATTGATTCCGTTCAAAGAAATCAATGTACCAGGGGGCATCATTCCCACTAACTTTCCCCCTACGAATATCGTCAAGCATCGGTTTATAAACGTCTAAGTAGGCAACAGTGAAGTGATATAACTGGCGAAGTTTTGATTGTATCTTCACACCACCGGCACCGTCTGGCAGGTCCGCCCACTTAAGCGGTTTATTGGCTCGATTTAATCTGAAATACTGAGTGCCTCCATCTGCCGCGCCATCGTTGCCAAAAAAGTGAATTGCAGCTAAAGCCGCGTAGATTTCAATAAAATGCTGTGCATTCTGCTGCGCCTTTCCGCCAAGAGAGAAGTTTTTAAGCTGAATTTGAGAATCATCACCGATGAGATAAATCGCGTTGTAAACAAGATCCTTACTCGCGCGTTGATAATACTCAAGGGCTGCTTGGGTATTCATTAGAAAATGCTCAGCCTTCGCTCTGAGTTGATTATCGTGGTCAGCATCAATGAACGTGAAATAGGGGAGGATCAGCGCGCCACCTATCTGTGCGACTATGGGTTTTCCATCCAATGCACTTTTAATCAGTTTTGCTATGGTAGGGAATCCAGAGGCACCTGTGCCACCAAAAATGGATCCTGCCAAGAAAATTTTCGCGTTTGCATCATTTGCGACTTTCGCCTGAAACGTTTTCCACGGTTCATCGCCTCCCAACACTGTTTGTGCCATGATAGCTGCACCGATTGAGGGATGACCCCGAAAACCTTCGTGTAGCTGGGTAGTTCTCTCTTTTTCGCTATAGAGTACTTCAAAGAGATCCGCTGCCCCATCATCTGCCAACCTAAGACCTGCATAGTTGAAAAACTTCTCTAAGTGAGGCTTGTCGTCATCACCATCATCAAACGGGGAAAAAATGGGATTGGCAACTGAATCTATTTTGGTCTGTAGTAAATGTCGCTGTGCAAGCTGAGGATTATTAGAAAATGTCTTATAGCACTCCAAAGTCGTCACAGCACGTTCGAGGCTACCATTTGCTTTATCAGGATCGACAAAAAGCACGTAAAGCTCTTCTTTTAAGTTCGGCATCATCCCGGCAGCAGCGAGATGCATCAAGGATTCAAGACATTTGGACCCTGTTCCACCGATACCGATCGCATAATATCCCACTAATTTATCTCCTCCTAATAAGGAAATCGAGAACGAATTCCCCCGCCTATTGGTGTATATTTAACGGACACCGGCGAAAAGAAAACCGTAGCCAAGTAATAAGGAAGTAATCCATTCGCCACAAAACACAGATATGCCAACCACAAACTACTTTCAGCTTCTTCGATAAGAAGGATGCTAAAAATGACAGCACATACAGGTAAAATAAATAGAAACCCCCACAAGCCGCGTTTCCCATAGGATTTTTCACTATTCGCCTTGAAAACGTTCTGTCCACATCCATACCATAAAAAACTCGCAACTGCAGCAGCCCCGACGCAAACAAGTGTCCAGAGTTGAAAACTCTCCATCCACTGATCCATTTCAAGATAGGTAGGCAGTTGAGGTGGAAAGGTATCTAACACAAGAGGTTCTACGACCATAGCCAGGAAAACAAAAACGGCAGTAATAAACAGAATGCCTAATATACAAAACACGTGTTGTAGCATTTTCAGAACGTTTCCTTATCTTTTCTCGACGCAAAAATAAAATTGAGCGATTTTGGGTTGATGTTCACGAACAGTTATCTGCGTAAGGCCATCGACGAAATTGACTAAATTGAGAGTCTTTGCGCCATTACGTCCGGTCCCCATATCCCATTCTGAACACCATTCGGGTACCTGATATGTATCAATTCTAGGATGTAGTGCCACTTTATAGAGATACGCCGTTTCACGTGCGAGGACTCGCGAGTCTAACTCGAAATCAACAATAAGTTCATCACCGTTCCCAAATGTTGATGTTACTTCCAAGCAATTCTGTGCAGCCTGACTTATCTCACTTCTTCTACTTGAGTCAGTCCTATTATGGTCGACATCAGCAGAGGGCTCAAACGTGTTAGAATCAAAAGGCATCACATACGGTAATAGTTCATATTTCATTTTAGCAGATATTTTAGACGGTTCATTTCTTTCCCTGATTCGATATTCTTTCAAACGAGAATCTGGTTTCTTCGCAATGGTATCTCTAACTAAATTTTCCAGTTTTTCAATTTGAGCATCCCCAAACGACAGCAAAGGACTAACCAGATACCGAGAGAAGATTACCGTCTCTGCCTCCGAAAACCCGCTTGTTATTAACTTATCGAAATAGTGAGCGATATTCGTGTGCTTGCCCAAAACAAGCAGATAGAACGGACGAAACGTTTCAGAATTATTCGGATCGCTCTGGTAAGGCAGTGGAGCTTGCCCGATACCGGTATCGTAAACCGTGCCATCAAATTGACTGCGAAGCCCCAATAATCCGACCTCAAGTCCATTTTGAATATATTTCTCTTTTAGTTGGGCAACCAGTAGATTAATATCGCCTCTATCTTGAAAGAGGTCTGTTACAATGACAACTAATTCGCCTTCCTCTCTACGGTCCTCGATCTCTTCAGTGGAGACAGCAACTTCTGTAGACGCTTCAGGCGTGATATCTACCTCTATTCCTGTAGATGCTTCAGGGGTGCTGTTTGTGTCTATTTGATCGTCAGCACGTTGGTCTTCATAATCAATGATTTTTTGAATAAACGTTTCTCTATAAATATTTTCCTGTTCGTAGAAGTCTGCGTGTCCCGCTTGTAAGTAACCATTCCTATCAATGGGCTCAACTTGTTCACCGAACCGAAAAAAATCTATCTTTTCATCTTCCCAACCGCTCACAATAACACTTTCTAAATAAGGGCATATTTGCGTGTAACGCGTTGAACTCGGCACCACAAAACCTTGCATTGAGAGCGTGGCATCAAAATAGATACGCGCAACGAGACTGTCCGATATATTGCCAGGAGTTACGTCGGCTGATTCATCTTGAAACTCTGGGATACCCCTGTTTTTATCAGTGTCACAGCTTGTTAGGAAAATAAAAAAGCATAGATAAATGGAGAACAGTAAAAGGCTCATTTTCCACTTTGTTTCTTTTTCTTGCATTCTCTGTACCAACACATAACGCTATTGATCTATCTCGGCGTTTTAATTATTTGAAAAAATATACCATAGTCCTAATCTCAGAAATAACTATCATGAATTATACCCCAAAAAAGAAATTTGTCAAATATATTTCACCAACGGGTGTGTAAATATTTTGACATCATGTATTGAGTGATATATGTGTTGAAAGCGAAGATGAAAACGGGTATCCTTTCCTAAGAAAAAACACAACAGAAACGCTTGAGGCCTCCGTCGATCAGGCATGTCGTGAGTTGGGGCGTAAGGTCTTAGAGGCGTGCTTCTCCGAAAGAGCTGCCGAAAGCGATTCGGCATCAGTGGCGTGTCAGGCGTGTGGGGGAGAGGCGCGGCGGTTGCGCCAACGCGAGTGCTATATTGAGACGTTATGTGGAGTTATTCGGGTGTCTCGGTGGGTCTATCAATGCGTTTGCGGGGCATCTGTGGTGCCTTGGGACTCACAGGAAGGTCTCAAGGATGGGGCGTATACTCTCGGAGTTGCTAAGACGATGTGTCGCTTAGCAGCGCGCTTAGACTTTAGAGAGGCTGCCGAAGAGTTGAAGCATCACGGCATCCGGGTGAGTCATACCACGCTCAAAGACAAGATTCAAAGATGGGCATCGGGGGAGTCGGTCTCTACGTATGTAGACCCAGAGTCGCTTGAACCTGGGTCGAGGTGGTATGTCAGTTGTGATGGGTGCTACACCGCCTCGACTCAGGGGTGGCAGGAAGTCAAAGTCGGGTGTCTCTATAGAGACGATCCACGCCGAGATCCAGGGGCTATTGCCTCAACAGAATCCTCAAGTCTGCGGTATGTTGCGTCTCGAGGGGATGCGGTGAACTTCGGATCGCAGTGGTTTGACTTAGCCACAGCAAGCGGCATCTATCAAGACGAGACAGATACCGAAGAAGTCCTCGTCATCGGCGATGGGGCAGCGTGGATATGGAACTTGTCGCAGGAATACTTCCCGGGAGCCGTTGAGATTGTAGATTATATGCACGCCAAGTCCCACCTCTATGAGACTGGGAAACTCGCCTATGGAGAGACGGAGGCAGCCTCACCGAAGGTCGAAAAATGGGTCAAAGCGACCGAAGCCTTTTTGTATGCAGGGGATATTCAAGAAGTCGTCGCTCGCATCCGGGCTTTAGGCATCGGAAACCATGCCTCGGTCGCAGAGAGTTTACAAACCCAAGCCGGATATTTTCTCAAACACGCACACCGCATGCAGTATCAAAGGTTTGTCGAAAACGGATACCAGATTGGCAGTGGGGGCATTGAGTCGGCCTGTAAACATGTCGTCGCAGAACGATGTAAACAGGCGGGGATGCGATGGAGTCAAGAGGGGATCAATGCTATCTTGTTCTGGCGATGTTTATTAAAGAATGGGGCCTGGGACACATTTTGGCGGAAACACGCAAACACCGCATGAGTCTCATGTCAAAATATTTACACACCCTCACCAACTCACCAACCGGGTGTGTAAATATTTTGTCAAAGATTGTAGATGTCACCCCTACGGGGTTCGGTGTTAGGGTCTATCAAGGTTCTACAGAGATGCCACCCCTACGGGGTTGAAAAGGAACAGGTGAAAATCGGGATTAGAAACACCGTATAGAAGAGAGGGCGGAGAATTCATGCCAAAAACTTTACACACCCTCACTAACCCTTTCGCCAAAATATTGAACAAAAGATCGAATTGAACACGTAGGATTTTGATATGGCATGCTCCAAATCATCCTTACTATCTTAAGGGGCATCGCTCATCCTGCAAATCCTGAAATCCTGACTCAGACATACCTCATCCCTGATTTTCACGCCATTTTGCAAAGTCCGCCTCCATCTCCTCCGACTATTTCCCGTCTATCTCACCCGGCGTGTACATACTTTCGCGTAAGCGTTACCGGTAGCGTGTTTTCTCTGTTATCGATCTGTGGAGCGGCGGCGAAGTTGTTCCAATTCACGTTCTAATGCCTGCCGTCGGCGCGCTTCTGCTTCCGCACGGACTTCTGCTTCTTCCGCACGCAGTTTTGCTGCTGCGTGAAGGTTCCGCTCTTCTGTAGCAGTCGTGATCGGAGTGCCATCCGGCAGATACGGACGTAACAACCGGACATGGCTATGATGTTGATCTGTCCACCGGAACGACAAGTTTAAGGACACGCTGAATAAGCCGCTATCCGCCTCGGGGAGCATCTCAACAATATCCCCTGATACCTCCCGCCGCCATCCACGGAACTCCGCGGGTTTCTCCATCTCAGGTTGATGGATGAAATATTCTTGGACCCCTATATCCGCCAGGTAAACCCCTACCTTGGCCTCGCGATCTTCATCGGCTGTTGAATCCGACAGGAACTCAAAGACAACCGTGGGCACCGCGCCTTCTGCCCACGTGTAGAAACTCCTGCGGAGTGGAAATTTCGCTGCACTTAAAACGACATAAATATCGGGCGCGACGCTCTTCGTGGTATCGCCTTCGCGGTAGTAGATGAAGTTGTCAACGCCGATATAGATGTGTGATTGCGTTGCGAAATAACTGGAGAGTTGTTCATACAAGATGTTGATCTGCTCTCCGTGGAATCCGGTTGCGGGCATAGGTTCCTCGTCCTCATACGGGTAGCCTGGTATGTAAACGGTGGGTTTCCCCGTCGCTTTTGCGAAAGTCGGCATATATTTTCGTTGTTTGTCTGCGAAGTCGTTAAGAGGTTTCATACTTCTCTCCGTATCTGCGTGTTTTCCTTTAATTTTAGCAGGAATATACGTCGTTAGCAATTTGAATCGCCGCTCGCTCAGTTTTCATTCCTGATCCGCACGCCATTTCGCAAAGTCTGCCTCGATCTCCTCCGACCATTTCCGGTCGATTTCCCCTGGTGTGTATACACCTTCGCGTAGCCGTCGATGCCCGAACCGATCTCGGAGTGCCACCTCCTCGCCTTGCTCAACCACCTGTTGCGCGAAGTGCGGCGGAATAAAGATAACCCCGCCACGCCTCCCTAAAACTACATCACCCGGTAAAACCGTCGCTTCCGCGATACGGATGGGAATGTTGATACCCGTGAGTGTGACGTTCGCAATACCTGTCGGATCCACACCACGCACAAACGTCGCAAAATCGGGCAATTCATAGATGCCATCCAGATCCCGGATACCACCCTCAATGACCATGCCCGTCCCTGTTTTCGCATAGATGGAGTTACCGAGATTGTCCCCGGCGAAAGTCCCGTCTTTAACTTTGCCGAAGAGGTCAACAACGATGACATCATCGCGGACGAGCGTATCAATCACCCACGAGTTTTGACCCCCGACGCGTCCCTCTTTTTCGCCTTGTGCAGCGATGGCATCGTTGAAGTCAGGACGGATCGGCACAAATGCGCATGTCACTGCTCTACCGACAAGGACCCGATCCGGATGAAGATTCATCCAATCGCCAGCGAATTGAAACTGATAGCCGTTGCCATGCAGGACACCCCACGCCTGCTCGATACTGATAGCCTTCATCCGCTGAATAATATCGTCCGGGACGCGAGGGCGTCCATCGGGGAATCGGTCGCCCTCCCATAAATGGGTCATCGCGAGGATGCTCTCTTTTTCGATAAGTTGCATGTTCAGTTCCTTCTATGAAACAACCTCGCGATACCGAGATTGTCGTAGGGACGAGGTGACCTCGCCCTACAGCCCTGCGTTTTCCCACACCTGATCCAGCGATTCCGCAGTCGCTTTCGCCGCCTCTGCGGGTTCCATCCCGTTCACCTTTTGACTGAACGGTTCCGGTGTCACGGGTCCTTCATAGCCGATGTCCGTTAGGATTTGCATCAGTTCGGTGAGTGGGATGACTCCAGTTTCGGCGGGAAGACACCTGATGTTGTCGATCTGATCATACGGGTCGATGCCAGTAGGGGCGTCGTTGATGTGGACGTAAACAACATCCGATACAGAGAGTTTACGGACATCGTCCATGGCAGAACGACACGTATACCAGTGCCATGTATCGAATAGGAGTCCGACATTCCCTGTGCCGACCGCAGCGGCGAGCCCTAACATCGCATCCATTGAATAGGTGAAGAGGTACTTGGAGCCTTGGCGGCTCGTTGCCGGTCCAATGAATTCAAGTCCGACTGAATGCCCGTGTTCTTTAAGTATTTCGGCAATAGGACGCAACCGCTTCACGGAGAAATCCCAGTTCTCCTGAAAGGTCATATCATTTGAAGCGGGTCCGACAACAGTCGTTGACCTATAACAACCGAGTTCAGCAGCGAGTGCTGCACGTTCGGGGAGTTGTGCTAAACCGGCGTAATAATCCGCCTCAGGACCCCGCCAATTCACACCGAATCCCCATCCACCCATGGCGATACCTACCTCTGACCAGAGGTCTTTGACGTGTTGAACAGAGTGTTCCTGTGCGAGTTGACTGGCTTCGTCGATGTTTAGGTCGAGACCTTCAAAACCAGAATTTTTTGCTAACGCTAAACCTTCTGTCATATTTGCCTGGATGCCGATTGCACCCGTGCTCAAATTTTTAAACATAACTTCCCCTTTTAGGACTTACGCAAATTTAGGATCCACGCCGACATTGTGCGGATATTACCGAAGAACGCGCAATGAATTGCGCGACTACAAACGAAAGACAATACAAAAACGCGTAAACTGCGTAAGTCCTACTCTTGTAACTGAAGACTGAGAACTGAAAGGATTTTTTCGGAAGAAAAAATCCGAACTGATAACTATTCTTCTGACAATCTTTCACCCCGTAAAACTTTCGCGGCAACAGCCCACGGATAATCAGTGTCCTCTGCCTTTGCGTCGCGATACGTGGGGATCCAGACCCAGCGTTCTTCACTAGATGTGTTCGGATGGCTGGCGTGAAGCGTCAAATCGTGGAAAAAGACGGCACCGCCTGCTTCGATCTCCGCCGTAACAGCACGACTCTCGTCAACTGCCCCCGGCTGGAGTCGATTCCCGAATCCGTTGCCATCACTGGCATCACCATCGTGGACAATAGCGGATTTGTGGGAACCCGGAAAGAGTTTGAGACACCCGTTTTCGACAGTCGCATCGTCGAGCGCGACCCAGATCGAGAGCTTGTGTGCACCGTGCCAATAGGACCAATCTTGGTGCCAAGGACTGGCGAAGGTCGTCGTCTCACTCTTGAAAACCACCTTATCGCTCAGGAACTCAATATCCGGCGCATAAATACTTTCTAAAATATCGAGTATCCTTTCATCACCGACAGCGGTTTGAAAAACGGTGCTCCGCGCTGCTAAACCGACGTAAACACCGTGCCCAGCGACTGTCCCCGTTTCCGCTCTAACGGCTTCCAGAATGTCGATACACTCTAATTTGAGACGTTGAACTTCACCTCGCGTAAACAGATTCGGTGCAATAGCGAAACCGTCTCTTGAAAAATCGTCGCGAAGTGTCGTCATATCAAGAGTCATTTTTTAGTTTTACCTTAATATGAACCTCACGTCCTGTTTCGGCACTTGTGAGCAGCCCTTCCATCATCTGTTGAACAATCAATCCATGGCGGAGGGGTGCTTTGCAGGTTACATCGTCCAAGATACACTCGATGAAGTGATCAGCGATAGCATCCCATGTTTTGTCGTATTGACTCGAGGCGAGATTAACGTTTATATCCTCAGATGTGCCGGATTCGTTGGTCCGAAAAAGTCGCAACGGCTTTAGCGTCGCGCCTGCATCCGTTCCGAATAATTCGATTTGGAACTCGTCGGGTTGGTGTGATGCCCAGAAACTTTCAACTTGTAAGCCGACTCCATTTTCAAAGGTAATGAACCCGCCTGCATAGTCGTCTGACTCGTACTGTTCATAGGTTTCCTTTGGGGGTTGACTGCGATTCCAGTAACCGCGACCCCGCGGTCCGAATTTCGCACCAGCGGCACCGAGCACTGCGATCGGTTTCGGCAATCCGAGAATCCACCAAGCGGCATCAAGGACGTGGACACCCATATCACGGAACGCACCGCCACCCTTCTTAATGAAACCGAGATTCCATGCCGGAATCCCGTTTCGACGGACACTTCGCGCCCGGGCATAGTAGAGTTCGCCGAAGTAGTTATCGCGTGCGATGTTACCCAGATACTGGCAGTCATTTCCAAAGCGCGTCGAGAGCGACATCATATTAACAACGCCTGCGGCTTCCGCTTCCGTGACAAGTTTATGTGCCGCTTCTTCGGAATCGGCGAGCGGTTTCGTTACCATGACGTGCTTGCCGTTCCGCACCGCTTCCAGTGCTATCGGCACATGCCATTGATTCGGTGTGCCAACAAACACGGCGTCGATGTCGTCGGCCTTGCACATCTCTGTGTAGTCTGTATAGAATTTAACCTCGTCGGGTAGATCTTTGGCGAAGGCTTTCATCCGATCTTCAAACAAATCACAGAG
>JAAXHD010000065.1:3610-12073 GCA_012271015.1 Candidatus Poribacteria bacterium | reverse complement strand
GTGGCAGTTAAATCGTTTTGAATGCCACAAATGAATTACTGACAGCCGACAAGTGGAGCGCAGCGGAACGCCCTGATGGCTGACGGCTAATTAGTATGGACGACCTCGTGAATTCAACGGCGAACTCACTTCGTTTCTAATAGGTTTAATCGTCCTGAGATATGCCCAAATCGCCTGCAAGTCTTCATCGTTCATGTGGGCGTAGTGCTTCGTCGGCATCGGCGGAAATATCTTACGATTGCGTGCTACGCCTTGATGGAGTCCAGTACGCATTGCTTGGATAAACATTTCCTCCGTCCATTCGCCCAACCCAGTTTCTTGGTCCGGGGTCAAGTTTGAAGCGAAACTCGTTCCAAACGGACCCGAGAATGCTGTCATTTGTGTTGATGTAAGAATGAAGATGCCCTGTTGCATCATGCTGAAATTGTAGCGTGGATAAGACGCATTCGCTGGGTGCCCGGCGAGATACATGTTCATATCGTATTCAGCACCGGCGCGGGGTGTATGGCAATGTCCACATGCACCCACCGTATCCACGAGGTATTTTCCGCGCTGCACCCTATCACTCTGGCTCTCAACAGAATTAATGCTCAGCGCAATAATAGTACCTATAAAAAGCAACGTCGCACAAAAGATTAAGAGGTTTCGATGCATTCAGTGGTTCTCCTTTGAATTTCGGACTCTGTGCAAATCTCACACCAATTTAGCAAATTCTCCAAATACATGCAAGAAAAATAAAAACGGCGCGGTTGAAAACCGCACCTACATTCTTTGGATTTTAGCAACCCTATCAGAGTGTCAATCGGCTGCTTTCAACCGCGCCCACTGCGTCGCGATGTTCTCACGCGCCGAAACAGACAGGCTATCGTGCGGGGTCCAGTCCATCCCCCAGTTATCGCTCGGATGCGGGGTGAGATTCGTTACCTGACCATTGCTCAATCGATATTTATAGATTTTGTAAATATTCCCCAACCCCTTCGGCACTCCCCCAAAGAGGACGGCATCGCCATCATCTGCCCAGCACACTTTATTGATCTTCCACCCTTTCGGCGTATCCAGTATCTTCAGATGCCGTGTTCTCACGTTCACTATAAGAATTGAAGTAGCAAGAAGCTGATTGGGCGCATACTCCGCCTCCCTATAGAGAATATATTGACTGTCCGGGGACCATTTTGGAAAACCGCTCATGATGATGGAAGTTCCGAAGCGTCCCTTGCGGAGCCGCCGGAGCAGGGGACGAACATTTCTGCCATTCGCATTCATGGTGTAGATATGTCGTCCCCCTGGCCCTTCGTGTTCAAAAGCAATATATTTTCCGTCTGGTGACCAATCAGGGGCTGATGCGAACCCTAATCGCGTGAGTTGGCGGACTTCACGGGTGGCTATCTCCATCCGATAGAGCTCCCAACTCCCATCCCGCGTGCTTGAAAACACAAGATGTGTGCCATCAGGAGACCAACACTTGCTTGTATCCAGCGCAGGATGCTCCGTCAGATTCCGTTCACCCGTGCCATCCGCATTGATAAGGAAAATGTCAGCTTGTTGTGGCTGCACCGCCGAATTTAGATCCGCATCGAAGGCGATCTGTCTGCCATCAGGGGACCAAGCAAGACCCCCTTTCGCAAAACGCGTGGCTGTGACCCTACGGATATGGCTACCATCATCTTGCATCACATAGATATCGCTGCTTCCATCTCTATCTGAGAGGAAGACGATATCTGCCACGGCGAACGTGGATACTACCACAAAGAAGCCTGTAACTATCCAAAGTTTACACATTTTCAAAACCTCCTTTTCAAAATATACACCGCTTTTTATCGTAAATAGACAAGGACTTGGACATTGTAGGCAGACGGGGAACAAATCCCGCCTGCCTATTGGAGAACTGGTTCACTGAACACTTGTCCCCTTATCTTCGAGTTTTGCGAGAATAGATTCTACCGATGCTTAAAGTTATATTCTCTACATATCCCCCAGGAGGGGCCGCCGGTAACACGCAGTGCTGTGTAAGTTTTCAGAATGTAATCTTCATCACGTAGCACATTGTGTGGAGACGCAGTCCGTGTTTCAAGGTGCCATTCCGTCTCCCCTGGCTCCACAGTATGCGGTCCAAACTCCTGTGTCACATCAGCAACGATGATGTTATCATTCTCATCGTCTATCACAACAACGTGGCTACATTCATACTTATACTCCACGGCAGCGTCAGTCCGATTTTCAATCGTCATGCGATGACTGCTTTGCGTGTAGGAGTTCATATGGTAACCCAAATCATAGACTTCAACGATGCCCAAGATATTCTCTTGTACCCCATTTGAGGGGGCGTCACAGGGATCTGCCCCTATGGAAGTGTCTAAACCGAAGAGAGCGACCCCCAGGAGGGCTAGGATTTTCATCAAACTCAGGGTTCTCATTTCAACATCTCCTTTTGACTCGCTATCAGGAGTCTTCTTTGGGGAATGCGCGGTCTTGTGAATAAGCCCCTTACGAATACATGTCCACTTGTTTCTCGTTTTTATCATAAACGCTCAAGGTGAGAAAAAAGTTTACAGAGGGATAGCAACACACATTTTGAGACCGATCTGCTCCTTACTATCGCTGCTGGTGGGATCGCGTTGAAATCTGTTCCAGCGGTGCCGCGACCGACGGAGCTATCTACGTGAAGTAAGGCACTTTTGTGGCGACGTTTACCATTAATCAGTTTTTTTAACCACAAACTCTGCTTTTATGCTAAAATCATGAGAAACTTGGACAATTGTTTGGGTGAGGGACCGGGAGAATATGCACGGTATGATGATGAACTATCCCTTGACGCTTGCGCAGATTTTAGAACATGCGCGCCATATACACGGCAGTAAGCGAGTTACGACACTTCTGCCCGATCAGACGTTCCATAGTTACAACTATACTGCGTTATGTGAGCGTGTAAAGCGGTTAGCAAACGCTATTATGCAACTGCGGGTGATACAACCTGGGGACAGAGTCGGAACGTACGCCTCCAATACCTATCAACACCTGGAACTCTACTATGCGGTTCCGTGCATAGGTGCTGTGCTACATCCACTCAATGTCCGTCTCACTGCCGTTCAATTGGCGCGGATCGTGCAAGAGGCAGAAGACAAGGTTATTTTTGTAGATGACGCGTTTACCAAGCAGTTTGATAAACTACGAGAGAAAATTGAATGTAAACAAATTGTCCACTTTCATACAAGTTCTGCGCATCCCGGTATTGCTTATGAGCAGTTGCTCTCTGAAGCCGATTCAGTCTATTCGTGGGATATCCCTGACGAAAACCGGGCAATGGGACTTTGTTACACCAGTGGGACGCAAGGTGAACCGAGAGGCGTTCTCTACACCCATCGCTCCATGTTTCTTCACACGCTGGCTGTGAATCAAGCCGATGTCTTTGGATTAACAGAGGCGGATGTCGTGATGCCGCTCGTCCCGATGTTCCATGCGATGGCGTGGGGACTGCCCTACGCGTCCATGTTCGCTGGTGCCGATATGGTGCTTCCCGGTGCCAACCCCGTGTGCATTGCAGACCTCATTGCAGAGACAGGTGCCACCGTTGCTGCAGGGGTGCCGACAATCTGGGCAAGGGTGTATCCCGAATTATCGAAAAGGAGACAGGACATTTCCACCTTGCGACGGTTGATAGTCGGCGGTGAGGCCATGCCGCCTACACTCATTGAAGCCTACGAAAAGAATCTCGGCGTTGAGATCTGCCACGCTTGGGGGATGACGGAGATGTCACCGACGGGTACGTTCTCGAAACTACGCGGGGCACATCAAAATTTATCGGATGCTGAAAAGTGGCGAATTAAAGCGAAGCAAGGACGGCCAATACCGGGTGTTGAACTCCGCCTCGCAACTGAAACATCTAACGGTTTCACGAAACTCCCTTGGAACGGTGAGGTCGTCGGGGAACTACAAGTGCGAAGTCCATGGACAGCAAGTCGCTACTACAACATTGAGCCTACTACGGAACATTTCACTGCCGACGGGTGGTTACGCACAGGAGATATTGCTACTGTTGATGTAGACGGTTACATGCAGATTGTGGACCGCGCGAAAGCACTCATCCGAAGTGGCGGAGAGTCTATTTCAAGTGTTGCCTTAGAGGCTTCACTCCTAAAGCATCCGTCCGTTCTGGAGGTGGCAGTTATCGGTGTGCCCGATGAAAAGTGGGGCGAACGTCCGATCGCTGTTGTTACCCTCTCACAACGGATACATGAGGATATCTCAGATACCCTTGGGCAACACCTCGCTGTTGAGTTTCCTAAATTTTGGATTCCTGATCAGTTTGTTATTGTTGATGAAATCCCGAAAACGAGTGTCGGAAAATCTGATAAGCAAGCACTCCGTAAACAACTGCTGATGTCAGAAACAAAGGAGAAACTGTCATGAGAATGAAAGCCGCTATCTACACAGGCATTGAAGGAATTGAAATTCGTGAGGTCGAACGCAACGAACCCCCTCCGGGCTTTGTACTCGTTGACACAAAACAGACCGGTATCTGTGGAAGCGACCTGCACAGTTATTTCGGGAATTGGGGACAGTCGCACGAATATGCCGCAGGGCATGAGACCTGTGGTGTGGTCATGGCACTCGGTGATGGTGTAACGAAGTTTGACATTGGCGACAGGGTCGCCGTGGAATGTTTCTCGCACTGCGGCATCTGCAAGTATTGTGAAACCGGTCAGTATAATCTCTGCGTCAATAGAGGTGGGATTTCGCCGGGTATGCACGGTGGGTTTGCTGAGTACACATCAACACATTACTCCGGGTTGTTTAAATTACCCAAGGGCATGACGTTTGAACAGGGAGCACTCGTTGAACCGCTCGCCGTTTCACATCGTGCTATCGCGCGGACAGGTGCCAATTCCAGAGATACCGTCGCAATTATCGGTGGTGGGACTATCGGACAATTCGCTTTAGCGGATGCAGTCGCCGCTGGTGTGAAAGAGACGTTGATTACCGTCAAGTATGAGCAGCAAGCAGAACTGGCAAAAGCACTCGGCGCAGATCATGTCGTAAACGTCAGTGACACCGATGTCCAAGAATACGTCAAGGATGTCACAAACGGCATGGGTTTTGACGCAGTCGTTGAAACCGTAGGCGGTGGGGAAAACTTTGACATCGCTATGAATATCGTTCGGAAGCAGGGGGCTGTTGTCCTCGTCGCAGGATACTACAAACCGCTTGAAGTGGATCTTTCCAAGATCGTCTGGTCAGAAGCATTCGTTACAGGCTCTAACTGCTACGGTTATAGTGGGATGGAGACGGATTTTGAAGCGGCGATTGAGTTGATTGACTCCGGCAAAGTTGATGCTACAAAATTGGTGACACACACCTATCCACTTGAAGAGATCGTCGAAGCGTTCCGAGTGTCCGCCGATAAAACCTCCGGCGCAGTTAAAGTACATGTTTCTCAGGAACAGTAGAGCATTGATTTGCTGGTAGGGTTTGACATCTCGCCAGTAATAGCAGAAACACCCTTGGTAGGCGAGGTTTCCCAACCTCGCCACGTCAAAGATTGTAAACTGAATTGTGGCTTTTACTATAGACCAAAATTGTAGCCTGCAACAGCAGCGCAGGGTTTTGCTTGGGCGTTTCTGCAGGGCTACGGAAAGGCACTTCAGTTGTCCAACCTACCTGACCGAACCGCAAGGTAAAATTAAAATATGCAGAACGGAAATCATGCGTTGAGTATCGAAGAAAAAGAACAGTTTTGGCGGCAGGGTTACCTCGGTCCTTACAAACTCTGTAGTTCTGAAGAAATGCTCAACATGCATTCGGAAATCGAGACAGTCCTTGAGACGGCACCACCGGATCACAACCAAGTGGAGCATAACCGCCATCTTGACTCTGCATTAATTCATAATCTCGCCACGCATCCGACTATCATCAAACGGATGGCATCTCTCTATGGGCCCGATCTGCTGCTATGGCGGACGAACTTTTTCATCAAAGAGCCGGGCGCGAAAGAGATTCCGTGGCATCAAGATTTCAACTATTGGCCCCTTGAACCCCCTATTATTATTTCTGCATGGATTGCTGTCGATTCCGCAACATTAGAAAATAGTTGTCTCCAGATCGTTCCCGGTTCACACCGTAAAGTAGTACCGCACGTGAAAGCGACTTCCGATATGGCGTTCAATCAAATGGGCGATCTCGGGTTCATTGATACCACGACTATTGTCAACCTTGAGATGCAACCGGGTGAATTTGTTCTCTTTAATGAACGCACCTTGCATCACTCGGAAGCAAATCGCTCTGATAAACGACGTATCGGTTTAGCTGTCCGTGTCATTCTACCGATCGTCAAGGTTTTCGATTGGGATGCACCTCAGCACAAACTCATCGTCGTTCACGGTGAAGATCCCGTGCAATTTAATAACAAGGACTAAACAACGCGCATAACAACGCGCATAGATAGTTATCGGTTGTCAGTTTGCTTCCCAGTAAGAGTTACAAGAGATGTTTATAGTAAAATCCGAAAATATGTTTACACTTGTAGCATAGGCTGTTAGCCTGTGCATCCCTAAGACGAATATTCACTCGTTCATATAACGATATATGAGTGTGTAAATAATTACGGGCTCCACTATAATATACCGAAAACCTCTTTGCTGACAGCCGAAAGCCGACGGCTACTAAAAAAGGAGAAATGCTTATGAATCGTCAAATTACCCTCGCTTCCCGACCCGCAGGGTACCCGAAGGAGTCGGACTTTAACTTAGTTGAGGTGCCGATTCCGACACCTGAAGATGGAGAGGTGTTGGTAAAAACGCTCTACCTCTCGGTTGATCCATATATGCGGGGACGGATTAATGCCGCGAAATCTTATGCCGCCAATGTGGAAATCGATGAAGTGATGGTAGGGAGTGTCATCGCTGAAGTTATTGACACAAAGCATCCGAATTTTGAGGTAGGTGATATCGTCAACGCCGGTATCGGATGGCAGGAATACGGCGTTGCTGCCGGCGATGGCTTAAGGAAAATTGATCCGACAATCGCACCTATCTCAACGGGGGGCGGGATTCTCGGTATGCCCGGTCTAACAGCCTACTTCGGCTTGCTCAAGGTTGGCGACCTTCAAGAACGAGAGACTGTGTTTGTCTCTGGTGCCGCTGGTGCCGTCGGTTCCGTCGTCGGACAGATCGCAAAAATCAAGGGATGCCGGGTTGTCGGTTCCGCGGGAACCGATGAAAAAGTCGCTTACATCGTTGACGAACTCGGTTTTGATGATGCTTTTAATTATAAAGAGGTTAACGATTATCACGAGGAACTCCAGAGACTCCTTCCTGATGGCATTGATGTCTATTTTGACAACGTCGGTGGTACCGTCACGGATGCCGTTTTCCTCAATTTAAGAATCAAAGGACGCGTCGTGATATGTGGACAGATTTCGCAATATAACTTAGAAAAGCCGGAGACAGGACCGCGTTTCCTCTGGCATATGATCACCAAACGCGCGCGGATTGAAGGCTTCCTTGTCTCTGAGTTCGCCGATCAGCATGCAGAGGCACTCGTTGAGATGTCAGCCTGGTTACAACAGGGCAGGTTGAAATATCGTGAGACAATTGAAGAAGGTGGGATCGAAAGCGCGCCCGCGGCGTTCATTAGTATGCTAAAAGGCGGCAATATCGGGAAGCAACTCGTCAAAATCGCTGATCTTTAATTCATTGCTTCTGAGCTACCCTCCATTACATTACGGGCAGATTTCCAATCGTTAAGAAACCATTTCTAATCTGAAATAGGTTTTTTAATTCACCGAAAACCACCGCGTAATGGAATGGAGCGGTGCCCAGGAGCCCATAAATTAAAAATTAAAAATTAATATCCTTTCTCTTTGTCGATTACACTCAAGAGCGGTTTTCCAACGAGAAGCCGTTCCAGATTATCACAAAAAAGTCCAACACTCCGGTCCAAACGGATCGGCGAGCCACCCGCAACGTGGGGTGTAACAATTACGTTCGGCAGATCCCATAACGGACTGTCGGTAGGTAACGGCTCTTCAGGCGTAACATCCAACCCCGCACCGCCAATACTCCCTGAGGTGAGTGCACGGAGCAGTGCCGGTCCGTCTACAATCTTACCGCGTGTGACGTTAATAAGCAGGGCATGCGATCTCATCTGTTCAAACGCCGCATCGTCGAACATACCGTGCGTCTCTGGAGTCAGCGGGGCACAGACAGCAACGACATCTGACACCGCGAGGAGATCATGAAACCGATCCATTTGCCAGACTTCATGGACAAACGAGGGGGCTTCGACCGTCTCTGGATCTACAGCGATGACACGCATATCGAACCCTTGTGCTCGACGCGCAACGTCAATCCCCGTTCCACCGAGTCCGACAATCCCCAGCGTCCGTTCGCTGAGTTCCCATGTCGCCAGACGGATTGACATCCGATTCTCCCATGTCCGCTCACGGACCGAACGTCCGACACCTCGGAG
>JAAXHD010000065.1:0-3509 GCA_012271015.1 Candidatus Poribacteria bacterium | reverse complement strand
TTGTTTCGCATTTTCAAAAAGCGAACGATTGAACCCGCCGAGAACAATATCGGTGTCTACAACCTCGCGCAGTGCCTCTTCGGAATTCTGCGGACACACAACTGAGAGGTCACCAGAAACCGATTCGATCTGCTGCTGTTGTTCCGATGTAATATCAGTGTTAATCAAAATTTTCATTTGACATCTCCCTTGTATCGTGGTACTCTATATACAAAACAACGAGATTTCTACTAAAAACACATTTCTCAAAAAAGGAGAATCCTGTCGTGATTGCTTCGTCTTTGATACATACGCGTAAGAGATACGTTCATTCCATTTCTATTCCTATCTTTGCCATGAGTCTCTTTCTCATTGCAATCTTCGTCGCCAGTTGCGGTGATGAAGGTGACACCACTGAGAACACCACTGGTATGACGGATGTCCTTCAGCCCACTCCAACGCCACCCCCAGCGCAAACACCCGTTCCGCCAGCAGAGCAGCCAGTCGTTGAAGAACCCGTTGTTGCAGGAGTTTCCTTCAAGGACGATATTCAGCCTATACTCGCTGAACGCTGCGCCGTTCCAGGATGCCACGCCGCAGCGGGTGCAGCAAGAGGGCTTGATCTCAGCAAATACGATACCTTCAAAAAAGGTGGAAACGGTGGTCCCGCCTTCGTCGCTGGCGATGGTAAAGGAAGTCTTGTCGTCAAACGCATTGATGGCGGCGGCATGCCCCCCGGCGGTCCACCCTTGGATGGAGACCAAGTCCAACTTTTCATTGATTGGATCGATGAAGGTGGCAAAAATAATTAATATTAGAGTCCTAAAGTTTGGACAATTCGTATTGCGTCTGCGTTGGGTTTCTAAGGAGGTGTGTATTTTTCTCCGAGTTCCTGACTTGAACCTAACTCCCCGAAAAAGAGACTCGTCCGCCCGAAAGGGCAGCCCCAGCGGGGCGCCCTGTGTGTAGAAACCCCATATCGCCCCAAGGTCTAAGCCCCAGCGGGGCGAAATGTGTATCCCTCTAAAAATTGTCCAAAGTTTAGTAATATTAAAGTAGCGTAGCATTTCTACTCCATTCTGTCAAGTCCTAAAAACTGGATATACTTGGAAGGCGCATGATGGATATGCCTTCTTTCGCGTCTGGCGTTCTGTTCCTTAATAATCCCCTCAAAAAATCGCACTTTCTGCAACCTTTCTGCACCCTATCCGCGTTACTATAGTCTAAATCCCTAATTTGCGACGGATAGCGGCTATTCCCTTTTCCATTCACACGCGCCTATAACCTACTCCTTCAAAAAGGAGGTAGAGAGATGTATGAATATTCAACCTACGTCACATCCGTGACCGATGGTGATACTTTCAATACTGCCACCCAACGCATTCGCTTGGCGAATATAAACACCCCCGAAAACAGTACCCCCGAAGGACAAAAATCTACCACCTATCTGAGGTTCCTCATAGAATGGAAATGTGTCAGAATCAAGTCGGTCGCTACCGATATTTACGGTCGCGTAGTCGCGCATGTCTGGCGATATTCAGATAACTTGTACATCAATCGGAGGATGGTCGATAGCGGACACGCAAATTGGGAGTAGGTTAAGGGGCTTATCGCTGTTAGCGATAGTTTCCGAGACATCGCGCGCCGGTGCCGCTGCCTTTTGGAGCTCTGCAAAATCTGCAGAGGTTCGATAGGCAAAATTTGCCGACTGCGAAAAATTTGCGCAGTCACATTTTCCGAAAATCCACGAACAGCGTGGGTTCTTCCAATTGGCACGAGAATTGCAACATAGAGGGTGCTGAGTGATACGTAGAAGATTCGTTAGAAACATCTATTGTTTTGAAGGGTCCTATTTCAAGAATTGACATTCCTCGCGTTAAACCAGAATGATTTGCTGATTCAGTTTGTTGTAGACAGGGACAAAAAATATGCTTGATTTTCCGAAACCTCTTCATCAACTCCATATCTTTGAAAAAGATGGTGGACTTTACGCCGCGGACTTGGATAAAGCACGCATCGTCGAAATCTCTCCTGTAATAGCCGAAATTCTGAAACTTGCCGAGACGCAGACAACAGAGGCAATCATACAGTCCCTGAAAAACGCGTATAGTGATGAAGATATTGAAGAAGCATTTAAAACCCTAACGCTGTATACACAACAAGGCTTGCTCTTTACCCGCGGTCAGGACCCCATAGTGCTTTTCCCGAAGAAAAATGCCCGTCTGCATCTATTGTTAGTACTCCCTGGATTCAATCCCGATACCTTTTCAGACATAGAGAATACGAGTGCAGGAACCAACATCGCACTCGCTTATACCGTCCAAGCATTGAGGAAAGATGCAGTGATCCACTTCGCCGGTAAACAAAATAGAAAACTCAATGAGAACATCTATGAGATAGATCTGAATGTGCAGGATATATTACGCGCACCGGAAAAGATTGCTAGGCAGTATGATGGAATTTTGACGCTTCATTGGGAATGGAGTTCAGAATCTGTCATTTCTCTCTTTCGGTGTCTTGAACTTCCACCGATTCTGATGCAAATACATGCCGTTCGCGGGCATGGAGGCTCTGGGGCCCGTTCTGTACTCCTTCACTATGCTGCCTTGCGTGATTGTGATGCTTTCACTGCTCCTTCGGACTCCGTTGGTGAATTCTATTCCCGCTTCGTCTGGGATAAAAGCGTTTTCCATACAGTCCCCAATGGCGTTGACCAGAACCTGTTTCGTCCGATGGATAAACACCAGGCGAAGTATGAACTCGCAGCACTCGTTGGAGACGAGCGAATCAAAACAAACTTCACGGTTGGGTACCTCTCCCGCCTCCAAGCCGAAAAGGGAGCCTCTATCTATCTGAAATTGGCGGAACTCAACCCGCATATACTCTTTTTACAGGCGGGGTGGAATGAGGGCAGATACGCGCACCGAAAAATGCCCGAGAACCTCGTCTACGTCGGGTTCCATCCGCGTGAGAAATTGCCCCTGATTTACAATACTTTTGATGTCTACTGCTTCCCTTCTGTGTCGGGTGAAGAAAGTTTTGGCTTAACAGTGCTTGAGGCAATGGCATGTGGCGTGCCACCCGTCATCTCTGATTTTGATGGGGTTCCATCCGTTGTCGGAGACGCTGGTTTAATCGTTCCAGCTGTCCGTTTTGAGCAAGACATTGCTACTATCAACAGTTATGCCTCGCCGCTTGACTTCTCAGAGAAGATTAATTTATTGTTGAATGACGATATGTTACGGAAAACCTATGCGCGAAAAGCGTTAGTCCGTGCGCAAATGTTCACTTGGGAGGAGGCTTCACAGCGGATCCTTTCACTATTTAAAGATCTTAATCGGAAAAAGAAACTTGTATGCCAAAATCGCCTTCTTCCCTTCTTCTCGTCCTATTGGGATGCCTGTAGAGAACGGATAGGACAAAAATCCGTTGTCTTAAATCTGAATACACGATACGAGGAACCTATGAATTCATTCGGTACCTTCAACCAATCAGTTGAAGATGGACTAGTATTGCATCAAGATTGAGTT
>JAAXHD010000409.1 GCA_012271015.1 Candidatus Poribacteria bacterium | reverse complement strand
CTCTAAAGTATTATACTCTAAAGTATAATTAGAACCAATAAAATTTTATAAAAGTGGAATCTGCTGTTCGCGGGATTTGCTTGCGCATATTTTGCTTTCATGATACACTATTGAGCAATCAAGCAATTTTGAGGATGGTCAGACTTACGCCACTGTTGGGAATTAACATCACCCGTACAGAAGAAATGGAGGAGATATTCCATAATGTCCCAGACCCAGCTATCACCTTTAAACCCTTCAAGATGGGTTCGCACGCGTTGTGTGAGTTTTGTGTTACTCTTGTTAGGACTTGCCATTGTCCTACAGCCTACCTATGCCGAGAAACTTCAATTCGACCGTGATGTTCTGCCGATATTGTCGGATAAATGCTTTGCGTGTCACGGTCCCGATCCGGCGGTTCGCCAAGCCAATTTACGGTTTGATACCAAAGAAGGCGCATTCTCTGCACCGAGCGGTTATCCAATTATCGTCCCCGGGGAACCGGAAAACAGCGAATTGGTACTACGCATAACGCACGAAAATATTGACCAGCGGATGCCACCACAGATCTCCAATCGGCAGCCAACACAGGAAGAGATTGATACGCTTATCCAGTGGATCGCTGAAGGCGCAGAATGGGAAGAACACTGGGTTTACAGCCTCCCTGAACGTATTGAATCAGCGGCTGTTGATAACGCTGCATGGGTCCGCAACCCTATTGACGCCTTTATACTCGGAAGATTAGAAATAGAAGGGCTCACGCCGTCTGCAGAAGCGGATAAACGGACACTTATCCGTCGCTTGAGTTTCGATCTTACTGGATTACTGCCTACACCTGCTGAAGTAGAACAGTTCTTAAGAGACGAGAGTCCCAACGCCTATGAGTCCCTAGTCAACAGACTTCTGTCTGAATCTGAATATGGCGAGCGGATGGCAATGTACTGGCTCGATCTCGTACGCTATGCGGACACGAGCGGTTACCATGCTGACGAAAATGTGAGTATCTGGCCCTATCGTGACTACGTGATAAAAGCGTTTAACGACAACATGCCGTTTGATCAATTTACGGTTGAAAACCTCGCAGGCGATCTCCTGCCGAATCCAACACCAGCACAAAAGGTCGCTGCTGGTTATAACCGTCTTAATCAGACAACCTCAGAAGGCGGCGCACAAGCGAAGGAGTACCTCGCAATCTATGCTGCAGACCGAGTCCGAACGACTGCCTCCGTCTGGTTGGGGGCGACGCTTGGTTGTGCCCAATGTCACGATCACAAGTTTGATCCATACACTGCGAAGGATTTTTATAGTTTCGCCGCATTTTTCGCTGATGTCAAGGGACCTGGTGTATACGGTGGTGGAAGTAAGTGGGAACCGGTCGTTATGCTACCGACCCCCATACAAGAGTCCACACTGCAAGATATTGACGACGAATTGACAAAATTGGAGCGTATATTCAAAGCATCATCACCTGGATTGGAAGCGGAGCAAGCAGAGTGGGAAAACGAAGTTCGTTCACTGCTCGAGTCAACAGAACCGACCGACTTCGTGTGGGTAGACGACGCTCAAGCAAATGGTGGTAGAACTGAGGGCACGTGGGAATTTGTCGGCAAAGATGAAGCCCCTGTTTTCAGTAAGTTGTATTCACGAAAGCAGACAGCAGAAGCAGGCAAGACTGTCCAACACGCTTTTCGAGGGGCAAACCGAACATTCACCTTAGCAGAGGACGATCAACTCTACGCCTATGTCTGGATTGATTCCGAATCACCCCCAGAAACGGTTATGCTCCAGTGGAACGATGGAACGTGGGATCATCGCGGATTTTGGGGTGAAGACAAAATTAACTTCGGTGAGATTGGAAGTGATACACCGGCTCACAAACCGATGGGACCCCTACCGGCAGTCGGTGAATGGGTCCGTCTTGAGGTAAATCCGGTAGACGTTGGATTGAACCCGGAGAGTGTCCTAAATGGGATAGCGTTTGTGCAGTATGGTGGCACTGCTTATTGGGATAGGGCAGGTGTTGCAACAACTCGCGGCTCGGCGGTGAAGCATACACATACCGAACAGGTCATCGCTGCAATTCAGGTAGATCCGTCTGTTAGGACGACAAGTCAGCGTGAGCAGATTGCCGCGGAGTATCGCCGTATCACACCCGCGCTTGATGGTATACGAAACCAGATTGCGGAGTTACAGAAGCAGAAAGGCGAAATTGAAGCACAGATCCCTTATTCACTTACCACTGAATCCACACTCCCTCGTACAACACGCGTGCTGCCGAGAGGTAACTGGATGGACGATTCAGGTGAGATCGTCGAACCGATGATACCGGCTTTCCTTGGTGATCTCGGTATCAAAAACCGCCGACCGACCCGTTTGGAGCTTGCACAATGGATAGCATCAAAGGACAACCCACTGACTGCGCGTACGTTTGTCAATCGACTTTGGGCACTCTACTTCGGGACAGGATTATCCCGTGTCTTAGATGACCTTGGTGCTCAAGGGGAGTCCCCGGTGCATCCTGAACTGCTTGATTGGCTCGCTGTCGAATTTGTAGAAAGCGGTTGGAACGTTAAGCATATCGTGAAACTCCTCGTCACCTCGAACACGTATCGTCAATCCTCGAAATCAAACGAGGCATTGGAGGAGAAGGATGCGTACAATCGCTTGTTAGCACGCCAATCGCGCTGGAGACTTGATGCAGAAGTGGTCCGCGATAACGCACTGCAACTGAGTGGACTTCTTGTCCCGAAAATTGGCGGTCCGAGTGTGAGACCATACCAGCCGAAGGGATACTATTCAAATTTAAACTTCCCGAAACGGGTTTATGTGCACGATGCAAACGAGAATCAATATCGCCGTGGGCTTTATACACACTGGCAGCGCACCTTCTTGCATCCGAGTATGATGGCGTTCGATGCACCGAGTCGTCAAGAGTGTACCGCTGAACGTGCAACCTCTAATACGCCGATGCAAGCACTGACGCTCCTCAATGACCCGAGTTACGTCGAGGCAGCACGCGTCTTTGCTGCGCGGATTATCGAAGAGGGTGGTGAATCCGTCGCTGAGCGTATCAACTGGGCGTACCAATGGACATTGTCTCGGATACCACAACCCAAGGAATTAGAGATTATGACGAATCTCTATGAGAAGCATCAGGCTGAATATACTGCTAACCTTGATGCCGCCAGTGCTCTCGTCGCAATGGGTGAAGCACCGCTAACAGAAGGCATCGAAGCTGACGAATTAGCGGCGTGGACTTCTGTGGCACGGGTAATATTGAATTTGCATGAAACGATTATGCGATATTAAAGTTAGAGGGTTTGGGGTCCTTCAACATTGCAATAATGAACAGGAGGTATCAGGTGTTATGGCTATAGACATTCACGAAGAAACCAATCGTCGCCTCACGAGGCGTACCTTTTTGGGGAAAAGCGTGCGTAGCATTGGATCGCTTGCGCTTGGGTCCCTGCTTGCGCCATCGCTACTAAATGCCGCGCCGGAGATTGAGCGGTGGCCGGGTATTGTTACCACATCACATGTGCCACCGAAGGCGAAGCGAATTATCCATCTCTGCATGGCAGGCGGTCCTTCGCATTTAGAGACTTTGGACTACAAGCCTCAACTCGCCGAACTGCACGGGCAACCGATGCCGAAGTCTTTCACCGAAGGACAGCCGATTGCTCAACTTCAAGGACAAGCAGATTCACTCAAATGCCTCGGTCCTACACATGAATTCAAAAAGTATGGACAATCCGGGCAGGAGATGAGTTCGGCGTTTCCGCACATCGCAAGCCTCGCCGACGATATCTGCATCGTCCGCTCCCTGAAAACCGAACAGATTAACCACGATCCGGCACACACCTTCATGAACACTGGAACTGCGATCGCCGGTAGACCCAGCATGGGGTCGTGGTTGCTCTATGGACTCGGCAGTGAAAATGAAAATTTGCCGGGTTACGTCGTCCTTATCTCCTCTGGCGGCGGACAGGATCAGCCCATTGCGACGCGGCAATGGCATAGTGGATTTCTCCCAGGTCAGTTTCAAGGCGTTCAGTTCCATTCGACCGGCGATCCCGTTCACTACGTCACCAACCCTGGCGGTGTAAACGCCGAACAGCAACGCGATGTCGTGGATACCGTACAGACCCTAAACGGTTTGCTCGACGAAACCGTGGACGACCCGGCAATCTCGACGCGCATCAGTCAATACGAGATGGCGTTCCGGATGCAGACGAGTGTCCCAGAGTTAACCGACATCTCGAAAGAACCGCAGCACGTTCTGGATGCGTACGGCGCAGAACCCGGTGATGGCTCCTACGCTTCAAACTGTCTCCTCGCACGACGGTTAGCCGAACGCGGTGTACGGTTTATCCAACTCTACCATCGCGGTTGGGATCATCACGGTGGCATTGAAAATGCTATCAAGACGACTTCTGGCTACGTTGATAAAGCAACCGCGGCACTTGTGAATGATTTGAAGCAGCGCGGCATGTTAGAGGATACCTTAGTGATTTGGGGTGGTGAGTTTGGTCGGACACCGATGGCACAAGGCACAGGACGCGATCACCACATTCAAGGTTTCTCGATGTGGATGGCTGGCGGTGGCATCAAAGGCGGCATCAGTTACGGTAACACCGATGAATTGGGGTATAATTCCGTTGAAAATATCGTGCATGTCCACGACTTCCACGCCACGATGCTGCATCTGTTCGGGATTAACCACGAAAAACTGGTCTACCGTTTCCAAGGACGGGATTTCCGTCTCACCGATGTCCACGGGCATGTCGTTCGTAAAATCTTGGCTTAAAAGTAGTAGGCACACTCCGTGTGCCGTCAGCGTTGCGGGGTGGCTTGTATGAAAAAAGCAAACAGGATTTTAGTGGGCATCGTATTCTTGTTGGTTCTGACGGTATCTGCCTTCAGTCACGAACTCCCTATGGTGGAGCCTGAAGCAGTTGGACTTTCTACCGAACGACTCTCAAGAATTGATAAAGTCATGGAAATGCACGTCGCACAGCAAAAAATCGCTGGCGGCGTTACACTGCTTGCCCGGCACGGCAAGATCGCACACCTGGGTGCTTACCGAAAGTTTCGGATTGAAAGCCCAATCCTTTAGGTTTGGGATGAAA
>JAAXHD010000413.1 GCA_012271015.1 Candidatus Poribacteria bacterium | reverse complement strand
ATACTTTAGAGTATAATACTTTAGAGCATGTTTAGGGAGAAAAAGCTATGTTCATCAATAGACACCAAGAACTCGCAGCTTTAGAGCGCATGTTTCAGTCAGAAATAGCGGAATTGTTTGTGCTGTATGGCAGAAGACGGGTTGGGAAAACGGAACTCTTATTGCAGTTCTGTAAAAATAAAAGAAGCATCTATTTCCTTGCTAGTCAGTTGAAAGAACGAGATCACCTCCAGCAACTGGTTGAGATTGCACGACATGTCATCAATGATCCACTGTTGCAGAGTCTTGCCTTTAATGATTGGGAATCTGCCCTTATTTACTTCGTACAACAAGCACAAGAAGAACGCCTTGTTTTAGTTCTTGATGAGTTTCAATATCTCTGTGAGGATAACGCTGCACTTCCTTCACTTATCCAACGCTTTTGGGACCTGCACGGAAAAAATAGTAAACTTCTCTTGATTCTGTGCGGATCGCAAGTCAGTTTCATGGAGCGTGAGGTGTTGGCAGAACGCTCACCACTATATGGCCGGCGCACTGGGCAACTCCGTTTGATGCCGCTCTCCTATCGCTATAGTGGATATTTTTTTTCTGAATATCCTGCCAAAGAAAAACTCATTGCTTACGGTGTTCTCGGTGGTATTCCAGCGTATCTGAATCAATTCGCGTTACGTTCCTCAAATTATTCACAAAGAATGCTTGAACAGCATATCAAAAGCGAGTTGCTCACGCCTCAAGGGTACTTGTTTGATGAAGTGAATTTTTTGTTACGCACAGAACTCAGAGAACCGAGAACGTATGCAAGTTTGCTGCATGCAATCGCTGGTGGAGCGACGCGATTAAATGAGATTTCCCAACGGGTTGGACTCAGTCCGACAGATGTGAACAAATATCTCAACGTGCTCCGAGAATTGGAATTAGTCAAGCGTGAAACACGGGTAACTGAGCGCGCTCCTCAAAAAAGCAAAAGGGGACTTTATAAAATTGAAGATAATTATGTAAAGTTCTGGTTTCGGTTTGTGCTACCCAATCGGAGTCTCATTGAATCTGGGAACATTGATTTGGTATATCAGCAGATGATTATCCCGTACCTCTCACAGTATATGGGAGAAATTTTTGAAGGGATTTGTCGCCAGTATATCAGGCACTATTGGCAGGAAAAACTAAAGGTTGCCCCGAAAAAGATTGGTGGATATTGGGAATCGAACCTTGAAATTGATATATTAACAGAAAACGTTGATGGAAGTCATTGGTTTGGGGAATGCAAATGGTGGAACGCTCCAGTCGGGGAAAATGTACTAAACCACCTCATCGAAAACGCCTCAAAAGTTCCGAATCAGTGGCAGCGCAATCCACGCTACATTTTGTTTTCTGCTAATGGGTTCACAGATGCTCTTAAACAGAGAGCGGAAAAAGAAGGAGTGTTTCTCATTGAGGTAAATGACCTGTTATGATCGATGGTGTGAAACGGGGATGGATTCGAATGAACGGTTTTCAAAACAGTTGCTACACATGCGACCTTAACTCGACAGCTTAATCGGGCGATACGGATCAATGAATCTGTTATTCTCATCCTTCCGCCGCGGCGGCGGTAATGCATCGGCTTTCGCACGTAGTTTTGAGAGTGCGTCGGCGTAGGATGGCACGTCAATCAGGTTGTTCCGTTCATCTGGGTCTTCAGAGAGATCAAAGAGTTGTTCGGGCCACCCTTTATCGTTGTCAAATCGGAAATACTTCAAACTTCCCTCTTTAACCATCACAGAGGGTCCGTTTTGAGCGCGCCAAAGTTCACTATAAACGGTATCATGCCAGTCGGTCGTATTTCCATCAATCAGCGGCAGAAACGAGCGTCCATCAATTTCATCTGGAGCGGGAATATCTACTAATTCACACACAGTCGGAAACAGATCGACCAACGATACATTCTGCTCAATGATTTTCGGTTCTCGTCCAAACCGTTTCGGATACCAAACAGAGAGTGGCACTCGTGCCGAAGCCTCAAAGTAACTCTGTTTCTCCCACAGTCCTTTTGTGCCAAGCATTTCACCGTGGTCAGAGAGGAAAACGATAATGAAATCGTCTAAGACGTTCAAATGTTCCAGTTTTTCAATAACCCGACCGAATTGTGCGTCCATCCACTCAATCATCCCGTAATACGCCGCAGTTGCTCGATGCGCCTGCCGGTAAGTGACATCTTCGCCAACTCGGACCCTAAAAAAATCGTCGTACCCAAACTGTTCGTTCGGCTCTTCGACGATCGGTTCCACCCGTTGCATGTAGTAGTTAAACAGGTCCATTGGACACTGATACGGATAGTGTGGTGCGATAAGGCTTACCGCCATACAGAGCGGATTTGATCTCGGACGATCGTAAGGCGCATCAACAAAGTATTCCTCAAGGAACAGCAGCGCACCGTCCACATTGTATTGATCATAGAGCATCCAACGCCCTAAGCCGGGTTGCGCGTCACGCACTTCCTGAATCACCTTGTTCTGCTTCGGTCCCGTGCCGGGTTCCGATTCAATTCGTGCGTAGTGCTCATCTTTTACAGCGGAATAGGGGTATCCATTATTACCAATAATATCGCGACCGACCCGTTCCTGCCAGCCGTGCATCACATCTGTCCCGACAAAGTGCATCTTGCCCGCACAGCAGCTATAATACCCGTAATTTCCTAATTGCCCGGGCATTGTTCTGACCTCTGTCGGCATCGGATCACCGAAATTCAGGCTCCCGCAGTTTCGCGGATAGAGTCCTGAAAGGAAACTCTGTCGAGCGAGGACACAGATAGGAGAGGGGGTATAAGCGTTTCGGAAGTAGATTCCTTCATCCATAAACCGGGAAAGTGTCGGCGTGCGGATAGTGGTGTCCCCTTCGATTGGCAAAATATCGGGGCGGTGTTCGTCGTTAATCAGGAAGAGAATGTGTGGTTTATTTTCTGGCATGACTCTTTGGTGGTTGTTGAGGATTATAAATCGCCTTATTAAAGGCCCACTTCTGTTATGATGCTAAGGGACACGCGTAGATATACTTGTAAACTTTGCGATAAATCAGATACCTTTCTACTGATTGCTGACAACTGATTGCTAATTGCTAATAAAGAGACATCAAGCCTTCTGCGCCGGGGATGGATTTTCGCTCAAATTCGGGAGTGATCCAGCGAGCACCAGAAGGTTTTCCTGGGTTCCGATAGGCATAGACAACACACCACCGCGTATCGCTATCCGGTTTTCTCGGATTAACTCCGTGCGCTGCATGCGTCCACATCAGCGCGACCGTTCCCGGTGGTGCTGACAGCACTTGAATTTCTAACGGTTCGTCGGTCTCAGGATGGGTTTTTCCTGCCAACCAACCTTCTCGCAGATCCTCATCTGACTGTGCGTGGATCCTTGTATCCCGATACAGATGACTTCCAGGAACAGCTTTCAAACCACCATCATCCGGATCGAATCCGTTGACATAGAAGAAAATACGGACGAAACCCAAACGCGGATCGTCATCGGAGTATCCGTGGCTGTGCCATCCGATGCCCCGATTGCCGCCTGGTCGATTGAGACTCACGCAGTGATCGTATCGGATGTCTTCACCCAAAACCTGCCGTGTGAGTTTAAGCATCTGTGGGTGTGCAATCAGGCTTTCGAGATAACTGTCATATTCAGCAGAAAATCGGTTCGGCTCGTGCCCTTCCTTTGGCGTGCGCGAGAGTTCGTGAATATACGACAGTGAGCGTGTTAGATTTTCTTGGGCATCCGACGTGAGCAAGCCGGGGAAAATGAAATGTCCATCGCTATCCAGGGTTTTTCGTTCCTGTTCACCAAACGTGTAATCATGAAAAATCGGCGGTTGTGACATAAAAACTCCTCCTGTTTAGCCTTTGGCAAGAGACCGAGGAGATCAATATTGATCTACACTCGGTCTTGTCACCATAGATATAAAGACAGATTTCAAAAGCCGCTTGACGCAGTCTTAGGTTTTGCTGTGAGTTAATCGACTTTAATAGCAGCCCAGGTCGTTGTGAGCTTCCCTACAGGTTCAATGTCAGCCGCTGTTTCTAATCCGTCATTCATGATGATTGCAATCTCATCTTCGTCCAATGCTACATTGAAGACGGCAACATCGTCAACGATTCCAGCGAAAAACTGACCCCACTGACCGTGTTGTCCGGTGGCTAAATAGATACCTATTAAAAGGGGTTTGTCGGTTAACGGATTCCTTCCTAAGTTTGGCGTGGTTACGCCCTCGCCAATCTGATCAGCGTCGATATATACGCCAAACCCGTCACCATCCCAGGTAACGGCGACATGATGCCAGTCTGTATCTGGCTTCCAAGGTGCATCTATAAAGTGAAGCGTGCCGCCTGGGTCATGCGTGTGATGTCGGATTATATTCGCATCCCACCAAAATCCAGGTGCCCAATCATCTTTGGTCACAACAGCCATGCCACCAGCGGGAGCCTTATCTAATTTAACCCAAAGGGCAATCGTGTGTTCGCCGCCAACGTTTAAAGAATCATCGTGAGGAATTTCGACGTAATCGTC
>JAAXHD010000240.1:14765-24182 GCA_012271015.1 Candidatus Poribacteria bacterium | reverse complement strand
CGATTGAGTTGGTCATGACTCCAACGATCGGTAGGCTCAGCAAAGTACGTCTGCGTGAAGTTATGGAAACTCGCCAACAGAAACTGGCAATAATCGGAAAATAACGGGTGCTTCTTTTCTGAGAGGGTTAGGGTTTTCATAAGCTGAGAGTATAACACACATTTTAAACTATTGCGTAAGTCCTGGGTATATCAAGATATGATACGTCCAAGGGAGGACGTACGTACCTATCGGGTCAATTTCCTTCTTTGGAGGGAACAGTGGGATGCTTACATTGCCCCACCGATTTCATTAACTTGCGTGTAGACAGAGCACACGGCGCAGCACCCAATAAACTTATTCTTTTGTTAGCAATCCTTGAACTGATTGAGCAAGGACAAATTCGGGAAAATATAATCCCGTCCTCTCCAAGTTTGTTTGAAATTTTTATGAAATATTGGTCAATAGTGACTGACCGCAGACCTAATCTCGCCTTACCGTTTTTCCATTTGAAAAGTGAAGGATTCTGGCATCACCAAGCGAACGCTGGATATGAAACAGCATTAAGGGTTACCACCCAAATCAAAACAGTTTCTCGTCTCCAAGAAATTATCGCGCATGCCAGTCTTGATGGCGAACTTTTACTTTGCTCACCACTCCACATAACAGAGAGGTACTCCGTCAAACGCTCATCCATACCTACCTCCCAAAGCACGAGCAAGCAATTGAAAGTCTCCTCTCAGAAACAGAACAGATTAGCATATACCGAGAGGAACTGCTCCGACGCGTGGAACACACCTTTTCAACGCAAAACCACAGAGCACCCGTTCAAACTGAAGAACCAATTCGTACAGCAGGTTTTCGTCAAGCAATCATGCGAATTTACGATTACACTTGTGTAGTTTGTCAATTGTATGTTCTAACACTGGCTGGAGAAAGTATAACAGAAGCGGCCCACATCGTTCCATTCAACATTTCAGGAAATAACGATGTCCGAAAAGCATAAAAAAAATCCATGAGTACATTACAGGAATACGTGGAACAGATAGAAAATTTGGGCATGTATCGCCGAGATGGAGAATATGCCCCTTACAAACCTTGTCTCCTATTAACAATCATTCAACTCATTGAACAAGGTGATATTCGCGAGAATAAAATTCAGCTTTCTCCGGATCTGATAGATGCTTTTAACAAATACACTGCAAAATTCCCTAATTGGGATGGCAAAATTTCTAATCCATTTTACTACTTAAAAAACGATGGGTTTTGGGATCTCTATCCGAATGTTAACCGTGAAACACAATTAAATGAGCGAAGCGGTCGAATTCCCTCATCGATTCGACGACTTCAAGAATTTATTGCTTACGCGTATCTGGATGAACCACTTTTTAATTTTCTCATACAATCTCATGAACGAGAAATCATCCGCCAAACTATTATTGATACGTATTTCCCAGATTGTAGGGAAGCAATTGAAAGCGTTATCAGAGAAGAGCGACAAATCGGAGAACACAGACAGTTACTAATTCAATTTGCTGAACATCCATTTTCATATCAGGTAAGGTCGGAACCAGTTGAAGAAGGAAATCCAATTCGTGGGACAGCCTTCCGTAGAGAAATTATGCATTGGTACAACTACACGTGTGCCGTTTGCCGGCTACGTGTAGTCACGGAGGATGGGAAAAGTATAACTGATGCTGCACATATCATTCCATTCCATATTTCGTACAAAGATGATATTCGGAACGGAATATCGCTTTGTAAATTACACCATTGGGCCTTCGACGAAGGATTAATTTCTGTGAACGAGAGGTATAAAGTGAGAGTATCAAAAATTATTTCCGAAGAGGGACCAGAGGAGCAGATGTTCAGAAATTTACGTAACAGAAAAATCCTGTTGCCACAAGACAGAATACTCTATCCTGCCCAGGAAGCATTAGTGTGGCACCGCGAAAACAGATTTAGAGAATAGGACTTATTCATTTTCAAAGGGGAGATCCGCATTTTTCACTTGCATTGCAAACGGTTTTCATCTAAACTCATGCAACTATTCAATTCTGCCTATGAGGAATATAAGGCATTTAGTTTTCGATCCTCCTATGACCTTTTTAGTAGGGGAGTCGGGATTCGGAGATCCCTCCTACAGAGGATTTAGGAAAAGGGGTCAAGATTCGGAGATCCCTCCTACAGGAGGACTGAATGACCTATGAGGAGATCAGAACATGACTATCCGAGTTGGTATCGTGGGTACAGGCGGTATTTCACGTGCACATCAGCGGGCTTACACGAGAGCAGGCGGTTTCGAGATCGTCGCGGTGTGCGACATTATCAAAAGTAAAGCGAATGAAGCCGCCGATCAGTGGAGCGTCCCCAGAAAGCACGTCTTCTCAAGCTACAATAAGATGCTTGAAATGGACGAAATCGATACGGTCAGTGTCTGCACTTACAACCAAGGACACCGGCGTCCGACGGTTGCGGCACTGAACGCAGGCAAACACGTCTTCTGTGAAAAACCGATGGCGGCAAACCTCCCTGATGCAACTGCCATGGTCGGGGCAGCGAAAGCGTCAGGCAAAATCTTGCAAATCGGTATCCACAGCACGTTCAATCCAAGACTCCAATTCGCGAAGAAGGTGATCGATGAAGGTCTACTCGGCGATATTTACTATTCCGAGTCCTCGGGGGGCAGACGCCGCGGGAATCCTGCCCGCACGTTCATCTATAAAAAGACAGCGGGCGCAGGTGCAATTGTAGACATCGGTGTCTATAACATGCACAATTCGCTGTATGCGATGGGCTATCCGAAACCCGTGCGTGTCTCCGCTATCACCGAGGATTACATCTCGCAGCAAGACCCACAATTCCGGGGGATCATGGATGTCGAAGAATTCGGTGTCGCATGGGTGCGGTTTGAAGATGGTGGTGTGATGGTGTTCAAAATCTCCTGGGCGATTCATCAGGATTCGCTCGGTCCGAGTTTCTGCCTCGGCAAAGAAATGGGGATCGCCTTGGATGGACCGGTGGTCTATGCTGATGCTTATACAGATGATCTGAAAAAACTGGTGAAATCGGAAGGATTGACAGCAGAACCGGACCCACCAGAAGGGATGACAACGATCCGTTTCTCAGGATTCCCAGAGGTCGATGTCTGGGAGGCACAGATGACAGCGTTTCGAGAAGCCGTCTTAGCGGATGCACCTTCCCCGATACCACCGGAGGGCGTGCTCCTCACAAACGTCATCATGGATGGTATCTTCCGTTCACATGAATCGGGTAAAGAGGTGGCGGTCCGAGTGCCGGCGATTTAGGTTGGATGTGGTGAATATGTTATAAGGAGAGAACAATATGACTGTCCGAGTCGGTATTATTGGCACAGGTGGCATTTCACGTGCACACCAGAGCACTTATGAGAAAGTAGGCGGATTTGAGGTTGTCGCGGTGTGCGACATCATCAAAAGTAAGGCAAACCAAGCCGCGGAAGAGTGGGGTGTCCCGAAAAAACACGCTTTTTCAAGTTACAATAAAATGCTTGAAATGGACGATCTTGATGCTGTGAGCGTTTGCACCTACAATCAGGGGCATCGGCGTCCGACTGTCGCGGCATTAAACGCCGGCAAACACGTCCTTTGCGAAAAACCGATGGCGGCAACGCTCCCAGATGCCACCGCGATGACCCGTGCAGCAAAGGCATCGGGCAAAATCTTGCAAATCGGTCTCAATCCGACGTTTAGTCCGAGACTCCAATTCCTAAGAAAGGCGTTCGATGCGGGATTGTTCGGCGACATCTACTACTCTGAATCTGCGGGGTGCAGGCGGCGCGGGAATCCGGGACATACGTTCATCTACAAGAAGACCGCGGGGGCGGGGGCAACCGTCGATATCGGTGTCTACAATATGCATGCTTCGCTGTATGCGATGGGCTATCCGAAACCCGTGCGGGTCTCCGCTATTACCGAGGATTATATCTCAATGCAAGATCCGAGGTTCCGCGGTATTATGGACGTTGAAGAGTTCGGGGCGGCGTGGGTGCGGTTTGAAAACGGTGGCGTAATGGTGTTCAAAATCTCCTGGGCGGTGCATCAGGACTCTCTCGGTGGCAACTTCCACCTTGGAACGAAAGCGGGGTTCTCGTTAAATGGTCCGGTTATTTACGCAGATGCCTATGCCGGTGATCTCAAGAAATTTGTCGAATCAGAGGGATTAACAGGGGAACCGAATCCACCAGAAGGGATAACAACGATCCAGTTTTCAGGATTTCCAGACGAAGATAACTGGGCGGCACAGATGATAGCATTCCGTGAAGCCATCAAAGCGGATGCTCCTTCTCCGATACCGCCAGAGGGTGTTCTGCTCACGAATGTGATTATGGACGGCATCTTCCATTCGCACGCCGCGGGGAAAGAGGTTGCAGTTCGAGTGCCGGAGATTTAATAGCGATCAGCGGTTAGCCGTCAGCAATCAGTAGATGCGGGTTTATGAGGATGTGGATTACCTTACGCGAAACGGATAACGGAGATCCATGCCCGCATCCCCCGTACATCCACTGTCAATTTCTGGGCACCCCTGAGAGAACGTCGCTGTTTTAGTTCATCATCAAGCAGCGCGTCTTGAGAGGTGAGTAGCACCATTCTCCCCCTCGGTTTTAGGACGCGCTCGTATTCTCTGAGACACTGACGATACAGATTCGTAAGTTGCGACACAGTTCCGATCGTCTCTCCGAACGGGAGATTACATACGATTTTATCAACGGTGTTCGATCCTAACGGCAAACTTCGGGCATCCCAGTGAAAGAATTGGCGCGGCTGATGTTTTCGCCCGAAATTCGCCACGGTAGCATCCAAAGCGTCTGTAGAGACATCACCCCCAATTAAGTACCGATACTGCTTGATAAGTGCCCGTTCCAAAAGGATAGTCCCGGCACCACACATCGCATCCAAAAAGACATCGTCTGGATGGGGGCGTGAAAGGCGCACCATACTGTACGCCAATGTCGGTTTGAGAGACGCAGGAATGTGTGCCTGTTTATACGGACGTTGTGCCATATCGTTTGAGGAAAGCTTGATGCTGATGTAGCCATCGTCTCCGTGTACCTCTGCCCAAATATCTATAGCCGAATTTGACGACTTCAAATACCACCCTCGTTCTAACAGTGCACGCTCAACCACGCGCTGGAGATCAACACGGCGGAAATTGCGTTTTCCTGAGAGCCGACTCGTTACCCGAAACGGCATTCGTTTCCGCGCATGAATACCCACCTGTCGACAGCACGCAAACGCCTCCTTGAAATTGAAACGCGCCAGTGAACCGCTTAATGCCGATAGCGAACTGCGTGAGCGTGTCATCTTCGGCATCCGTTTTAAAATGAGAAAGAGATGCTCGGGTGTTCGCAGCGATAGCAGTTCACGCGGGTTCCCCCTATATTGGAAGAGGATCCGCTGAGGCTTCCGTTCAAGGATTTTCAGACATCCTGTGTCGGCAAAACGTTCCGATAATTCCTCGCGTGCGATGGTTTCGAGCCCCGCGCTTACGGTGATTGCATATAACATATTGTTTACCGGATATCGACTGTCTGCAGTCAGTCAATTTTAGAAAAGAATTTCCTGTAGGTTGGGTTGAACGGATAGTACCAAAACATTCGCCACTCAAGATTATTGGAGTCAGGTGAATACACCTTCTATCGTAGAGATACCGAGTGAAACCCAACGTTTTTCCCAACAGATTTTCGAAGGTATGGAAATATAATACAGTTGGGTTTCATTGCTTGCTTGAGGATACATACTAATAGAAAGTCTGACGTGTATTTGGAATGTGGTCATCAGACTTCTCAGAGACGTTCAACCCAACCTACTAACTCAGCGTTAACTTTACGACCCGGTGCGGTTAGAAACCACACCTACTGGGGTTCGGGCCAATTTAGGTGACGATGTAGGAACTGGAACGTCTTATCGGAGTTAATCTGATGCCCACCATCAAAGAATTCGATCTCTGTTCTATCAGCAATTCCCAACCGAACGTAAAGCCGACGCACGATAGCGAATTCGTGTGCGACCCATTCATCTGGGGCAACACCATCATCATGTCCACGCTCCACCATAAACGGACGCGGCGCAATCAGCCCCGCCATCTCACCATAGTTAAAGGTGTTCCCCAAATCGAATTCCGGCATCTCATACTCTCCCCCGAACATATAACTGTACCGAGAATGATAGGTCGCATTTTTGACGATCCATTCGTTGAAATCCGCGGAACAGATGGAGCAGGCGTAGCGTTCCAGCACGGCAGGGACGCGCATTGCCGTTTTTCCACCGTAAGATAACCCGTAAAATCCGATTCGATCGGCATCGACGAAGGGTTGTTCTGCGAGCCAGTCAAGCGTCCGCTCATGTTGGCGAATGATCAACGAAAAGAGCGACCATTTTATCGGATTCGCCTTACGTTGAATGACGCGGAAGGCATCCAAACCGATATAAGGATTCTGCGGTGCGTAGGTGATAAATCCCCTGTCCGCCAAGCTTGCGGCGTAAGAGTAGTAAACCGATTCTATCCTCGGATCCGCAGTATCCTGCGGTCGTCCCTCTAAACCGTGCTGACAGACGACAACGGGACGTTGCTCACCCGGTTGGAGATCGTTCGGAAGGAGCAAGATACCGTAGGCGAAAACACCGTCCCAAACATCAAGAACAACTTCGTATCCCTTCCAGAGGGGTTCATCATAGATGAGCCGCGTCCTTGGATTGGCAGGTACATCAGGGGGCGGACACCTACCGATAACTTCGTCCCAGAAATAGGCTTTTGCATCCGTACACGTTTCTTCCCAGCGTGTCAGCGAAGAGGTATCGGTTTTCTCCCAGAAGAACTGCTGCCGCCGCGATGCCGCTTCTCTCAAAAAGCGTTGTGATAGATGCACCAACTGCATAAACTGACGCTGCTGACGTGCATCGTTATCGAAACCGTCAACCGTGGTTGAGGAGAGGAGATAGGAACTGTCAATATGTGTGGTTTCAACACCGAGCCCGGCAAGCAACACGGTTAATGTCTCTTCAGACCCCGGTAATCCATCCACAGGAGATACAAGGGATAAGGCATCGTCGCTGTCAAGCAGCTGATAAAAATCACGGACGCGTTCAAATTCCGGCTCTACAGCATGGATCGGTGGCGATACCAGTTGTCCCGGTGCAGCACCCCCACGTCCCTCGCGAACGGGCGGAGGTCCAGCGACTTCAGGTCCACGGCTTGTTTCGATAACCAACGGACGCGGCGCAATCAGACTCGCAATTTCAGCATCGCCAAACTCGTGTAGGAGTCCCCAGACATTTCGATAGATCGGTTCTCGCCAGACCTCCTGCCGAGATTGGAAATATCCACTGACAGCCGTCGCTTGAATCCTTGTATCCACTGCCGCACTATAGAGTGCAATCAATCCACCTTCACCGTATCCAATTACACCCACCGGGGCATCGGCAAGAGACATCCAATCTACTAACGACAAGACCTTCTGAACTTCATACCCGATGATATGTCTTCCGAGTTCAAACGCCATCCGATAGATGAACTCGCGATGCGGTTGATTCGTCATCGCGCCGAGGGTCGGGTTTCCTGAATAGGTATCGTCACGGTTAATGAGAAGTGGGACAACGACACGACATCCTGCCTTCGCCAAACGTCTCGCAAACTGGGCGTTCACTGGCAATTCATCTGCTACCCCTGCTATCATCTCCGGNNGTGATACAGTATAATTCTCATCTTCCGTGAGCTGCGCGGTGGTCTTTGTCGTGGCACTATAGGAGAGTTCCTTTATCGGTAACCGTGAATCGAGGCAACCGATCCGTTTACGAAGCCGCGCCCGGTTTGGTTCGACAGATTCGGTATAGGCATTGTGCGAACTATAATCGCGATTCCACAATCCTATCCGACCTTCGATAGAACCAGTTATCGCACGGGAAACATAATCATCAAGAGCCTCAACCATCTGTGCGGCAAGATCGCCGTCCAACGTTAAAGCTTCCGTCCCATGTAGCACTTGAGCGGTTTCATTTGACATTTTTTAATTATTCCTTGCGGAGAAATCACGGGCGTTAGAACTATCGGAGACCCTCCGATATATCCGCCTGCGTGTTTTTGCAAACGCTGAAATCCAATGCGAAGAAAGTGTTTCTGCGTATTGTTGCAGGCTACAAGTTATGGAATTGAGTGCAGAACAGATATCCATAAATTAAAAACCTTTTGGGTATCCTTAAATAACGCCGTCTCGCCTTAACTCTTCGACTTCATCTGGATGCATTTTCAACAAACCAGTCAGGACCTCGGTCGTATGCTCTCCGAGACTCGGGGCGGGCGCGTCCACGTCCCCAGGTGTTTCAGAAAGTTTAATCGGTACACCTGGCACCTCTACCTCTCCTGTGATGTGATGGGCAATCCGTGTAATCATTTCCCGCGCTTGCACCTGCGGATGACTGACGACTTTGTCCATTGCATTGATGGGACCACAAGGCACCCCAATTTTACCAAGCACCTCAATCCAGTCATCCGTTTTTCGGTGCGACAGGATCTCTGAGAGAATAGGGAACAATTCACCATGGTTCTCCGTTCGGTCAGCGTTCGTTCGGAAGCGTTCATCTGAGATGAGCTCGTTCCGATTGACGTGTTCACAGAACTTTGCCCAAAGGGTGTCGTTTCCGAGTGCGATAATGACGTGTCCATCCGCAGCGGCAAACGCTTCAAAGGGGGTAATCGCTGGGTGTCTCGCACCGAGGGGTTTGGGGGCTTCACCAGTAGCAAAATAGCGGACAACGGCGTTTTCTAAGACAGCGACGAGACTGTCTAACATCGCCACATCGACAAACTGTCCGTTACCTGTGCGGTTACGATGGTGCAATGCCGAGAGGACACCGATTGTCGTGAAGAGGGCAGCGGTGATGTCGCTAATAGAAGTGCCGACACGTACAGGGGGTCCGTCCGGTTCACCCGTGATACTGATGATACCGCCCATGCCTTGGATAATCATATCGTACGCGCCTTGCTGCGCATAGGGACCGGTCTGTCCGAAACCCGAGCACGCGGCGTAGATAAGCGAGGGATGTCCGGCTTTCAGCGTGTCGTAATCCAACCCCAATTTTTCCATCGTCCCCGGCCGGAAATTCTCAACAAGGATATCGGTCTGCTCCAACAATTGCTTGAATATTGCCTGTCCACGCTCGGTTTTAAGGTTGAGCGTCACGCTCTGCTTCCCACGATTCACGCTCATGAAATAGAGACTGAATCCGTTTTTGAAGGGACCGAAATTTCGAGATTCGTCCCCTGTGCCGGGCTGTTCAATCTTGATGACCTCTGCCCCGAGGTCACCGAGGAGCATGGTCGCATACGGCCCTGCGAGTACCCGCGTTAAATCCAAAACCTTTATTCCATCGAGGGGTCCAGGCATCTGCTACCTCTCTTGTG
>JAAXHD010000240.1:12116-14724 GCA_012271015.1 Candidatus Poribacteria bacterium | reverse complement strand
ACGAACTGTTTATCAAAACTCTGCTGCGGTTTACCCGGTTCATAGAGATCTGCGGGCCAAAACCGAGAAGAGTCCGGTGTGAAGACTTCATCAATGACGATCAGTTTTCCATCACGCTGTCCGAATTCAAACTTGGTATCGCAGAGGATAATCCCGGCACTCTCGGCATGTTCACTGGCGGCTCTGAAAAGTGCGAAACTGACCTCGATCAACTGATCTGTCAGTTCACTGCCGACCTCGTTACGCATCTCCTCAATGGAGATCGGTTCGTCATGTTCCCCTTGCTCGGCTTTAGTTGTTGGCGTGAACAGCAGTTCTGGAAGTCGGTCAGATTCTTGAAGTCCGTTCGGGAGCTTCTGTCCGCAAATTTCTCCGGTCTTCTGATAGGAGGACCAACCGGAACCTGCGAGATACCCACGCACGACACATTCAACATCAACCCGATCGGCTTTTCGGACAAGCATCGAGCGTCCTTTTAGAAGTTCTGCGTCGGGTTGCAAAGCATCGGGATACTCTTCGACATCCGTTGAAATGAGATGATTGTCTGCGACAGATTCAGTATATTTGAACCAGAATGTGGATAAACCGGTTAAGACTCTACCCTTATCTGGAATTCCGTTCGGCAGAACAACATCAAAGGCAGAAATACGGTCTGTGGAAATGATCAGAAGTTCGTCCCCGAGGTCATATAGATCTCGGACTTTTCCACGGTGGGCGGGTGTATAATTCGTTAAGTCTGTAGACGTGATAACGTTTTGAGACATATTTCGTTTCTCCTTATATGGGTTGTCGGAGGAATAGTTGTCAGTCGACTGATAACCGATAACTATTTACTCTTTGAGTAGATCTCGTAGCACGATGGCTGTTCTATTTGTAGTTTCAATTCGGAGTGCCCTGTCTACCTCCTGTCTCGCAGACGCATCCTCACCGAGATAATAATAGCATGCCGCCTTAAGCACATAGAGTTCGGCTTTGGAACGATAATCATGCCGGAAGAGATATTGGGCATCACCTTGTAGTGCGTTATCAATCGCTCGGATAGCAGATCGGAAATCGTTTGTATCTTTATGACGCAAAAAAAGCAGATTCGCAAGTCCGACCCATGCATCCGCATTTGAGGGATCAAGTTGCACGGCGTTCTGGAAAGCCTCTTGTGCCAGCGGTGGATTCAGAGACAGGCTGAGATGACTCCATCCCACGCCATTATGGGCATCGGCAAGATTTTCATCGAAATTGATAGCTCGCTCAAAACTGAGTAGTGCCTGTGCATAGTTCCCTGATTCATAAGAATGCCATCCGCGTTCCATGTGATTCAACGCGCTTGACGTATTCGGGTCGGAGTCACTGGAACAACCGCTCAGTATCAGGAGGCAAGCGGCAAATAGGGTTACATATACAGTGTAAAACCTTGTTGTGAACTGAATAGAATGCATCTTGCGTTTTCCTGTTACAAACCAATCTGAATAATCCAAGCTGCCCCTAAAAAGCCCCAAGTATCCAAGCGCCATACACATGTCGCCCCGCTGGGGCTTAGTTTCTGGTGTTCCGCGTTTTCTACACATCTGTCGCCCCGCTGGGGCTTTCGCCTACATATAGCGTGATAGTGTTATTCAGGGAAAATAACGTTTTCTATTTGAAGGTAGCAACTTAGATTATAATAACTTGAGCGACTAGGAACTGGTGGATAAAGGTTTTATTGAGACTTAAGCGTTGTCATAAGCGGGCTTCGAAGTGCCATAGTTACAACAACGGCATTTGCAATTATACCAAAACCGAAGATGAAAAGCAAGGTAATTGTGAGGGAAAACCACGGAAAAGCAGGGAGATGTCCGTGCGAAGCGAAGATTGCGGCAAGTCCAGCGGCAATCCCAATAAGCATTCCAATAACGAGAAGAAAGCAACTTTCAAGGAACAGCATCCGCGAGAGTAATCGCCGTCGAAAACCAAATGCACGGAGGGTCGCTAATTCGCCACGACGTTCAATGATGTTTCTAAACAGCACCAGTGCTAACCCGAAAGTACCGAGTAGCACCCCTAAACCACCGAGGCTTTGAAAAGTGGAGATATAGGTATTCTCAACCGCTCGATAACTCGCAAGGCGCGCCGAGGCAGACGCAAGGTCAAAACCGTAATCCCCCAATGTTTTCTCTAAGACCCGTGCCGTTTCCTCCCGCAAAGCAGGCGGCGTTTTGATGAGGAAAAAACTGTATCCGCTTTGACTTGGGAAATAGTTCGTGAAATTGGATTCAGAGATAATCAACTGGCTTTGGAAAAGACTGTTCCCAACTGTCTCAAGTTCGAGATGGAGCGATTTTCCAAATTCATCTTGGACGATAAAATCGTCGTCCGGGTTGTGATGCAAAATCCAACGGAGCGACTTTTCATCGCCGATGGCAGGAATTTTACCGCTTTCAGTGGACATTAGATTCAAGTTAATCCAAGGGGATTTGTCTAACATCGCATCAGAAGCACCCAAAATCTGCGGTTTCTGCGGCTGGTAGAGATTCAGACAGCTGACATCTTCCCCCGGCAATACCCGAAACGGAATTACTTCTGATGCCCTAAGAAGTTCAGACGCTTTATCGGAAAAACCGAGTTCAAACCTACC
>JAAXHD010000240.1:8375-12029 GCA_012271015.1 Candidatus Poribacteria bacterium | reverse complement strand
ACTGATTGTGATAACACAGGTTTTGCTCCGTCCCGGTTGTCTCGCAGCGTTTCTGACAGCAAACCGCATTCTGTTCAACTGTTTCGGTACATTCTGTGATTTTAACCATTTATCGAACACCTCTGCCCCTATCCCGATGACGAACAGTGCCACGAATAGTAAACTGACCACAGGCTGTTCCACCCATAGACCTACTCCGAATCCAATCGCGGCGACCAACCAGCGGAGGAATCTCAACCTCTTCGCTTTAGATTCGCCTGCTGCAGTTGCCTCAACGAAATCGGTTTGACCCGCGAGGAGCGACACGGTAGAAGTTTTCCCTACCTTCTGGACAGTTAATCGGATGGAGAGCATTACAACAGATAGTGAAATAATCGCTCCACTCAGTAGACTCCATCCACCAACGTGAAGTTCCATAAACGGGGTACCGATGGCAGGTAACCACCACGTCTGTAACCCATATATCATCAATTGCGCATACCCGACCGCGAGCAGACATCCGAATATACTCCCGATACCAGCGATGATGCCACCTTCAGAAAGGAATCGACGGCGGATTTTCGTAAGCGGATAGCCGATCGCTTGTAATATACCGATTTCACGCGACCGCTGCTCTACACCGATGCGGAAAAGCATCCCCACTAACAACGCAACAGCAATAATGATAAAGGCACTCAGACTGCTAAAGAGCATCCCGAAATCTGTTGCACCCGTGGAGGCTTGAAGTCCGTCAGATTGGAGGGCTAAGAATTGAAATCCAATCTGTTCGGGTTGAATCCTTTTGAGGAACTCGGTCTCAAAGAGAGTGCGTGTTGCTTGAAGGTCTGTGCCTGGGGCATTACCGAACCGAATGGCAGTGAGATCTCCGAATCGATTTTTCCAAAGTTGCTTACCGGTTTCCAGTGGAATAAACGCTTTCGGTGTTGCTCCGTATTTATCCCAATACGCTTCATCTTTACTCCGAATCAGTGCGTAATCAATCGGAAATGGGGACTCCCACTCGGACATATCCGCTGTATCATGAATACCGGGGAAAGTAGGGATAAGGTCTCTATCGGCGGCAATACCCTCGATCGGTAGAATCCCTTTCAGTCGGAACAGAGCCGTTTCCGTGATGTATTCTTCTCCCGCTCCAACGCGATAGTATGTGATACCGATCTCGTCCCCAATTCCCACGCGAAGGTCAGTCGCCGTCCATGTATTGAGGATAATCTCAAGACTTTTAAATTTTCCTTGCGGATCAATAACAGCATCTGAGGTCCGAGAGTCTTCTACGCCCGAGTCTCTCTCCATTTCATTTTCGGTGGTATTTCTGTTAAGAAGTTCAAAAAACACCCCTTCATCAACGGGAAGCGCGACGATTGTCGAATATGGAACCGTGTTACCCTTAGCAGAGATTGTATTCGCGAGATAGGTGAGTGTCGGGAGCCTCGGAATGTGGTTCTCAGCCGCGACAGTTAGCGCAAGGTCAGAAAAGATCGGCTTCAGGAGATACTGTTGAGTTCGGAGATCAAAGTGAGTATCGTGTTCCTGAATGTCCAAGTCGAGTGCGTCCATACGCAACGCGAGGTCGTCAGACGAAACTGAGACTACTTCCGCCGTAAATAGGGCGTTTACCCTATCTCTTTGTCCAAGGACTTTTTGTAAAACTGGAAGTGCGATGAAAGCGTTCAAGGGGAGACTTTGATGTGCGTGAAGAGAAAACCTTCCAGCGTTCTCAGTGGGAACGACTTCACTCACAATTAAGCGTAGACTTTGGATCGCCGCAGATGCGTCGCGCGCACCGAGAAGGAATTCTGGATGGATGTCGGCGGCGTGGGATATATTTACGAGGAGTGTGTCGCCTGCGTGGACGTTCAGCTCGTTCTGGAGTGCCTCGTTGATGACGACGGCGTTGAAGGTTTGGTCTGCTGTTTTGTTTAGACGTGGATCAGTTTCTCCTCCCCAAAAGGTGAAGAAGCCCTCAGAGACACCGAGGATGTTCACCTTTGATGCTCGTGTCTGTGTTTGTGGAGCGACGATTGTCCCGTTCAGCAAGATGGCAGGGACCGTGTTCTGTCGGTTCAGTATGTCCGGTGGGAAAAACCGGTCAGCAAGGAGGGCTTGTTGGATTGTGCCGAGCCGTTCCTCTGTTAAACTCCGCAGACTTCCTCGCACAGAATCCCCGACAATCAATGCTCCAGCAAGCACACCCGTCGCGACAGCCGTGCAAAGCGCGACGACGAGATGTATCTGCCAGAAGTATTTAAAAGAACCCCAAGGAATTTTGCGCATAGCCTGTTGGATATTGGCTATCGGCGGTCGGCAGTCAGCAGTCGGTTAAGAGGTTCTTCGGTAACAATCTCCCCTAACTTGGAATATTCCAAGGCAGGGTGAATTGTTACAAACCCATCTCTTAACTTAACTGATAACTGAAAATCGATAACCATTCCCTCGATAACCAAAGACCGATAACCCCTCTTATGGTGTTGCGAGTATTAAGTCTCTCCGTTGAGAGTGAAAGTTCCATCTGAGAGCCGCAGGTGTTCCTGAAAACGTGAGGCGAATGCGAGGTTGTGTGTGACAACGATGAGCATATTCTGCTCTACACTATGCAACTCAAAGAGCAAATCCGCGATAGTTTCAGAAGTGGCAGTATCCAAATTTCCGGTCGGTTCATCGCAGAGAAGCATATCCGGTTGATTGATAAGGGCACGAGCGAGCGCGACGCGTTGTCGTTCACCCCCTGAAAGTTCACCCGGTCGATGCGACATCCGATGCGTGAGCCCAACCCGTTTGAGGAGTTCATGCGCCCGTTGGGTCGCATCAGGTTCCTGCTTGAAGGCGAACGTAGGGACGAGGACATTCTCAAGCACGGAATATTGCGGAAGCAGATGATGATCTTGAAATACGAATCCGATGTCGGCGTTGCGATAGCGCGCCAGTTCGGGCTCAGAGAGCGTAAATGGATCGGTGTTGTTAATCTCAACCTGTCCAGCAGTGGGTTTTTCTAAGGTGCCGATGATGTGTAAAAGTGTGCTTTTGCCGGAGCCAGAGGGACCCGTAATGGCAACAGACGTTCCACTCGTGAAATTAAACGAAATATCCCGTAGAACCTGGACTGCCCCATAGTCTTTGGATACATTGGATACTTTCAGCATTTTTTTTATTGATGACTCCTCGGTTGCGTTCCATAACCGAAGGAATAATTAAAAAATCTGATCTGCAATGAAATCTGGAATAGGAATTGCGCGTAATTTTTCACCGGGGTTGGTTATACAACAAACCGTCGTCATTTGCCCACGAGCGATGTCTTTTCCTTGATGCGTAAAATAAAATTGGTAGGTAAGGGACTTCGTCCCTTTTTTGGTAACTTGGAGGTGAATGTCCACTTCATCTTCAAATCGGAGCGGGTTTAAGTATTCACACGAAGCTGCGAGTCGGGGCCATCCGATCTTATTCCCGTTCCATTCGGTTGCGACACTTGTACCTAAGCTCCGTAGGAATTCGTGTTCCGCAGTCTCCATAAAGACAAAAAATCGTGTAAAATGGACGATGCCTGCCATGTCAGTATCGACAAACTCGATTTTGCGTTTGGTCTGGTACTCGGTGTACATTTTAGGGTTATCAGTTATCGATAGGACGGACGCATTCCCTCTTAAAGTCCCCCTGATA
>JAAXHD010000240.1:4870-8255 GCA_012271015.1 Candidatus Poribacteria bacterium | reverse complement strand
GCAACTGCCCGATCTCCGTTAACCTGCAAGTTAGAGATAGAGACCTGAATGTCAGCGTACATGGTGTTGAGTTTCTTCATCTTGGCACGGAGTTGTCCTTTTGTAAGATAAACCGAAGTTTCCTTTCCACCTCGGACATTCACACGGGTAATTTGCGCTTCATCCGAATAGATAGACATATAGGTATTGAGGTCCTTTTCTTCCCATGCCGCCTGCCATTTTCCCAACACCTGTCTTACCTTGAGGTGCGTATCCAATGGAGCATTCCCATCGAAAGTGCCGCCAGACGCTTCGCCAGAGACAGTATCCACCGCAGGCACATCCGGTGCGAGTGCGATAGCATCAGACACGACATTGATCTGATCGTTTATGAGTTTCCATCTACGTCTGAAAAACCCTTTTTTCTCAACAGTAAGCGTGCGGGTGTGGGTCTCAATGGTATCGCCCCCATTTTGCAAAGTTACCTGAATGTTATCAACTAAGTGTCGGTTTTTGTGTCGTGGCACAGCCGTATACACGGCTCCAGTGAGATCCACGATATGGGTTTGCGACATCATGTCCTTAGCACGCGCAAAACTCGCGGCTCGTCTTTTGCGGGCAGATTTATCCCATAGGTCGGTATACGCCTTTAAATCCTGGGATTCCAAGGCACCCTTCCAAGCCATCACAAGGGGTGCTACAGGACTCTTAGGCTGTTCTGTAATCCCAGTTTGCTGCGTAGGAGGCGTTGACACTGTGGGCGCGAATTCACTACCGACTACCTCCTCCTGGACAATTTTCCACCGCTGTTGAATAATCCCTTTCTTTTCTATAACAAGATTTCGTAGTTGCTGTTGCGCTTCGCCCGGGTAATAAGCCGTGAGTGGAATCCCTTCGATCCGGAAGCGGTTTGTATAGCGGGGGACTCGATAGGGTTGACTCGCACCGCCAAGGTCAACTTCAAAATCTACATTATCTCTAAAGAGTCTCACTGTCTCCTGATAGCCCATACCAGGACGTTGGCGTGCACTTTTCACCCAGAGTGCTTCATACCTTTTCTCATCACCAGATTCGAGTGCGCTTTTCCACTTCACCAAAAAGGCTGTAGGGGTCTCACTGGAACTCATGAAGATCACAAGGAATAGAACAAAAGCGATGACGATTGCCGCAATCGCACCACCCCACAGCAGGTTCCGGGGTATAGTGAATTTCTTTTGGCTGTTTTGCCGGTTCTGTGTGTCGTTCACAATTTAACCTCCGCAGAATAGTTATCGGTTATGGGTTTTCGGTTAACACATCTCTCTTTAACCGACACCTCATACCTTTAACCATCAACTCGTCTTCCGCATCTTTCAAAGGCGCGAACTGATGGTTAAAACCGATAACCCTTAAAAATTTGGGACGTTCTCATAGATTTGCCAGATTTCGTGATGAATTCTCCAGTCGTTACCAACTTGATGCATCCAGACTTCGCGAATCCAAATATTGTAGAGTGCTGTTGCGTTTTCGTCCGCAGCTGGTGTCGCTAAGCGGGTCAGTCGATGGATACCGATGACGCTTTCTCCTTCGACCTCGGTATCGGCTTTCGCTTTGTTCCACGCGTGAGCACTCATCTGGTGTAGATCCGCTTCAAGTTGCTGAAGATCAAGTTTACTGCGATGTTCTTTACTCTCGCGAATCACGACTTTATCGGCAATAATATTAGGTTCATAGTGTGCCAGATGTCCATTGAGGTTGTTCGCATACCATGCGCGCTCCCAATTACCGAGTGCCATCTTACCGGCTGCAATCTGTTCTGCTGAGAGGGCAATGCGCCCCGTCTTCACAGAGTGGAGCGGAGGTTGACTGGCAACATACGCTCGCGCCTCTTGTGCTTTCTGTTTGAGATATTCCGCATGCTTTGCCCCTGCATTCTGCTGGTTGGCTTCTGCGAGCTTCTCAGTATAGATTTGCGCCTGTTCGCGGAGTTGTCTCCTAAGAGAATCTATTTCAGCGATAACGGCTCGTTTCTGATACCCTTCCTCTTTCACCCTTCTGTCAGCAACTTCAAGTTTCCGACGGAGTTCTGCGACCTCTCTACCGTAATTACGGATCTCAGTTTGTGCTCTTCCAGCACGTCCCCGAATCTCTTCTAATGTATCAGAGAGTTGTGCGACCTGTTCCCCGTAGGCTGCCCGTGTATCGCCCAACTCACGATTCTCTTTCTGGAGATTCCGAACGGTCTGTTTTAGTTGCTTCTGATCGTTCTGAATGTCTTGCATCTCGGAGTGAAGCCCTGCGAGTTCTTCCTTTTTACTGTTGACAGTCTCGCGGAGTGATTCCGTTTCAGCTGTCCTCTGGAGTATAGATGCATTCAGTTCCGAGTTTTTAGTGATATTCATGGAATGCGTTTGTGCCAACGTGGCATCAGCTATCGCTTGATACGCGAGGCGGAGTGCCTCGTTTCCCTTCTTTTCCTTGAGTGCTGTTTTTGCAGACGCAAGGTTGGTTTCCGCGGTCTCAAACAAATCAGATGCGAGCGTCGGTGCATCAACAGCCGCTGCCGCTGCAATAGCCGCCTCAGCGTCGGCGATCGCTGTGTCAACTGCTGATGTTTCGATTCTTCCGAGTTTTCCGCTACAGCCTACTAAACCGAACGAAACAAGAAGCATCCCAATGAATAAAATCTTACCGGGTGCGACGTTACTCTTCTGTGATAAAGCGATGAACCGTTTCATTTGTAACTCCTTTTCCTTATTTTTCTCTTACCTACACGGTATTTTGTAGTGCTTTGAGGTGCTGCGTCAGGACGAGCATCGTTGATTCTCGTCGGGCAGTAATGTAGGACGTTCTCGAAAAATATAGTGCTGATCTTTGAGATATAGGGTGAGCGTATTTCGGCTTCGGGACACCGCGAGGACAATATGCTCAGTCTCTCTCGCAAATTTATCTGCCGAGCGGTGGCGGAGTCCCGTTTCATTAGAGGAAATCGTCGGACTCGTTCTCAACGTTACATTTGCGCGCACGATGCGTTTTATATCCTCGGAAAGAATAATTGCTCCATCCATTTTCGACAACTCATATAAACGTGTCGGTGTATAGGCGCAATTAATCCGGAAGCCGCCTTCCGTCAACTCCAGAATCTCCGGTGTATCGCCCAAGACGATAAGCCCTCCGATTCTACTTTCGAGGATATAATCGATACCTTCCCTCAGATAAGTCCCTGGCGATAGCAGCTTCAGTGCCGCAAAGAGTTCGCGTGTTTTTTGATTTTCCGTTGAGATGCTTTGCATTGCAATCACCTCCTACATTAATAGCGTAACATGTCCGACGGGCAGTGTCAAGGGAATCTCCTGTAGTGAGTAACTCCATATTTTTTCTGTCAGAAATAGGTTTTTACGTGCCTGTTGCAAATCGTTCCAGTTTT
>JAAXHD010000240.1:1606-4848 GCA_012271015.1 Candidatus Poribacteria bacterium | reverse complement strand
ATGTATACTAACTTTGCACCTTCGACGAGAACGTAGTTTATGCACAACCTATTTATTAAACGGATGTTCGTCGGAAAATTTATGATAAAATCCAAAAAGGAATGCGTGAAGATCCCCGATTTTTCACACTCAAATTATGCGATTTAGTCTATTAGGCGCGTTTTTCGCGGCAGTTGTTTCATGCAATAATAATGAACTGCCTAATGTAACGATTGAAACTGAAAAAGGAAACATCATTATTGAACTTTATCCGGAAGCTGCTCCAACCACCGTAGAGAATTTTGCGAGACTGATCGAAGCAGGATACTACGATGGTGTGATCTTCCATCGATACGTTCCAGGTTTTGTTATCCAAGGCGGTGATCCAGAGGGAACAGGTAGAGGTGGACCTGGATGGACAATCCCCGGTGAGTTCCAAGATCCAGAACTTCGGGACAAGATGCCAGTTCATGACAAGGGTGTTGTTGCGATGGCACGGACACAAAATCCTGACTCTGCGGGAAGCCAATTTTATATCTGTATCAGTTCAGATCCAACACCTTATGCCCATCTAAACGGCAACTACACCACATTTGGGAAAGTTATTGAAGGACTGGATGTGGTAGACGCACTCCGTGAACGTGATGTCATGACCAAAGTGACGATCGAAAATTATACAGTCGCACCGTAGTATTTCTTAGGACATCACACCGACAGCACAACACGTATTCGCGCGGAAATTTGGAAAGGATGGACACAATATATGGATGAATGGAAACGTCTCGTCAGAGACACTGTCAACACGCCAGAAAAACTTGCTGCTGCATTTGATGTTGATTTGGAAGAAATGCGGCGCATTCACAAAGAATTCCCGATCCGCATCAACCCCTATTACCTAAGCCTCATAGAAGAACCCGGTGATCCGATTTGGAAACAGGTCGTTCCCGACCCAAGAGAATTGATGAGTACCGGCGTAGAGGATCCACTGCACGAAGAAGATGACAGTGAAGTGCCAAACGTAACGCATCGATACCCCGACCGTGCGCTCTTCTACGTCAATTATATGTGTCCAATCTATTGCCGCTTCTGTACCCGTAAACGGAAAGTCGGGGACCCACACTCCATCTCCGAAGATAACGTTGAGAGAGGACTCGCCTACATTCAAGCGCACCCAGAGATCCGTGATGTCATTATCTCCGGTGGTGACCCGCTCATGTTGACGGATAAAAAAATTGACATGATCGTCGGAGGACTCCGAGCGATTCAACATCTGGAAATCATTCGGATCGGTTCACGCGTCCCGGTAACGTTGCCCCAACGTATCACACCAGAGTTGTGTGCGATTCTGAAACAGCACCATCCTTTCTATATTAATACCCACTTCAACCATCCACGCGAAATTACACCCGAAACCGAGAAGGCATGCGGCATGTTAGCCGATGCGGGGATACCCCTTGGTAACCAGGCAGTGCTCCTGAAAGGCGTGAATGACGATCCCGATGTGATGGTGGAACTGATGAAAGGACTGTTGCGTATCCGAGTCAAGCCGTACTATATCTATCAAGCCGATCTCATCGTCGGTACCGATCATTTCCGGACAGCCGTACAGACAGGTTTAGACATTGTCGCCGCGTTGCGTGGACATATCTCTGGGTTAGGTGTGCCGCATTATGTTGTAGATGCTCCGGGTGGAGGTGGAAAAATTGCCCTGATCCCCGATCCAATTGTCGCCTTCGACGAGGACGAGATTCAACTCCGCAACTACGAAGGCAACGTCTATAGCTACCCGAGCACACCGTTCTTTGATGAAGATTGGTGATACCACCCACGCGCTAAAGCGCGGGGCTTCGGTTTCATAGCGACTGCGGTTTTCTCAAAAAGTCCACCGTCTAACTGTCGCTCCACCAGCGGGCAATTCCCTGAAACTCTGAAGCGAGTCTCAGGCATATCGTGCTTAGGTCACGGGTATCCCTGCTCGCAAAATGTTTATCGCAGCGTTTACGTCTCTATCGTGGTGTGAACCACAGTCGGGACACCTCCACTGCCTATCATTTAGTGTTAGGTTTTCGTTATGAAACCCACAGTCGCTACACGGTTTCGTTGTAGCAGTCCATTGACCGACTTGGAGCAACTTACGCCCATGTTTGATACACTTATACTTCAATATCTCAACAAACTGGTAGAAGGCGAGGTCGGAGACTTTGCGTCCCCACAAGCGTTTCATGCCCGCAAGGTTCAAGGTTTCAATGACAATCGTATCAAACTTCTTACACAGTTCGGTGGCGAGTTGCCAATGAAAATCTTTGCGTTGATTGCTAATCCGTCTGTAGAGCCGTACGATTTGCCTCACACAACGCCACCAACCGTTAGAACCTTTTTGCTTACGGCTCAGGCTTTTGTTGAGGGTTCGCAGTTTGTTCAAGTTAGATTTCAGCGGTTGTGGGTGTTGTTTCTTCTCACCCGTGCTCAGGGTCAAATATGCGTCTTTCATACCGAAATCTGCCCCAACACTTTTACCCGTTGTTGACAGAAATTTGGTATCCACAAAATCGGTGATTATATACAACCAATAATCACCGCAGTTATCACGTTTAATCGTGATACGACTGATATTTCCGTGAAACTCACGGTGTTTATGGAAAGTATATGGTTGGCATAAGGCAGTCCGTCCTTATAGCGCTGACGTTGCCATTTATGGAAATACGCATGCACTTGCCACATATCGTCAAGCAAATTCCCAAGCCGAATACAATTGGATTGATCGCCAAACTTATACTTATTGGTTTTCATGGTTTATCAAGTATCAAGTCTTTAACCCCTGTATAGTGGGTGGGACCGACACGTTACCAAGCGGTAACGCTATACATGTCGGTCCAACTTGATACTCTTAGTTATATCACATTTAACACTGAATGTCAAACTTTTTTGGACTACAAAACCCAACGCCCGTCTATATCCCCAAGTTAAAGGATGGGGTCTTGGCGGGAAGATCGATAATTATACACGATTCTGTTTGAGTCCCCTACTGTAGGAGCGCCCTCCCGGTCGCGATACTCTGCTCAAAACAATCAGAAAACCGAAAACTGAATGGTTCCCTAACACCATCCTAAATCTGTTGACTGAATCGGTCGCCTTTGGTATACTTCCCCCAATACTCTAAGAAAGGAATCAAACATGGCGCTAAAGAAATCACAGCTCTACGCCTCGCTCTGGCAGAGCTGCGACGAACTCCGCGGCGGGATGGATGCCTCCCAATATAAAGA
>JAAXHD010000240.1:0-1575 GCA_012271015.1 Candidatus Poribacteria bacterium | reverse complement strand
AAAATTAACAAAATCATCGGAAGGCTCGCCGAGGAGAACGACCTCAAGGGCATCATCGATCAGGCAGATTTCAACGACGACAGTAAACTCGGCAGAGGCAAAGAGATGCAGGATCGACTCACAAAACTCGTTGCCATCTTCGAGAGCCTCAATTTCCGTGCGAACCGGGTGGAAGGGGACGACCTCTTAGGCGATGCGTATGAATATCTCATGCGGCACTTCGCTACCGAATCCGGCAAAAGCAAAGGTCAGTTCTACACACCCACTGAAGTCTCCCGCATCATGGCACAGATCATCGGTATCGGTCCCGACACGCAACAAGATGAAACGATTTACGATCCCGCTTGCGGCTCCGGTTCGCTACTGCTCCAGGCGGCGGATATCGCGCCCCGCGGGTTGAGTATTTATGGACAGGAAAAGGACAACGCTACCTACGCCCTCGCGTGTATGAACATGATCCTCCACGACAACGAGACCGCCGACCTACGCCACGGTAATACGCTCGCCGCACCCGATTTCACAGACAATGATAGGATCAGAACCTTCGATTTCGCTGTCGCTAATCCGCCTTTCTCTGACAAAGCGTGGACGAATGGACTCAACCCCAATAACGACGTTTACAACCGTTTTGAATACGGTGTCCCGCCCGCCAAAAATGGCGATTACGCTTTCCTGCTCCACTTCATTATGTCGCTCAAAAGTAGGGGCAAAGGTGCAATCATTCTGCCTCACGGTGTGCTGTTCCGCGGCAACAGAGAGGCAGACATCCGCAGGGAAATTATCCGACGCCGTTATATCAAGGGCATCATCGGGCTACCCGCAAATCTGTTCTACGGCACTGGGATCCCTGCTTGTATCCTCGTGATTGATAAAGAGGACGCTCATGATCGGAACGGGATCTTCATGATAGATGCCAGCACAGGGTTCCTCAAGGACGGCAATAAAAACCGACTCCGCGCCCAAGACATCCACAAAATCGTCTCGGTCTTCAATGCCCAAGAGGAAATATCGCGCTACTCGCGCAGGGTGCCGCTCTCTGAAATTGCCGACGCAGCCAACGACTATAACCTCAATATCCCGCGCTATATCGATGCCAGTGAACCCGAAGACCTTCACGACCTTAGCGCACATCTCAACGGCGGTATCCCCGACACCGACATCGATGCACTCAGCACCTATTGGAGAGTCTTTCCGACACTCCGCAACGCTCTATTTAAAGCCAACGGTAGACCAGGATACAGTGATCCGCTCGTGGAAACGCAACAGGTAAAAACGAGGATCCTCACGCATCCCGAATTCAATGCTTACCAACAGCAGGTCAATGCCGTCTTTGAGACGTGGCGAAAGACACACGAACCCCTTCTGATAGGTATTGAGATTGACACATCCCCCAGAGAGATCATTCGCACGCTGTCGGAAGACCTATTGGATCGGTTCACGGGGCTGCCACTCCTTGACCGATACGACGTGTATCAGAAACTCATGGACTATTGGGACGCGGTCATGCAGGACGATGTCTATCTCATCGCTGCGGAGGGTTGGGTTGCAGCCGCAAAACCGCGCGAGGTCATTCAG
>JAAXHD010000016.1:4135-8921 GCA_012271015.1 Candidatus Poribacteria bacterium | reverse complement strand
AGTCCTGCCCCTTGAATTCGTCGATTCTGAAGTGCTTCTGTGAGTGCTCTCTGGTCAACGATTGGACCGCGTGCGGTGTTAATCAGATACGCCGTCGGTTTCATCAACCCGATACATCTCGCGTCAATGAGTCCGCGCGTCTCCTCGTTTAATGGACAGCAGACGCACACAAAATCGGCGGTTCGCATCAAGGTATCCAGATCGACGGGTTTGACACCTACTTCTGCCGCGTCAGCAGATGTCACATACGGGTCGTAGGTGATGTGGCGCATCCCGAAAGGTTTCGCTAGTTTAAACGCCTCTTTTCCGATATTGCCCATGCCGACAAGCCCAAGTGTTCTACCGACTAATCCCATCCCCCGATAGTTTTGTGTGTTTCTCCAACCACCCGCACGGATGAGTCTATCCTTTATCAACAACTGGTGACCCAACGACAGGACAAAGGTCATAATAGAGGTGGCAACAGGACGGCGAACACCATCAGGGGCGATTGTTAACAATACACCGTTTTCGGTGCAAGCTCCAACGTCCACCTTATCATACCCGACACCGAAGCGGGCAATGACAGCCAACTTGTCAGCGTTTGTGAACGTCCCTGCCGTGATCCCCGCGCCCAATACTAAGAGGGCATCATAATCCTGCACCTGCTCAGCTTGTAACACCGGTGTATTCTCTGCAATATATTCCCAGTGCAGACCTGCTTTGTCAAAAAGAGGCCCGGCGATGTCGTCTAAATCGCAGGTGCCATCGGGTCCTAAAAAGTCACGCGTGACACCCACGCGAAATACGGATTTGTCCATAGTTATTCCTCGATCCAAATTTGGCGGAAGTATTTCCAATTCAACGGTTGAAGTTTGAGATTTTTGACCTTTTTGTTAATGACTAAAATCTGTTTTGCATGCGCTAATGGGACCCATGGTATATCTTTGTGGAAGATTCGCTGCGCTTCTTGGTAGAGTGAGACTCGCCTTTCCCGATCCCCGGTTGCCCTCGCCTGTTCTAAAACGGCTTGCATCTCATCGCTCCGATAAAAAGCGATATTTCCAGCGGGCTTCTCTGCTGACGATTTACTGAGGAGAAAGTAGAGGAAGTTATCAGGGTCTCCAAGGTCGGCACTCCATCCTAACATCGCGATGTCGTGCTCACCATTTTTTGTTTTCTCAAGATAGGTCCCCCAGTCAAAGGTGACGATCTTGGTCTCAATTCCGACATTTCGGAGTTCGGATTGGAGGACCTCTGCAAGGGCGCGTCCATCAGGAATATAGGGACGTGGAACGGGTAATGCCCAGAGCGTTGTCTCAAATCCATCCGGATATCCTGCTTCAGCGAGAAGCTTCTTCGCCAATTCTGGGTCGTAACTGTAATCCTCTATTGAATCATCATAACTCCAGAGTGTCGGTGGAATCGGGTTCTTCGCTGGAATCCCTAAACCTTGATATAGGTGCTCAATAATTGCTGATTTGTTGATAGCGTGGTTAATTGCGAGTCGTACTTTGAGATTGTCGAAAGGCGGTTTATCCATATTCATCGCCAAGTAACCGATGCTCATGCCGGGTTGCGATAACAACTCCAGTGCATCGTCATCCTGAATCTGTTGCAAATCGTCCGGATTTGGGAACTCCATCACGTGGATACTACCTTGCTGAAGTTCAATCAGTCGCACGGAGTTATCAGGAATAGAGCGAAGAATGACTCTATCTAATACAGGAGGTCCGCCCCAATAAGTGTCGTTCGCCTCAAGTACGATTTTGTCTTTCCTATCCCATTGCACGAACTTAAAGGGACCTGTGCCAACAGGATTATTGGAAAATTCATCGCCCCATTTTTTCACTGCTGTTGGGCTAACAATGGAGAAAGGGGTTATGGCAATCGTATAAATAAAGGGCGCATAAGCCGTTTTAAGGTGAATTTGAACCGTATAGTCATCAAGGGCGATAATTTTGTCCACAATCTCTGCCAAGCCAGTTGCTATCCAGTAAATATAGCTACCACCAACTTTATGGAACGGATGTGTCTCATCATGCTGTCGGTTAAGGGAAAAGAGAACGGCTTCGGCGTTGAAAGGGGTTCCGTCATGGAAAATTACATCTCTCCGAAGGTGAAATGTCCATATTAAACCATCTTCTGAACTTTCCCAACTCATAGCGAGACTGGGTTCAAGCTCAGTGCTTTCATCTTTGTATTGGACGAGCGTATCGTAGACATTATCGCAAACTTTGAAGGATTCTCCATCTTCCTCAAGTGCCGGATCTAATCCCACAGAGTCGCCGCCGCGTCCGAATATTAGGGTGCCGCCGCGTTTTAGGTGTGAATCAGCAAGGATTGGGGAGAACCCCGCAAGTAGCGATATTAGAAGAGTGAATAAGAGAACCCGTGTAAAAAATCTGTTTCTCATAAATTGCTCCGATGTTTATAAAAAGATATACATTTTATGATACGGAGTTTTCTGTAAAATGTCAAACGGTTTTCGATTTACGGTTTTCGGTTACCGGTAACAAGAGACTTTTGTTAAACGAGGACCTCTTTAACCAACAACTGATAACTGATAACCAATATCAGGCTTGAAACCCTTTTTCTGTAACAATCGTTTTATTAACTGGGATAATTTATTAAGAATAGTAATAGGGTTTAATTTGCCTAAAAAATCATGTTATCTTTTGAGCAGCTCATCCAGAATTTAACGGACACAACGCAACCGAGCATTGTCCGCTGCAGTGCTATTGTGAATCTTGTCTCGCAGGGTAGTTCACAGGGAATTGGATCCCTCATTGAGGTACTTACTGATTCAGATTCGATGATACGGCGCGAAGCCGCGATGGCACTTCGGCAAATGGACGCGATTCGAGCTGCGCAACCGTTACTTGAAGCGTTACAGGTGGAATCAAACGATTTAACGCTTTGGGCAATGCTTGAAGCCGTTGGAGAGTTGGCTACACCCGATGCGTTTCCTATACTCGAATCGCTTCGGACTGTTGCTCCTATGCTCACACGGATCGAAGTGAAGAAAAGCATAACTCGAATTGAGGCGCGTTATGCCAATGGTGACATTTCCGCATCCGCAGAACCGTCTGAACCTGAACTGCATCATGAGCGGATAGAGACAGATGAACCGTCTGCAACAGAAGCTCTCACAGATACGGAAACCACTCCAGAAAAAGATGTCGTAGAATCTGAGTCAAACGTCCTTTCTGATAGTGCGGAAGATTTCCAAGCGACTCCAACTTCTGGTGATCCAGACGAAGTAACGGAGTCAAATGCAGAAGAGATAACGGATATACCGGATTATAAAGAGTCCGCGGATGAATGGGTCGATTTTACGGAGGACACGGAATCCGTAGATGACGTGTCCGGGCAGGACAACCCAGCCCCTACCGGCACGGATTATGTGCAGTTCGACAATGAACTGATTGAACCTACAGATACTTCAATAACCGATACAGAAACCGCACAACGAGAGAAAGAAGATCAAGAGATAAACGATTTAGCGGAATCTATTGCCCGATCATCCCGCCTTGCCGGTTCGTCTGTTAATCTTCCGGTGTTAGCACCCAACGCTACCACTGTCCCGTATGATCCAGAGAGCACTGCCCTTGAACCGACGAACTTCTTCCTGACCCTCATACATCCTGGCAGGTATCTCTCCAAGCAATGGATACAACGAACGCGCGTCTATCTGATATTGTGGGCTGTTCTCGTTATCGTTACAATCGCCTTCACTCAGTATCAGAAACACACAAGAATAGAGTTAAGTCCACTCTCTCGTTTTGGGCTTTCTATCAGTGAACTACCGGAGTTGGTAAAACGCTCATTGGCGGAAGGTGATTTCTACATTCAGGAAGGATATTATAGAAAAGCCATTAATTCGTATGAGTTGAGTAGAGGACTCGGTGCTCTCCCGATTAGTTTCTATAGGAAACTCGGATTTGCGTACTTTAAGGAAGGCCAGTACGCGCTTGCCGTTGAAGCGTATGAGTTGTTTTTAGAAGCGAGAGAGAATGAAAACCCTGATGTGTTTGCCGCTGAAGCTTCACTTGTCGGAGTCTATCCGTTTACGTCGGTAGGAGAAGGGACAACACGCGACTATGAAACTTACAATATCCTTGGCATAGCGTATATGAAACTTGGATGTGCGCTGGAAGCGCAAAGTTCCTACGAAAAGGCGATACATCTCGCCCCGAAATATGGTGAGGCATACAACAATCTCGCACGCCTTTATGCAGATAATTATCCGAACCATTTACCTGCAAGTATTAACAACTCTCAAGTTTCGTACCCGTCGTCCTCAAATTCTATTTTGCGGACATCGCCCAGTCTACGGCTCGCCGAAGCATTAGCCTATACAGCCGTAACGTTGAACCCAGATGTCGGGGCTTATCACGACACGCTTGGTTGGATTTTATCGAAGCGGGGACAAGTGAACAAAGGGATGAAAACTTTAGAACGTGCCATTGATCTACAGAGGGATGCCGTCGAGCCTCATTATCATCTCGCACAGGTTGCGCTAAAAGCCAACGAACGGAAGAAGGCAATAAAAGCGATCCGAAACGTGTTCAAACTTAACCCGGCTTTTGTACCGCTCAATACGGCAAAATAGCCATCAGTAAAGAGGTGCTTTTTAGACGATATCCTCTTAATTGACTGCTGAAAGCCATTCTATCGGATCACAGAAAATTTACCGACGCGCCGCCCCTCTTCAGATGAAAGGACATAGATATAGACACCACTGCTGACACTACCAGAGAGCTCCCAAATCCTTCTGTCCCTCCCATGTTCCGTCCGAGGAAAT
>JAAXHD010000016.1:0-4057 GCA_012271015.1 Candidatus Poribacteria bacterium | reverse complement strand
TATATCCGAAAGTTGAAATGCCTCAATCTGATAACGATTGCCCGTGCGAAAGACTTTTGGAGAGAATGTCAGGACAACTCGTTTACCCCCTTGGTCAAGGATCGCCGAGTGCGGCGTGTAACTTTCTGAACCGTTTCCCGCGTTTCCGAGCTTGTGCAGACGGTAACGACCCGCGTGTGCGGCAGAAATACCCATCGGTTTGTCAAACTTCAACAAAAGTTGATTCGGTGGTGAAGGCACAGCGGCATGCAAGCGTGGTCGTTGGGTTGGCACGACAGATACCGATGTGGATTGCTTTGAAAACGAACCGCTTGAATCCTGAGAAGCGATTGCGTACCAGTAGATTTGTTCTGTGGTAAGTCCAGTATCCGTAAAATGCGTTTCCCGAACCTTATCACGGATCTTCTCCAGTGAATTCTCATGTTCTCCGCGATAGAGGGTATACGTTACTGCATCCTTCGATTTCCGCCAAGTCAGATGAACAGAACGTTCATCAATCGGTTTTGCCGTAACTCCCCACGGTGGACTGGGCAGAACCCTCAACTGCGAAGTTGCAGATGTAGGTATTTGAAAAACGGTCAAGGCGTTATTACTGTTAAACAGCAGGGACTTTGCCCCATTGCCATTTAGGTCAACCACAATCGGATTGAAAGTACTTGTCGCCGTGTGGTGCCAGATAGGTCGATAGTCTATTCCGTCATACTGCACGAGGTAGAAGTTCGGCTGAGCGGCGATGCAAAGTTCATTACGTCCATCGTTATTGGCGTCCGCAATCGTCATCCCATTTCCGCCATCCCATACGTCACGGATGCGCTGCGTCCAGACAGCACGATAGATATCATTACCGTCTGATTTGAAAATCGTTAAAAGCCAGTGATGGTAACGAATATCAAGTTCCGTGGTTCCAACCCAGTTCCCCGTTTTGGCGCAGATAGCAAACTCGGCGTTTCCATCACCGTCCATATCCCCCGCTGCAAAGAGTTGTGGAGTACCTTCAGAAAGCCTGCTTATCCATGTCTGTCTGTATTGGTTGTTTCCAGTCGCCTCGTGTATGAATACATAGCCATCGTTGTCCCCGGCTAAAATCTCTGTCTGTCCATCGCCATCAAAATCGCCTGTAGCGAAATTCGGGCTAATCCCGTTGTTTCCCCACATTGGGCTTTCAAGGGTAGCAACAAGTTGATAATCGTTATCCCTTACCGCCTCGTATACCGAAATGGCGTTTGTGACATCATCACGCGCAAAGATATCAGGCGTACCGTCTGCATCGACATCTGCAATTGTCCGACTCCACTGCCCACGCACCTCCCAGACGCGTTCCGTTGGAAGCGCGCCTTGTGCGGGTTGCTCCAGCAAAAATGTCGCACCCGAAGCATTGCATAATATTTCTATAAGTCCATCGTTATCTGTATCTGCCGTCGCCCAGGGCCACAACGATTCGGTGTATGAAAAAATCTGATGATATGTTCCATTATCCGCTATCTCAAGAATTTGTGCCGTGCCGGTTTCCATTTCAACGCCGAAAAATTCCAATTTTCCATTTCTGTTTATATCCACCGGTGAGGCGATAGCGTGCAATCCCCTCTTAATTGATGAAACTTGCAAGAGATGCGATACATCAATCGGGGTATCGTTCACCTCAATTTGATATAATCTGCCGTTGTTGTCATCAATCTGCAGGTGTCCGACACTATCTTGCACCACTAATCGGTACAAATAAGTCCCCGGTGGTTCGCCCAAATCTGACATGTTGGCGAAATGGAGCAGGTTCTCTGCGTCGGAATGAATAGTTCTATCAAGATATAGAATTTCCAAATAATCCTCGGTTCCTACATGGATATGATTCTGTGTGTCGGAATGGATAGTTCCATTGACACTTCCGTTTCTCTTAAAAATTTCAATTTTACCTGTAGTTAATGCTTCCGTTCTCCACATCACCACTGAATTGAATTTGTCTCCCGCAAACCACGGTTGTGCCTCATGTTTTATAATAAAAGGTTCCGTGTGATCCACGTCAACAACTATCTTGATTCTCTTGATGTCTCCACTTTCGGCTTTAACACTCAGCCGCAGCGTATACCTGCCTTCCGCTAAAGTTGAGGTATTCCACTTGTGTAGACATGCATTAAACTTCGGTTCAGCTTGCACAGTTCCCAAGGGGTACCATAAATCCGGGACTTCGCCGATGCCATACTCCAGCCAGTACTCAGAAAACCCAACTCCTCCTGCACTCCCAATGATTTCAATTTCATCAATAATAAAATCTGTTGCGAGCTGACTATACCGCACGTACCCCCCAGAGAAACCTACGAATTCAACATTATCAAGGGCTATGGGTATTCGTCGGGCATCAATTTCCGCGATAAGGGGTGTTGAAGCCGCGAGTGCAGCGTATGCATCCAGTGAACCTGCGCCAACGAGTTCAGTAACAAAAAGCGGTTTTGCAGTAGTAATCAGTTTCTCTTGAATTTCTATGTTAGTGACATGCAGATTGCCGGACAAAACGAGAGCTGCAACACCAGAGACATGCGCCGCCGCCATAGACGTACCATCTCTTTTTTGGTATTCCCCGTTAAGAGCTGTGCTGAGAATTTCTTCGCCGGGCGCGGCGATGTCAATTGTAGCACCAAAATTGGAACTGCCATATAACTGATTTTCCTGTCCAAGCCCCGCAACGGAAATAACAGATTTAAGAGCGGCAGGATAGTAAGAACCGGCAGCCGCCGAATTGCCAGCGGCACCGACCAAGACACATCCACGATGGTAAGCGTATTCTATGGCATCTTCTATGATGAAGGCACGCACCGTATCCCCCCAACTCATATTAATTACCTGTGCGCCATTGTCTGCGGCGTAAACAATAGCCGCGGCGAGATCGTCGTTCTGAAGATAAGTCCCACCTCCATATTTGAAACCGGCTCTAAGGGGCATCAAACGGCAATGTGGCGCGATCCCGGCGATGCCAAGCCCGTTGTCCGCCTTCGCAGCGATGATACCCGAGACGTGTGTCCCGTGTCCTGTTTCATCGTCAGGGTCGTTATCGCGGACTGTCCAATCGCCACTGCCGGGAAGGGTCGGGGCATCGCTGAAATCCCAACCGTTTTTGTCGTCAACGTAGCCGTTGCCGTCATCGTCAATGCCGTTTCTCGGAATCTCACCGACGTTTTCCCAAAGTTGCGAACGAAATTCAGGGTGTTGGGTCGCAATCCCGCTATCAACGACCGCTACTGTTATTTGCGGTTTTCCTCGTTCTATATCCCATGCGTGCGGTATATTTAGGACAGACAGATTCCATTGCCCCGCATAATTTGGATCGTTTGGAGCACTTCCTGCACAGGGTTGGTTAAGGCGATTCATCTCAACCGCCTCAATCGCAGTGTGTCGTTCATACCATCGCTTTAACGTCTCCAATTTCCGACCCTTTGGAAATCGAATTAGATAAGTGCGACGGAGCCGAGGGTGTTGTCCGCCAGGCGTAATAGCGGGGAAAATGGGGAAAACAGATACCGCACCGAACCGTTTACTCAACTTTTCGAGTTGCTCACCGGACGCATCCGGATGTAAACGTACGATCAGTTCTCCCGGTGTGTCAGTGATGTAAGGAAAATCGTCCGAATTGGTTTGGGCAAAAACAAATTGCGAACTTACAAATAGGACGAGGATATAGAGATAGAAAGATTTTTTTGTCATAGATCTTCAGGAATATGTAAACATTTTATTTTTTACGGGACTTTCCGAAATGAAAGCGCAATCCTTTAGGTTTGGGATGAAATTTCGCCCTCTTGGAAAGAACCAAAACTCCCAAAAACATTTGACATTCGGGTTTAATGATGGGATAATTAATAGTATCACACTGGCAGACAGTTGAAGCACAATCGCTTGATTGTGCGTCTGCCAACCCACTTCAACGGGGTTAAAGGTGTGATGTGTGATATACCATGAAAACCTACAAATATCCGTTTTATGATCAATCCAATTGTATTCGGCTTGGCAACTTGCTTGACGATATATGGCAAGTGCATGTATATTTTCATGAGTGGCAACGTCAACGGTATAA